>JAUXAB010000016.1 GCA_030615025.1 Phycisphaerae bacterium | reverse complement strand
AAGTTCGAGGCCAAGGCGGCAGGCCAAAAATGCTCGGAGGCGTGGTTTTCTCCACGTTGAGAACGTTTTTGGCTGACAACGCAGGCATCGGGCTTTGCAGCCGGCCGCAATAGAGCGGGTTATTTGGATAGGCTCTAAGTCTTTCCTGTTGCAGGCTGCTCTCAATCCAGCCTGATTCCCTGCTGCTGGAGCCACTTTTTCAAATCACCCATTTCGCTATCGAAAATCTCGTTGTCGTAGTCTTCTTCCAGCTTCTGGACGCTGCCGGCTAATTCCGGCTGCTCCTGAACGGCCTCGCTCAATTTCTTTTCGAACTCATCGCTGGTGGCCCTTAGGTCATCAAGCTCAATTTGCAGCCCCAGAATGCCCACCAGCCGTCTTATTACCGCTTCTATGCACTTGGGGTTTTTACCTTGAACGTAAGCAGGAATCGTGGCTACCAGGGTTGCCATACTCAAATCGTGCTTGTTGGCGTTGGCAGTCATGTAGGTAATGATACTGGCGGGACCTTCGTAGTCTGTGAATCTTACGCCGTACTGCTCGAAGGTCTCTTTAAATTTTGCGTCCGAGACTGAGCAAAAGATTCTTGGTTCGCGCGTGTGAGGCACCAGGCCGGCGACGCTGCCTATGAAATATATCGCTTTAACGCCGAATTCTGCACACAACGAGAAGATACAGCCGCCAAATTCCTCCCACTGCAGATGGGGTTCTTTGCCTAAAAACAGTATAAGATTGTTTTTCTCGTTGTAGAAAAACGCATTTGTCGGCAGCTGATAGGATTCAATCAGGCCGTTCTTTATCTTCGTGTGCGGCCGAAATAGTGCCGCTATTTCCATTGAGCCGGGAAAGCTGTAGAGATAGAACCCTTCCGGCTCGATCTCAGCCAATCTCTGCGCACCGAGCTTATCAATGAGGCACTTTACCGTTCCCGTTGAGACTTTGCCGCCGTCCATCCAGCCGGAAAAGCCCAGTAACATCCGAGGATTATCGAGTGTCGGCCTTTCGTAGATGTTTAGTTTACCAGCCATTATTTGACCCTTTTAGCAAAGTCCTTCCTTATATCACATATTTCCCTTTTAATCCAGAAAAATCCCGCCAATTCTACATTCTCCATTCCCTGGGCCGTTAGAATTAAGTTGCCGAAATTGCCTGCCCGAATCCGAATCCCCGCTAGTCCTCGAATGTCGTAGTCGGGGATCCAGATTAGACAGGGACCCAGAAACCAATCCTCTAATTCGCTAATCAACTATTCCTCCTTTCACTTCGATATTCGACATTCCTTGCTCGATATTGGATATTCATCGCTGTCATCCCGACCGAAGTCCACCGCAGGCGGACGAAGCGGAGGGATCTGGCTCCCGTATATAATTAACGCAGCAATATCCTCCATTAGTAAATCGTCAATAGTAAATAGTCAATTACAAAGCCCACCCCTGTGGTGGGGGGACAATCATCTTGCGACGAGGGTGTATTTTTATCTTGGCCTTTCCCATTCTTTTGTATTATTTTCTGTGACTAAAGGCGTGATGCGGACATCTTGATGATTGCAGCGAAATATGAGATATGAAATTGTTTGACGGGAAGTGTTTTAGCGAGCCTGCTCGATTGATTGGTTAGAACCGTTATTTATTCACTTACAATTTAAGATAGCAAGGGGCCGCCAAATTCTCCAGTTCAAAGGTTCCATCTTGCGTTACTCGTTATTTTTCTGCTGAAATTGAATGAATGTCTCCCGTGATTCCATGCTTGCAGTATTATTTTTGTCGACATAAAATTCACACGCCTTTTGCGCCTTCAGTCCATCCTTCTCTGCATGGATGATATGCTCGCCACCGGGCGTATAGAATCTGCCACTGTAACCATCATAGCAAGCCGGATGCAAAATCTTCCCATTGCACTCAATCCATATAGCAGCATTTTCGACCGGATAACCATCCTCATCCATAACATGAACAAACAAGTCCACCTTTAACTTTTCCTGCAAAACGGCCAAGTCAAGATCAAATGTATATTCATATGTATTCGGAATAGTTACAACCAGGCAGTCAGTAAAATCCGGCCACTTTGGGTTTAAAAAATATGTTCCGGGCAGCAAGCCATCGATACGGTATTTTCCTGTTTCCTTTGCTTGAGATGCGGATATGAATTTAGAGATAGTCATGTCCTTATTTGTAAACATTATGTGGCTTATATCCTGTGGGTAGGTTCCAGTTAACGTTATATGACCATCTTGAATCGGAAAAGTAATATCGAAACTATCGTTTTCTTTTGTAATCTCAATTGGCAATCTGTATACTCCTCTGCCATCCAGAAGGGCAGCGGCATAATAAAATCCAGGCCGAAGATCATCGATTTGCAAAGGCATATCTGATAATGCTGGTTGATCGACCCAATAGACACAGGCGCCGTAAACGGGATCATTTTCCCGCAGTGAAAACCATCGAACCTTTTCTTCAGTTTCACCGAGTATTTCGACCTGGACACGAAGAGTTTTTCCTTTGGCGGGAATAACTCCAAGATCAATATCCTTCTGACCAACAACAACGTCCAGCAACTTGAAGTTCTGCGACGTTGCAACCTTTGTTCTCTTGTCGTAAGACAGAGTGTAAGTAGCAGGAATACTCGCCCGAAGCATAAATTGGCCGTTCTCGTCGGTGTTGGCCTGACATCTGTAAAGGCCTGAGGCAGTAGGATCTCCGAGCGTCAGTTTTAATTTTGTCTGAGCCAGGGGTTTGCCATTGAGAACGATCCGGCCCTTAACGACCTGTCCGCCGCCAAAATCAAGCCGTGTAGATTCGTTGTTTGCCGGAACAATGCCCTGGCTGACTACACCGGTTTTCTGATAAGCATTGCCCTGAGTAATATAGATCAGTTCTCCAGGCAGATGCTTCATACGATAGAAACCGTTCGGGTCGGTAGTAGCGGTAGCATATTGAACCTTTGAACTGGAGAACATGTAATGGTTCTTTGCATAAAGAGTAATGTTTGGCTGAGGTTTGCCTTGGTTATCGTAAACAAACCCTTCGAGAGTCCCCCCATTTTCAAGAACGAGATTACCTATATCGTTCTGTTCACCTTGACCGACAGGAATTGCCGAAGAAATTAAATATGTATGTTCGGGATGGACCGCTTTAAGATATTCGGTGCCTGCAGCAAGATTCTTCAAGGTAAACCGTCCGTTTTTGTTAGTTGATACAGCCCCTTCTTCGGAAGCAAAAATCAGAGGCCGGGAACTCTTAACGCTGCCCGCAAGAGAAAACGGCAAAACTTTTGCATTTTCAACAGCATTTCCCTGCCCATCCACAACAGTACCGACAATTGAACCGCCACGAGTAAGTTTAATGGAGACTGCCGAATTATTCGCCGTATCAATCTGTTCACTCCACTGTGAAGCATAGCCGTCGGCAACTGCCTGAACTTTGCATATCGCATCCTCACTGCCCGGTACATCTAATTTGAACTTTCCTTTAGTATCGCTGAATCGGCTCCATGTTCCGATCGAACCGAAATAGTTGCCTTTTATTTTTTTGTAGCGTATACGAAAATCGTTAACAGGCTGAGCGGTCACCTCATCAGTTACGACGCCGTAAAGTTTTGGTGTTGGGTCATCTTGCATGGTCATTCTTACACTGCTTGAATCTTCTCTTGGTTTTTTTGGAACTGTTACTTCCAACAGCTTGCCGTTTCCCAAAGGAAGTTTGGTTGTAACAATGGGAGGTACAGTTGCGCCGCTGCCGTTACCGTGGGGAATTGACACCCCGATATGATAGGTTCCGGGAGTAATTTGGGACAATGTGAATGAACCGTTTGGATCGATTGGATATTGCGGTGAAGAATATAAGGAATGCCACCAGTCAGGACGGGGAACGATTTTACATTCTTTGGCAGGTGTTCCATCAGTATATTTTGCAATACCTCTGACTGTATCTCCTTTTTTCAAAACGATCAGGCAGTATTCAATGATATTGGGGTCCTGCAGGGTAACCTTGAAATAACCGGGCCCATATTCCCGGATTTGTTCCCGGTATTTCCTGTCAGTTTCTTTGATCCATTTTCCATACTTAGTGTGAACAGCGGTTATCAAATATTGTGTCTTTGCAGCGGCAAGGCCGCCGAGAAGTGCATACCCATCTTTGTCGGTTCGTTGTGAACCAATGGATGACTCAATGATTCTTCCATGTTCTTCAGCAAGAGATGTAACCCACAAACGTGTATCTGGAATCGGGTTTCCATCCTCATCGACTACATAGGTATCGACCATGCAGGCTTTGGGCAGTTGGAAGTGCTTTACGAATTGGCTGTCTTTTTTAAGATGTATCCGTGGTTGCTTGCCATCTTCTACAATACCGATATAATCTTTTGAGAAAACACCGATCTGGTAGTTTCCATCATCACTAATCGTATCAAAACTGTAAAAACCATTCTCGTCGGTCTCGTCGGTTTTAGTTCGATAATTACGGCTCCTCAAAGTAACTTCTGTGTTGACAACCGGCTCACCTGTTTCTATGTCTGTAATAAGTCCGCTTAGAACACCTTTGGCCTTAAATTTATATTCCGTTGTGCCAACAGGTTCCTGACAAGGATCTGCCGCTGCTGCAACTTCCCCTTCAGAAGGCTTGGTAACAACCGTTTCATCTGTCTTATTTTGCAAAATCCCTGATTCCATTCCAGCATCTTCAACCTTTGCCGACGACAATTTATCTTCCGCCAGGTCTTGCTCATCTGCAACAGTAACCACTTTTTCAGCTTCAATGTCCTTGTTGTTTTTAGTGATATGTTTATAAGTAAACACTGCCCCAACGCCAATGACTGCCACCACAGCTGCAGTAATTATTTTCGCTGTTACACCACTCATTAAGGCTGCGACGCCTGTGGTAGTTCCCGTCGTAGACATACTTGCCGCAATACCAGCAGCTGCAGCAACGCCGGAACCTTTTACCGTTATCCCTGCAATAGATGCAATAACAGCGGTAGTAAATGCCTTTTTAGGCCCGGTGACAGAAAGAGTTTCCTCTACGATAGAACTGAGTTGCTCTTTTATCATTTTTCGTCCACGCTGCAACCGTTGTTTTACGACATCCTCGGACAAATCGAGTGATAGTGCGACCTGCTTTACAGACTGTTGCTGGCGATAGTATAGAACCAGAGGCTCTCGATATTGTTCCGGTATCCGTCGGATTGCATCACTGACAAGTTCTTCATGTTCTTTTTTTATAGCTGATTCGAGCGGTCCGGCCTCATCAGCAGCAGTATCGTTTATGTTTTCCATGGCTTTAGTCTTTGCAATAATATCCCGTTGGTTTTTGTTTAAAAAATTTCGAATGTTGTTTCGGGCTATAGTGCAAAGCCAGGGCCTGAACCTCGAAAGATCCTTAAGTTGAGAAAGGTTTTTCCAGGCATTGATGAAGGTCTGATGTGCCAGTTCCTCGCTTTGTTGAACATCTGTGACCCCACTGAATGTGATCGCACAAACAAGTTCCTGATACTTTGCGACAATCACTTCAAAGGCTTGTGAGTTGCCTTTTAGGCATTTTTCTAACAGTTTAATTTCTCTTGCCGTTGTTCTCATTTTGAGAATCCTTTTAACCGGTTTGTATTATAGCCTCAATAATAAAGAAAACGCAGATCAAAAATGGTGACAGAAATTCTTGAAAAATTGCAAAAATCTTGATTTAGAGGCAAAATACCACGATTTTTCGATCCCAGATTGAAAAGATGTCAAAAGCTCGCCTGAAAGCGGCGTCCTGCGGGCAGGTTTTCGAAGGGGTAGAAAAGATGACGGAGGATGGCCAAAAAAAGTGCTTTTTTTGGTCATTTTTTTGTTGAC
Source organism: Phycisphaerae bacterium (assembly GCA_030615025.1). Classification (GTDB taxonomy): domain Bacteria; phylum Planctomycetota; class Phycisphaerae; order Sedimentisphaerales; family Anaerobacaceae; genus CS2-K091. The sequence continues at coordinate 55,390 of JAUXAB010000016.1, read as the reverse complement.
TTTTGTTTGAAAGTGTGTTAAAATACCCGTATGTTTGCCAGCAGGTAAACATAACCTGTCCTGAGCCTGTCGAAGGGAACCGCCAGTAGGCACCGGATATAGCGGAGAACCGCACGAGTAGGGCAAGCCGCCCACGAATCCCTGCATGCCTTAGCGTGCCCCTGCAATTCTTAGGCAGGGGGCAGGGAGCCATTTAACCAATAACCAGTTACCAATAACCAATTTACCAATTTGGCAATCAAGGCAAGGTTTTGAATTTGGGTCATTTAGATTTTGAGATTGTTTCGAATTTCGTGCTTCGTATTTCGTATTTTGCCAGTCTTGGCACCTCTACAACTGTAGAGGAGTCTCTACAAATCAACCTTTTTATGCAAAACAAACCCAATTTCCCGGATGACCAAATGAACGTAAACTCTTTCTTTACAGTGGATTATGAAAATATTGCCAATTGGACACTTGGTGAAAACAAAGCCAAAACAAACCCAATCAAACCCAATCAAAGCCAATTTCAAAGGCAAAAAATGCTGCTGCGCGTGAGGAAGGGTTTAGTTCGAGGCTCTCCTTATTAGCGAAACTCTCGATATAACCAGTAAAAACATGGAGCCAGACAGGCATGCGTCTTCAATCTTGAACTGATATTCACCGCCGTTTAGATATGTGCTCAGATGTGGAAGTAAGTATTTTGCCAGGCCTGATATGGATAGAACCACAACAGCCACTATGCTAAAGAGTGCTAATTTTTTAATCTTGTGCCGCATTTTGCCCCCCTTATATGTGTTTTCTAATGTTGGTATCATTATAACAGGAAGGGCTTTTCGATTCAAACAAATACTGTACAAATACGATTGAGATGGCCAGTTTCAGATGGCTGTCAGAAAGAAGGGCGGTCTTATCGGCCCTCGGCGAAAAGTATTTTTCTCGCGAACCGGCCCAATGGCTGAATGCGTGGATGAGTGTGTCCCCGCCTTCGCAGGGATAAATCAGGCGCGGATAATATCCGTTATTTTCATCAGTCGGGACGTGTTGTCGCGTTCGGCTTCAGCTAATTTGTTGTAGATAAACCTTATCGTCTCATCCAGTTCGGGAATAACAACGTGCTCCAATACGTTTACCCTTCGGCGGGTCATCTGAAGCTCGATAGCAAGCAGGTGGGCCTGCTTTTCTTTCTCAGCTAACTCAATTAAATGGTCAAAGGCTCGTTCCAAAGCCAACAATGCAACGTCTAATTCGCCGGATGTCGTTGCAAAGCCATAACAGATAATCTCGCCAGCCATCTCCTTCGTCAGGTGCGGGACCTTTACGTTCATTACGCGAGCAAACTCTATCGTCAGCGAAAACTTCTTTGTCGGCACTTCGAGAGCGGCCTTTATATCTTCCGGCTCCATCGTTGCACGGGCTAACATAAAACGCCGGCAGGTCTCCAGTAGCTCAGCTTCGACACGCTTTCGCAGCGGCCGGATTTCCCGCGCTATGCGAATCAACTGCCGCGATATCTCGTCTCTTTTTTCACTGAGCAGACGATGACCCCGGCGGGCTAAAGCCACCCGCTTACGCAGGTATAAAAGCTGCATTCGTGTAGCATTAACGCCAGCTAACATGATTCGTCGCTCGTATTTTCAGCCACGAATTTTCACAAATTACCACATATTTTTTGTCTCTTAAGTTCGTGTTTATTCGTGTCAATTCGTGGTTAATCTTGTTCACTATTCGCTTTTCGGAATTTTGGCATATACTTTTCTATGAGTTTGATATCGATACGTTTTAGCTCGACATTATCAAACATGCTCAGGAGCTGCCAGCCGAGATCGAGAGTTGCTTCGACCGGGCGATTTTCATAATAGTCCTGCGAGACGTATTCGGCCTCGAATTTATCGGCGAATGTCATGTACTTCTTGTCCTCCTCGGAAAGTGCGGCTTCTCCCATTATGGTTGCTAATTCCTGTGCTTCTTTTCCGCGGGCGTATGCGGCATAAAGCTGGTTGTAAAGGTCGGCGTGGTCTTCGCGAGTCTTGCCTTCGCCGATGCCTTTATCTTTAAGCCGAGACAGGCTCGGCAGGACGTCAACCGGAGGCGATATGGCCTTTCTGTGCAGTGGGCGGGACAGGATAATCTGGCCTTCGGTGATATAGCCGGTCAGGTCCGGCACCGGATGGGTCTTGTCGTCCTCCGGCATCGTCAAGACCGGCACCGTTGTAATAGAGCCCTTCTTGCCTTTGATTCGGCCGGACCGTTCGTAAACGGTGGCCAGGTCTGTGTAGAGATAGCCGGGGTATCCTCGTCGGCCCGGGACCTCTTTTCTGGCTGCACTGATTTCGCGAAGTGCCTCGCAGTAGTTGGTCATATCGTTCAGGATTACTAAAACGTGCATATCCAGCTCGAACGCCAGGTATTCTGCGGCGGTGAGCGCGAATCGCGGCGTTGCAATTCGTTCGATGGCTGGGTCGTTGGCAAGATTTACGAACATGACGGCGCGCTCAATAGCGCCTGTCTGGTGCAGGTCGTCGATGAAGAATTGTGCTGCTTCAAAGGTGATTCCCATCGCTGCAAAGACAACTGCGAACTCTTCGGCCTTGCCGAGCACCGTTGCCTGCCGGGCAAGCTGGGCGGTTATCTGGTCGTGCGGCAGGCCTGCACCTGAAAAAATCGGCAGCTTCTGGCCTCGCACGAGGGGGTTCAAGCCGTCGATTGAGGATATGCCGGTCTGGATGAATTCGTTCGGGTAATCGCGTGCGTAGGGATTGATTGGCCTGCTGTTGATGTCCAGGCGCTTCTCAGGGATGATAGCGGGGCCACCGTCTTTCGGTTCGCCCAGGCCGGTGAAAACCCTGCCGAGGATTTCCGGCGAGACAGCCAATTCGAGAGGCTTGGCTAAAAAGCGCACGGTGCTCCTTTTGACGTCAATGCCGCGGGTTCCCTCGAAGACCTGGAGGAGGACTTTGTCTTTTTCGACCTGGAGGATTTGGCCGTGACGTATTGAGCCGTCGCCCAGTTCGATATCGACGATATGGCCGTATTTGGCCTCATCGACCATCTCGACCAGCATTAACGGCCCGGCAATAGTTGCAACTGTTTGATATTCCTTTATAGACAGCATTTCAAACCCTCATTTCGTATTGCGTATATCGTATTAAATTTGTTATTCTTTGGCTTCGTGCTTGCGCAGCAGTTCGGCGATTTCCTTGTGCCCTCTGCGGTTTGCCCACCACAAAGGTGTTCGGCCTTGTTTGTCTTTTGCCTTTACATCGGAACCCCTTGCAAGAAGAAACTCCACCATATTCCTGTCTTCATTCCAGACCGCATAGTGAAGGGCCGGGTAGTCCTTCTCAGGCGTGAAGCTAACATCGGCACCTTGAGTAACAAGAAGTCTCACCGTATCCTTGTCGTTATTCCAAATGGCATAGTACAACGGCGTATAGCCCCATTTGTCCTTGCCATTGATATCTGCCCCTTTAGTGATCAAGAATTTAGCGACGTCTTGGTGTTTCTCTTGGACTGCCAAGTGCAGAGCCGTCATACCCTGATTATTCTTCGCGTTAACATTGGCACCACCTTCGACGAACTTTCCTACTCTGGCCAGGTCTCCTATCTGGGCAGCTACATGAATCGAGGTATTAGCACCCTTGGCAAGGAACAGCTCAATTATATCCTTGCGGTTATTAGTTATGGCGATATCTAACGGTGTCTGACCGTCGTTATTCTTGGCATTTACATCCGCTCCCTTGGCGATAAGCAGCCCGACAATATCTTTATGACCAGCCCTTACAGCAGAATGTAGAGGTCTGTCACCTGCGGGATATCCTCGTTTCGCATTGACATCAGCACCTCGGGCTATGAGCAGCTCAGCTACTTCCTTGTGTCCCTCCTCTGCAGCGTAGTCCAGGGCCGTTCCACCGGGCCAGTCGTCCTGGGCGTCTATTCGAGCACCTTTAGCGAGGAGTAATTCCACCACCTCTTTGTGTCCTCTCATGGCTGCATGTTGGAGGGCTGTCTTCTTGAGTGAATCGTCCCATCTGTCTACCCCAACTCCCTTTTCAAGGAGAGAGCTAACCATGTTAACATCGCCAATAGCTGCTGCTTCCTGGAGCGACAGAGGCGGTTCTGTCAATTCAGTCAGGGTATAAATAATCCGTCGGTCAACGCCTTGCTGTTTGTAACGATAGGCAGGCACGAAAAGCGGGCTGCTTGGCCAAACCTTTGGCATGGACACCGATTTATACGGGATTGCTGCCGCTAAATGCAGTAGAGCCAGCGGTTCGAAGCAGTCAAACCTCGTATAGATATGCTTCTTGCTTGGGACAAAGAAGCCCTTGTAGAACTGATTATCGACGATATTGTCACCGATACGTCGAGCCATCTCCCGAAATGGTGGGTTCTTTGTCTTTCTGAACAATTCCAAAAAGCCAAGGAGACCAAACACATCAGCGGAGTTTGTATCCACTCGTAGGCTGGGTGTCTGGGTTGAAGCCTCTCCTATATCCCCAAAGTCATTCCCGCGGGCAATATCACGTGTCATTTGCCATGCAAATTCATCGCCGGTTGTTCGATATGCCATACTGTAAGCCCAAAAGAGGTGCGGGTCTGCGAAAAGGGGCTTTGTCACACTGCCTTTTGGGGCATCACGAGAGCTTTCTTTGCACACATATCCCTCTATGTTCGTGCCATCTGTGAGAATAGGAATGAAGGAGTTGTCTTTTTTTCGATAAGCTTCTTTGCCCCATGCAGTTAATTCTTCCAGGGTCCATTGGGTGAATTCGCTGCCCTTTTCGCCAAGCATATCGCCGACAAGGAATAGACTTATCCATGGGAGAGCCTGCTGGTTCTGGGGATGATATAAGCCTCTGCCCTCTTCAAAAGGCAACAGCGGGAAGATGGTAGTGTATGGATCAGCAAAGTGCTCTTTGTGGTCGTCTCCCAACAAGGACAAACGACCGTTGTATATAAACGCACTAATCCCCGTCCTGGGATGCCTGGTTTCTGTGTATCGATGGGCCAATCGCTTACTCCAAACAAGTGGCTGTTCTTGCCCTGACAGTTTGTGCAATGCCGTACCGGCCTGGACCAGACTTGTACCTGTAGAGAAGAATCCCCCTCCCGACCTCCCCTTGAAAAACGTAGGCCCCTCCTCATCATACTTGTGATTCCATGGCTCTTCCAGCGGTTCCCGATTGTTAGCAATTCGATTCATGTCCAGATTTGACCAGTCCACGATGTGAGCGGACCAAAACGACTCGATGAATTTTTTGGTTGCGTTTGGATCAACCTCCCACATCAATTCATAGTAGGGGTAGTGCAGCTTCAGCACATGGCGGTTGTCTGCATGTACTCTATCCCTCTGTGCGTCATAGGCAGCAACATGCCCCCAGTAGAACAGACCGTTAGGAGCTCGCAAATGTTCGAACGCATATTCAATGGTTTGCATCGCAGCGTCGCGGTATTTTAGGTCTCCGGTAATCCGGGATAGGCCATCCAATGTCCGCATCAGGGTCTGTTGACTTGCGAAATTAGAAAGAATCCACTTTGTCCCATCCGGGTCTATCCATTTGACTGGCTCGTGGGTATGGATGTTCAGGCCATCGACAAATAAAGGTGTGTGTTTGGGACCATAGGTATCTCTGCCATATTTAAGCACATTATCAGCAAACTCACGTACGGCCTTTAAGTACCGGCTGTCCTCAGGGGTAATTTGAGCCTGCTCGTGCTGCTGAAATACGTGCTTGTTACACCCGACAGCGATAAATATCAACACCAAAGCCAGGCATAATAGTTTTGTCGTTTTCATTTTTAGTTACCTCTTATTTCGTCGCTCGTGGCTCGTGGCTCGTCGTCCGTGACTCGTTTTTTCTTCGCGCTGCTTAGGCGACGGCTGAGGTACGTAATTGTTTCATTTGCTCTTCGATAGTTTCCCTTATTTTGGCAATTTTTGTAATATCGGCCTGTGGGATATATTTTGCCCTTGCGATTTCTTCCCGTACAGCTAATTTGAATATCTCGGTGGTTTCGACCCCGGCCTCGATGGCCGAAAGAGCTTGCTTGTGGAAGTGCAGGATGGTTTTTAACATCTCGTACTGCTTGGCCATCGAGGTGTGGGTATCGACCTCGTGAAAAGCGTTTTGGTGCAGGAAGTCCTCGCGAATTGACCTTGCTGTCTCAAGTGCTAATCTATCAGTCGGTGACAAAGCTTCGGCCCCCACCAGACGAACGATCTCAAGAAGCTCGGCCTCCTGTTCTAACAGGCCCATCGCATTGACGGTCAATTTCTCCATTTCCCGGCCCTGGTCTTTATCTTCGAAGCAGTCTCTCAAAGAATCCTTATAGAAGGAATAGGATGTGAGCCAACTAATCGCCGGAAAGTGCCTCTGGTAAGCAAGCGTTCCCTCCAGTGACCAGAAGACCTTTACGACGTGCAGTGTCGCCTGGACGACCGAATCTGATAGATCGCCGCCGGGCGGACTTACCGCACCGATAATGGATAAAGCTGCCTCGCGCTCGGGATTGCCGGCACACTGGACCCGGCCTGCTCTTTCATAGAAGGCGGCAATTCGGGCAGCCAAGTACGCAGGGTAACCCTCCTCGGCGGGCATCTCCTCCAGGCGGGTCGATATCTCCCGCATTGCTTCGGCCCATCGGCTGGTGCTGTCTGCCATCAACGCCACGATGTAACCCATATCGCGGAAGTACTCGGCTATGGTAATGCCGGTGTAGACGGAGGCTTCTCTGGCAGCTACGGGCATATTCGATGTGTTTGCAATCAGAACCGAACGTTTCATCAGCGGCTCTCCGCTGCGCGGGTCTTTGAGTTTCGGAAACTCCATCAAGACGTCTGTCATTTCATTGCCGCGTTCGCCGCAGCCGACATACACAACAATGTCGGCATCGACCCATTTTGCTAACTGATGCTGAACAACAGTTTTGCCCGAGCCGAAGGGCCCCGGGATACAAGCGGTGCCGCCCTTGGTAACAGGAAAGAAGCTGTCAATGACCCGCTGACCGGTTACGAGAACTCTGTTTGGCGTAAGGCGACTTCTTATCTGCCTGGCATTGCGGACAGGCCATTCCTGCATTAGTTTCAGGTTACTTTCGGTCCCATCTTCAGCAGCGCAAAGGGCGATGGTTTGGTCGACCGTGTAATCGCCTTCAGCTATATTTTGCACATTGCCGGACACTCCAGAGGGCACCATAATCTTGTGCACAATTTGTGTGTTTTCCTGAACCTCGCCTATAATGTCTCCGTGGCTTACCTTTGTCCCGTCGGCTATGGTTGGCTTAAAGTGCCATTTCTTTTCCCTATTCAAGCCTGGCATCACACTGCCTCTGCTCATAAATTCGCCTTCGGTGTCTGCCAGTAAGGGCAAGGGCCTCTGGATGCCGTCATAAATACTTTCAATCAGGCCCGGCCCTAATTCGACGCTCAAAGGCGCTTCTGTATCAGTGACGGGTTCGCCGGGGCCCATGCCTGTGGTCTCTTCGTAGACCTGAATGGAAGCCAAATCGCCGCGCAATTCCACGATTTCGCCTATGAGATTCAAGTTGCCCACGCGAACAACATCGTACATTCGCGCACCAGTCATGCCTTCAGCAACAACAACAGGCCCTGCAACTTTGACTATTCTGCCGGTTTTTGTCTCGTCCATTGCTAAAACCTTTCGTACATGTGCTTCTTCCCTCCACACACTCACGTGTGTGGTATCCATTCCCCACACGTAAGTGTAGGGTCTTGGCCTTTTCCACTCATTCGCGCAAGATATTTATGCCGGTAGCCAACTTAAGCACTTCTCCGAGGGCCTGCGTTGCAAAGCCCTTGGATTCAGTAGTGAACGGTACAACCACAATACAAGGGGTCGGTGTATTCTGGTAAGCTGAAAAAACTTCTTCAACCGCCGGCGCTATGTTCTCGGCGACGACTATAAGAACATATTTCTGGCTGATTATTTTCTTTGCGTTTTTGGCGATATCATCGGGTGTCTGGCCTACTACATACGTATCTAACCCAAGTGCCGAGAACGGCATCACAAAATCAGTATCACCTAAAACTGCAGCTTTGTGTTCCATAAGTAGTCTAAATCCGAATATCGAATATCGAAATCCGAAACAAATATGTTGTCAAATCCGAAATTCGAATATCGAAACTCGAAACAAAATGGTTAATTGGCTAAATGGATTCTTATCCGCTCCCTCACGGTCGCGGCTCTGTTGGCTGCGTTTCATCTTCATTAGCCCACACGGTCCAAAATAAGTTTTGGGTCCAGGTTGTTCTTTTTGGCGGTCAATATTAGCCGCACTGTGCGGATTTCATTTTCCTTCAATAATAAATAGGCGATGATCGGCTGAGGGCCGGCGGTAATCTGAATCGTTGATTTTAGAAATCCAATTAAATGCTCTTCACACTGCTGCTCAACCCTTAAGAAAGATTTATCCGATATAAGATAGCCGGCACCTGCTTCAACAAGGCGGTGGTAGGGCGTTACAAAGAACAACGGCCCCAGTGATTCATAGCCGAGATCCAATCCGCGTTTTATGCGCTCAAGTTCTAAAAATCCACCTTTCAGAAAAATATTGTCCGGAGGAAAGAGGTCCTCCGATTCGGTAAATTTGAGGCGAAGCATCGTGCGAATATTGGTCAAATCAATCTGTATTCTGAAAAGTCCGAGCAGGAAAATGCTATTTAGGCGGCGTGCCGTTTTCAAATTATACTCTGCTTGCGCGAAATCGATTGCGTGGTCAATTTCCCGAATTTCCTTGTTTCGATAGTAGGCCAAGACAGCTCGCTCTACGGCCTCGGCCATATAATCAGGAATCTCGCTGTAATTTTCCTCTTCAAAGACCTGTTCAAACTTCTCAGGCGGGACATTGCCGTCATCGCTGTAATCGGTGCCCAACGGTTTTTCTGTCAATGTTCGCCTAACAGCAAGACGCAGATTTGCAAAATCATCCTGCGTTCTAAAAAGCTGCACAATTGGCTCATCAATTATCAAATCCGCAAATAATTCTCGTACCGCCGAGCGTCCGGCCCGCAGAATACCTTCCACCTCTGTGAAACTTCTGCCTGCTTGTGGGAGGGCGTATTCGCCGGCCGATAACAGGTCGGCAGCCTGCTCAAAATTTTCCGCATTGGCCATATCGAGGAAGGTGGCTCGGCTTAGCATTCGCATCTCAAGCACACGTACCTGGGCTGTCTCAAATATATATCGCCAGTCGTCGCCGCCAACGGGTGGATACAAGTAAAAATCAATAACGGGTTGTTTAAGTTTTGTAGCTAACACTGTGTCAGGTTATCAGGGTATCAGACTATCAGGTAGTGGGCATCAGGTTATCAGGGCATCAGGTTAACTCTTTTCCTGGTGTCCTGATATTCTACAGGTTGGTTTTCTGATGACCTGATTTCCTTTTTCCCCTTTGCTTTTTTATGCCTGAATGCTATTCACTAAACAATTCTTTTGCTAATTCGATATCCAGCTCTTTGCGGGCTCGAGCCAACAGCACTTCCAACGAGACGTTGTTTTTTATCTTGCCGCGTTTTAAAATGAAACCTGCTCCGAGCTGCTGTCTTTCGTCTGCTAATCTTAAATTACCTTTGTAGCCTGGTGCCAACTTGCGATTAACCCGCTTGATAAAGTCGTGGTCAATTCGTGTTTCGTTATCGTCGATAATAACCTCTTCATCGCCGGTTTCGACCGCCTCGAGCATTAGTTTGGTGCAAAGAGTCCGGTACTCTTCATCCGGCAAATTTTGCAGCTGCCGGCGTGCCTGCGCAAAGACTTCGTCAAGTATCCTTGTTTTCTCCGCCAGGAACTTTTTGGCAATATCCATCCTCGCTGCTGTCAAAAGATGCAATTTTTTGTCTTTGGCGAGCCTGTCAGCGAGCGCCTTTGTTTGCTTTTTATACTCGTTTAGCTGCTCATCGAGCTTGGTCTGCTCAGCAGCTTCTCTTTCATTTGCCTGGCTTTTTATCTTCTCTGCCTCGGCCTTTGCATCCGCCAATATTTTTTCTAGGACCTGTTCAGCTTCCATAACTTATTATCCATTGCGGTTCGCCTGGTTACTTTTTGTTTTACACAGCCGCAGCAGCAACTTCCGGCCAACTAATACCAAATTGCAGGATAAACAATGTTATCACCAAGCCAAGCATCGCGTAAAGTTCGACCATAACTGCATATATAACGCCGGCCTTGAATGCCATTTCCGGTCTTTTTGCAGCCATTAAGATGCCGCCCGCACAAACCTTACCCTGATAAATAGCACTTACCAAACCGGCAAAAGCAATAGGCAAACAAGCTACCAACACTTGCAATCCGAGTGTGAAACTTAGTTCCGGGACACCGGTTCCGGCGAAGAAGTTTAGTTTGCGCATAGCCATAAAGGCTGCCAAAAAGCCGTACAAACCCTGTGTGCCGGGCAGTAAAACCATAATAAAGACCTGCCCATACCTTTCCGGCTTCTCGCTCAACACGCCTGTAGCGCTTCTGCCGGCAATACCGATTCCAATTGCCGAGCCGATACCAGCCAACAAAGCCGCCAAACCTACGCCAACCAAAGCTAATGTCAATCCATAATCCATTTTTGACCTGCCTTTCTTACGGTTTAATATAGATGTGTTTATATTCTTTATTGAGCGGTTCAAATTTTCTGCCGCCGCCGATGAAGAACTTTGGGAAGAACTCGGCGTATTGCAATCTCAAGGTGTGAACAAACGCACCTAAAGCGTTTATAGCTATGTTAAATCCGTGTCCGCCAACAAGTACCAATATCATCGCTACAACACCTATGCCATAAGGTATATCGAGTGCAATCTTTGCCATAACGTTTATTGCCATTGCCAGGCCGGCTGTAACCATCCCAAGCGCCATCAATCTTATGTAACTTAGCACATCCCCAACATAGAATATTGTGCTAAACAAGTTATACGCTCCCATACCGATTCGGCTGGCCCAACCGCCTTGTCGCTGGCTAAAGAGCAAGATCACAGCCGCCGGAATAATTGCCAGAATTCCGAAGAATTTGCCGATTTCAATTGGGAGCACCTCTGCCTTACTCGCCGCAAATATTGCAATCGAGTTGAGCATAACCAACAGGGTAAATTGGTCACATAATCCAGCTATATATTGTTTTCTTTTGAGGTTATGTACAAAGGCAATCAACAATCCTGCCATAATCTGCACATACCCCAGCGCGAGTGCCAGGCCAAAGAACCTCATCGGTTTCTCAAATGGGTCGAACCACATCATCTTTGTTCTTAGCGGTTTCAGTGGGGGTATAAACTGCTGGATTGCATCACCGAACCATCCGCCGGTCAGTGCCCCGGCCACAACAGTGGCGGCTGAGCAAATTACCAACATCCACATTAACTTTTTGTCCCCCTGTATTTTCTTTATGAAGAAAACCATCAGGGCGATAATGACAAGCCCGTAGCCGGCATCGGTCAGACAAAGGGCAAAGAACAGTGCAAAGAACGGTGCGAGAAAAACAGTAGGGTCAACCTCAAAATGCTGCGGCATGCCGTAAAGGCGGGTTATAACCTCGAAGGGCCGAATGTAGTTCTTGTTTTCTATTTCAACCGGTATTTCTTCGTCCTCGGCCGGTTCGATTTTGCTTAAACTCGAAGCCTGGAAAGTGGAGACGGTTTTTTCCAGGCGGGGATAGTCTCCTTTCTTCACCCAACCTTCCAAAAGGATGGTCTGTTCGGTCGCCGGTGCGGTGCTCTTAGCCTGCTCTCTGTTTAATAGATTTTCATAATGGTCGTAAAGAATTTGCAGCTCGAGCAGATTTTCAGACAAAAGAGCCGCTTTATCGTACTGGTCCTGCAATTGCTCTTTTGCATGGTCCAACTTTTTGCTGTGCTCACTAATTAATTCCACTATGGTTCCGGTCATCGGGTCAAAAGTAACCGGCTCAAACTCCACTGAGCGCAGCAGCTTCTGGACGTCGTTGATATTGACGTTTAGACAAACAACAAGGCAGGCGCACTTGTTTGCAGCTGCTGCTATTTGCTGAATTGCGCCGCTGAGCTCGCCTATTTTCTCTTCCACTTGCTCAACCTGCCGGGGCGGCAGGAGTCCCGCCAGGCAGGTTGTCTGCCGAAGCCGGCCAATCTCTTCTACAGGTGTTTGGAGAGCTGCCCACGGCTCAAGCATCTCCAAGGTCCCACGGAGGTTTTCAGATTCGGCTTTTGCTTTTTCAATTGTTGCTTCAATTTGCTCACACTGCTCGACAATCATCAGTAATTCGCGGCCCTGACGAATAACCTCGTCGTATCTTTGCTCATTAATGACAGCACGCGGTGAAAGTACGCTGGTGAGAGATTTTGCGGATTCGGCGTAGGTTTTGAGGAATGCAATACTTTTTGCGATGCGATTTAACAGCTCTTCAACGTCTTTTGGCCGTTCGGCGGTCGTGCCAAGCTCAGGGAAGTCCTTGCTGACCATCGCCTCTTCTGCGTTCAGTATGTGGCAAATACCTTCACGCTGCAAGGCCTCGAGAAGCTCCGAGGCCTGGGTGCGATGGCTGACAATAATCAGTTTTTCCATTTGAGCAATGGCCATAGTTAGCCTTTCAAGCAATTGTCCGAAAGCACAAACGTTATTCCGAGCAGTGCGAGGAACCACCTTTTCGCGGGCCAGATCCTTCGCTAACGCTCAGGATGACGGCTCTTTAGTCTCAGGATGACGGCTCTTTAGTCTCAGGGTGACGGCTCTTTACGCTCAGGATGACGGCTTTGAGATATAATCCATTACCTTTGCTACTGCCGCGGGCATTTTAGTATTTGCTTTATTGCGCAATTGTTGACGGTCGTTTTCGGCCTGGGCTTTAAGATTCTCAACTTCGGCAAGGCTTTCCGACTGGGCTGCGGCGACGGCAGCTTCGGTTGCCTTTTTCCTTTCCTGCTCGGCTTTTGCTAATGTCTGAAGTCGGCTTGTCCGTCCCTTTTCGGCTTGTTGGGCTGCATCAGCTTTGGCCTGCTCGATGATCTCCTGGGCCTTTGCTTCAGCCTGCTTGATTTGCTTTATCAATTCCATTCGCGTCCCTGCTTTTCAAAACCCCATTTCAAATGGCTGATAGACTATATTATTATTCGGCAAATGGCAAGAAATAGCCAAAAGAAAGTTTATATTTTAGGAGATTATCGAACTTGGCGATGCGCTGTTTTACGTGGTTCAGGGATTTTTGGAACTGAGCTTGTTAGAGAAATGGTGGGCACGGCCCACGCTACAATCTACTGATTATATAGTTTCCGTATAACGTCAAGCTTATCGACAACGCGTCGGCGTGCAGCCGCTGGTTCGGTACTCAGGATTGGTGGGCTGAAGCCCACCCTACAAGCTGTTTTACGTGGTTCAGTGGTTTTTGGAACTGAGATTGTTAGAGAAATAGTGGGCACGACACACCCTACCTGCTATTTTCTATTGATTATTGAATATTTTTGAGATTCTTAGTTTTGACTCGGCGAGACAGTCGGTAAGTTATAAAAGACCGTCAACCTGTTGGGCGAGGTGTTTTACGTGAGCGAGTGATTTTTTGAACTGGGCGAGTTCGGAGTCGTTCAAATCAAGGGCGACGATTTTTTCGACGCCGTTTTTGCCGAGAATAGCGGGGACGCCGACAAAGTACCCGCCGGCATCATATTCGCTATCGCAATAAGCACAGCAGGACATTAGGGTTTTCTTATCTTTCAGGATTGCTTCGGCCATTTTAACGACGCCTGCGGCGGGGGCATAATAAGCGCTGTAGCCAAGGAGATTTACAACTTCGATACCGCCTTTACGTGTTCGTTCAATTAGTTCGGCGATTTTGTCTTCATCGAGCAGCTCGGTTATGGGTATTCCGCTGACCGAGGTGAATCGGGGTAGAGGTACCATATCGTCGCCGTGGCCGCCCATTAAGACGCACTTTATATCCTCTACGCTTACATCAAGCTCAGATGCGAGGAAATAGCTAAAGCGTGCTGAGTCCAGGGTGCCGGCCATTCCCATAACCTTATTCCTGGCAAAGCCCGTGATTTTAGCGGCAGTGTAAACCATCGCATCGAGCGGGTTGCAGACAACAATGACAATACTATTGGGTGAATGTTTGGCTATTTGTTGGCTGACATCTTTGACGATCTGGACGTTTTTTGTAAGCAGGTCGTCACGGCTCATGCCGGGTTTGCGGGGAAGTCCACTTGTTATGATGACGAGATGGCTGTCTGCGGACATTTGCCAGTCGCGGGTGCCAATGATGTTAGGGCCGTAGAGCTGAATGGAACCTGCCTGGGCGATATCAAGGGCTTTTCCTTCGGCGAGTCCTTCAGCGATGTCGAGCAGGACGATATCGCCGAGCTGTTTTGTTGCAGCGATGTGGGCGGTTGTTGCACCGACTTTGCCGGCACCAACTATTGTTACCTTGTCCCTTGCCATGTAAATATCCTTAACAAAGCATCTGCGTTATTCTTATCATTTTTTTGCGTCGGTGCGCCATTCGAGGATGCCGGCGGAGAAATTTGGCTGCAACTGCACCTCGACGCGCAACGATGTAGTATGCACCGGGTCGAACGTTACCTTGTTGAATTTATCCTTGTCCACACCGTAGCTGCCGGCGTTGGAGACTTGCTTCCACTGTGTGCTGTCCTTGTACATCAAGCGCCATGACTTTGGGATGCGACAACCTCCACCGCCGGTGTCGTCGAAGAAGTAAACGTCGGCGCAAGAGATTTTCTGAGGCTTGTCAAAATCATATTGTACCCACTCAGTTGTGCCCTTGCGAGGCCACCAGGTGAATCGCGGAATGCCCTGGTCGTTTGAATTCTCAGGGAGTAACTTATCGCTGAGCGCTGCGACGGTGTCAGCGCCCCAGCAGTGCGATGCGGAAGTGGGCAACAGTTTCGGAGGTTGATTCCACTTGTGAGCGTCTGGGCCGGTGCCGATGGCCGGAAACGCCGAAATTCGCAGTCGGGCGCAGCCCATCGGAATAAGCGTGACGGCTTCGACCGGCTCGTCGGATTTGACGGGACTTTGCTGGAGCTTGCCAACCAGACCGAGGTGGTCTTTCCTCCATTCCGGAATTTTTTTGGCTCTGGCACGCAGCTCGATGGGAGCGGCGTTGGCTTCAAAAGGCTGGTTGTCATCGGGCCAGACATTGCGGACAAGCTGGAATGATGAAGCCGGGTCCTTTTCGTTTAATAGTAGTCCGTAGTTCCAGGGGGTGGTGGGGTATATTTCCCAGGCAGGCCATTTGTCGGTGCCGCCTTCGCGGACATATTTTTCGCCGATTTTCAACGAGTATGTTAGGGGGCCGCGGTTTACCGAGACGCTGTTCTTGTTTTTCGTCCATGTGGTGAGCGTTATCTTCATAGGGAGAGTCAGGTTTACGGTGTCGCCGCTGGTCCACTTACGGTCAATCATTATGTATGACCGGGGGCGGGCTTGTACTTTCGCTGTTTTGCCGTTGATTTTTAGCTGAGGATTTTGGCACCAGCCGGGGACGCGCAGATAAAGCGGGAACCGAACCGGCTTGGTGGTTTTGACAGTGAATTCGATGTTCTCATCGAATGGGTAGTGTGTCTTTTTGATGATGGTGACCTCTGTGCCGTCTCCGACCTTTGCTGTGACCTGGCAGGGGGCGTAGAGTACGGCGGCTAGGCCGTTGTCCGGGGTAGCCAGCCAGAGGTGCTGGGTGTAATAAGGCCAGCCGTGGCCGGTGTTGTGCTGGCAGCAGCGGTGAATGTGGGGGTTGAATAGCAGCATAGGGCCGCCGTTTTGGAAACCCGGGGCTTTGTTGTGACGGTCGCACAGTATCAAATTGGGAGCAGTGAGGTAATGCAGCGCTTTCATATCGGGTGTCATCGAGACGGGCAGTGAGTTAAACGTCACCTCCTCGCATCGGTCGGCCCACTTAGGGTCGCCGGTGAATGTCAGGAGCATCTCATCCGAGAGCATCATCTCGACCATTGCGCAGGTTTCGGCGGCCTGTCGCGGGCCGATGAAGCCGGGTCGCGCGTTCTCGTCGGCTCCGAACATACCGCCGGGGACCTGGCCGTACATGCCCATTACAGTCTGATAGTCGCGTTCAGTAGCTGCGAGATGATTAGGGTCTTTGGACTGCTGGTAGAACACGGCCGGCCCACGGAAGCACTGGGCGATGTTGACGACGTGCCAACTGGCGACGCCGCCTGTCCAGTCTGCGGTGTTGCGGTGGATTTTCTCGGCAAGGTCGAGGAGCCATGAATCGCCGGTGCGGTTGTAGAGCCAGTAGACGCTGGCGAGGTTGTCACTTGCCCGCTGGTTCTGCCAGAAAGGCTCCAGGAAATCTTCATCGGGGACGGTCGTTTGCCAGCGGAAGTACCTGGTCATAAGCTGGATGACGCGCTCATCACCGGAATACTCATAATAGGATTGCAGGACGTTGAGCATAATCATGTTGGGCCATACGTCGGGTTTGGTGCCACCGATGCGTTTGAGGTTTGCGCGTGGTCCGAAGTAGCCGTCGTCGCGCTGACTGGCAATTGCGGGTTCTATCCAGGTTTGTGCCTCGTCGATGATTCGCTTGTCACCGAGGACGTATCCGAGGTTGCTGAAACCTTTGAGCCAGTATGGGACCTCTTCCCATGGGCTGTGTCCCTGACCTTTTGTGCTGAGCCAGGCGTTGTTCTCCTTTTTTAGGAATCGGCTGATTTCAAGCAGATGTCCGGTAAAGCCGTCTGCCTCCAGTTTGAGCTGCCTGCGGACCCAGCCGTGCGGTTTGATTGCACCTATCGGCAGCTTCATAAACGGACTTGGCGTCAACGGTGGATGGTTGCCCACGTAGAAGTCGTTTGTCGCCTTGACGTTCGGCTGTTCAACGACGCGAATGTCTTCACCGGCACCGCAGCCGAACCCGGCGAGGCAAACAAGCAACACGGCACTAAGTAGTTGATACTTAAACATCGTCATCTCCTTCAAATTTGTAACTGGTAACTGGTAATTGGTGACTGGTGATTATTTAACCATTTAACCAATATTTTCTGCGTTCTCCGCCTTCTCTGCGGTTAATTTAAGATAAACAGAAATTTCTCAAGTAAGGCCTCAATATAGCCTTCAACAAACCACCGTTTAGCCTCACAATGGTGGATAAGCTTCTAAATTATACGCAAAAACCAGAACGTTGCTAATAAAAAATACGCATCGTCCATATCCTAAACCCCACTTGGCGCAACCGGTTTTCCGAGGGACGGTTATGTTGCCTGATTTTGCGTGTGGAGTGGGATTTTGTTTTGCGTGTTGTCAAATTCGCCTATGGGGGACTGCAATAAATCAGGTTCCCATTTTGCGATTTATTCCGAAATGGGAACATCTCCTGAAGAATTGTGATTTTCAGGTAAAGCCAGGAAAAAAAGGCCGTAAGCCCCGATTGAGTTGGGACCGGCGTCCCTTCCGTCTGAAATTGGATTAGCAAAGTTCAGCTATTCAACGCCTATCAGCCAGTTTGCAATAAACTCCCGCAAATCATCCAGGTCGACTTTCTCATCATCATTGGCGAGGTCAGCCCCACCGCATTCGCCACAGTTGGTTTGCCTCCAATAAATAGCGAACGAGGCGAAATCTGCGAAGTTTACACGGCCGTCGCCATCGAGGTCGCCGATTTCAGGTATGCCCTCGTACAGATGGACTTGGCCATCACTTGCTCCGATCAACACATCGGGGTAGGCATCTATCGGACCGAAGTAGCCGTCCCCTGTCCAGTAGCACACGAATGGCCTGGACCGTGGATAGCCCGGAAGGTCGATGGCAACGCCGGCGGATTCGACGAGCGAATAGCCTGAGAAGGTCGGGGCCGAATCTGTTCCAACGTTGCTGTAGAACAAAAGCCGGCCATTGGTGTTGCCTACAAGAAGGTCTTTCTTACCATCGAAATCCGCATCGAAAACATCGGGACTTGACCTCTGGGTCAGTACAAGCAGGTCCGAACCGTTTTCCTGGGCAAAGATTTTTGTGAGAAAATCAGGCCCAGTGTCGGTCCCTTCGTTGATAAATATGTGGATTTTGCCGTCGAGGGCTCCAACGACCAAGTCTTTCTTTTCGTCATTGTTCCAGTCCATAACGCAGGGCGTTGCTCGCCCACCCACGTTGATGTCGCTTTTGGAGCTGGGCTGGCCCACCTGCAGCAGCGTTCCGCCATCGAAGTTCAGGCTTTCATCGGTGCCGATGTTGAGGAAGATTTTGACGGTTCCATCGGCCTGACCCACAAGCAGGTCCTTGCGTGTGTCCGCATCCCAATAGACGATGCGAGGGAAGCAACCCAGGCAGCCGGACGGAGGACAATAAAGAGCGGCCCCGTTGGACCGGGCATAAAAGTAATCCGAGAAGCTCGGGGCGGATTCCGCTCCGTTGTTCAGATACACACGCACATATCCACTTCCCGTACCGATGACGAGGTCTTTGAGGTTGTCGTTGTCCCAGTCCACAAAGGACGGCACCGAGTACGTGCCGACATCGATGTCAATGCCGTTGGCCTTGACAAGCTCTTCAGGCCCGAGATTAAGCAATGTACCATCACAAAATCTATCGTTTGGGGTCATTATCAATACGGAAATTGCCAAGGTCATCAGCACTATATATTTCATCTTATACCCTCATTTGTGGAGACAGATAAAAAACCAGTACGGGTAAAAACCTGGTTTTATCGTTAGCAGCCTGGCAGGAAACAAATGGACATTTGCTCACCACCATCCTTGTAATGAATAACATTGTATCTGATTGAGAGGAAAACGTCAAGTGAAATTGCGGGGCTTTGGCCAGGCGCGAGTGTGTCACCTGTTGTATTACCGTTTTATCGGCCATTCCCAAGCCTGCATGGGTTTGGCGGTTTGTCCCTGATCTGGGAACAACCTGCATTTTGCTGATGTGTTGCTTTCCTGGCACTTTAGCGGCTATAATTGCTATCGCACACAATATAAAGGGCGATACGAAATGCAAGATATAAGCATTACAGTTGTTTACGACAATAATCCGTACAAAGAAGGGCTGAAAACGGCCTGGGGATTTTCCGCATTTATAACCAGCCCTGAGAAAACCATCCTTTTCGATACCGGCGGAGACGGTTCATTATTGCTCAGTAATATGGAAAAATTAGCGGTAGAGCCTAACAAAATAGATATAGTCGTTCTCTCTCACATTCATCCCGACCATACCGGCGGATTGGGCAGCTTTCTCGAAAAGAATCCCAACGTTACTGTCTATCTGCCGAAATCATTTCCAACAAAGTTTAAAGATAACGTGCAGGACAGTGGGGCGAAAATGGTTGAGGTCGAACAGCCGATGGAGATTTGTGAAAATGTTTGGTCGACCGGCCAACTTGGAAGATGGATAAAAGAGCAGTCTTTAATTATTCGCACAGAGAGGGGCTTGATAGTGATAACCGGCTGTGCGCATCCGGGCATTGTAAACATCGTGAACCCCGTTAGAAGTTCCCCTCACTGGGGGACAGATGCTCAGTATCTTACTTCTAACGGGGTAAATACAGCGAAAGATTTAGTAAAAGATGATATCCTTTTTGTAATGGGTGGTTTTCATCTGGAATGGGCAACAAAAGGTAAAATCGAAAAAATCATTTCGGCTTTTAAGAAATTGGGCGTGCGGTCTGTAGGCCCTTGCCACTGTACCGGTGAAAAAGCAAGGAGCTTATTCGAGAAGCATTCTGGCAAGAATTATATAAATGTCGGCGTAGGGAAAGTAATAACTATGGCCGATTTACAATAAAGTTTGTATATTTGATGCTGATATGATTGAGCGAAGCCGCAATAATCTGCCGGCTGGGGACGGTGAAGCAGCCGGGCAAGTCGATGATGAGTTTATTCCTGCTGATGCCCGGCCGCTCTGTCCGAACTGCCTTAAACCTTGCAATCCGCTGCAAAACTACTGCGATAACTGTGATTCCAACGAGGTGATTAATCCTCTGGCATCATATATGCCGTTTGTACGCCTTCGTTTCAATATTGGCATGTACGGAAAGCTGTGGCGGCAAATTTGGCGTGATCAGGATACGTCAATTATACTTAAGCTAATCTTCTCGCTATTGCTTATTCTGGTAGTGCTCAGCGTTGGAGGCTGCCGGTGTTTCTAACTGTTAAACTACTCGTTCTGTTATGAAGGTGACGATAAGCATTTTGTGTATTGTAGGAATTGTTTTACTTATGTCCTTTTTTGATTGTGTGAAATTGCCGATAATTGGGACCATAGCAAATTCAAACAAGGCAGACAGCCAAAAACAGACCGGTACTAAAAATTGTTTGCTTGACAAGTTGTGTCAAATCGCCGATAATGGAGAAGAGAAAACATTAAGGTCCAAGTGTCGGGTGAGATGCTGATGCGTTTGGTTGTGAAAAAAGGGGATAGCACTGTCGAGGAGTTTCGATTCGGCGAGGGGCCTATTTATATCGGCAGACAGCCCAACAGCCAGGTTTTCCTGCCTGACAGAACGGTATCAAGACAGCACGCTGTAATCTTCACGACTCAGGATGGGAAATGGATGGTTGAGGACCTCGATTCAGCGAACAAAACGTATCTAAACGAGGAGGCAATCCATAAGGCAGAAATTAAGAGCGGCGATTGTCTTCGTATAACTGATTTTACACTCGAAATCAATCTCGAAGAAGAAACCGAGGTTGAAAGACCAACTCATCTGGAAGATACGCTGACAACAACTTCTCGTGAAATGCAGATTATAGTACGAAAACCGGACACTGAGCACGCCCCCGATATTAGATTACCGGCCAAAAGGGTAAAAGATTTTATGCAGGCCACCGAGGCGATCTGCAAAGCGAATGGCCCGGATGAGCTGCTGCAGGTTTTATTGAGTGTCACATTGAGACAGTTCAGTGCATATCACGCCTGGTGCGCTTTAAGAAATCAGGCTACCGGCCCAATGACCAGTCACGCGGGCAAAAGACGAGACGGCCGAGCGGTGGAACTTAGCGAAATAAAACTTAATGAAAAAATCACTCAAGCGGTTGAGAAAGGCCAGTTCTTACTTTTACCGCAAGTTTCAGCTCAAATAGTAGAGGAAGGAATACGCTCGGCAATAATAGCACCTATTATGGACCCAACCGGCTGCTTCGGTGCACTGTATATCGATAACGCTATGGACGACGAGCAGTACAGTCTCAGCGATCTGGACTACCTGATGCTGCTGGCAATCAACACAGCCGCTATACTGGAAAACTTCTAAAGGCGGTGACGCAGGACCACTAAATCCCGGCGATCCGGGACACTGCCGGCCTATTGTCTTTTGTATTTGCCGATTAACTCTCCCTGGCCGAGGATGTGTCCTTCCATAGCGTTGAGCAAGTCAGGTTTGCCGGCACCGGGTGCTAAGTCAAGCTCCGTATCAAGCGCATAAATCTTGAAGAAGTATCTATGCGTGCCGCTCGGTGGACAGGGGCCGCCGTAGCCAATTCTGCGAAAGCCACTAATACCTTGTTTGGCTCCGTTGGGCAGCACCCTATCGGTCGGGATGTTCTCGGCCAGCTCTTTGGTATCAGCCGGCAGATTAAACAGAACCCAGTGGACAAACGTGCCCATCGGTGCATCCGGGTCATCGCATATAAGGGCGATGCTCCCGGTGCCTTCGGGGACGGCCTCCCACTGCAACGGTGGAGAAATGTCCGCACCATCGCAGGTGTACTTGGGCGGGATTAAACCCTCATGCTCGAAGGCCGAACTTGTAATTTTGATATCCATCTTTTTGTCTCCTACTGTTACTAAATCAGCTTGTTCACCTTACTTGCAAGAGCAAAACAATAGCAAATGTGGTCTGAGATATTGCTACAGGAGAATCTTTTCCCGGGTGGCGTCGAACTGTGCGACCTTGCCTTGGCGCAGGCCGAGCATACCCATTTGTAAGGCCGTTTGGACGTGGTACGCCAGGTCCATTGGACTTAGCGTATTAATCTTGCGCGAGCGACAGCAGGCGAGGAATTTCTGCCAGTATCCAACAAAGTCCTCGCCGCCTTTTATAGCGAAGCGCTGGTGCTTTTTCTTGGAGCCGTGGGCAGGGATGAAGACGATTTCGTTCTTTTCTATTGTAAGCGTGCCTTCCCATCCGCGGATTACGGGTATGCGCTGTCCCGAACCGCGAACTCCAGTGGCTGGATAGTCGTTCGCCTGCGTTCCCAGAACGGCGACGGTGATTTTCTCGGGGTAATCGATGAGCATGTTGAATGTATCGGGTACCTCACGGTCCTGGTAGCGGAACTTGCCGCCTGTAGCCACGACCTTGGTGGGCATAGTGACACCCAGCATGTGCACTACGAGAGTCAGGACATGGGGAAAGAGGTCGGTTGAAGGTCCGCCGGCGTAGTCCTCATACATTCGCCAGCGAAAGAAGCGGCTGATGTCGAAGGGACGCTTAGGCGCATCGCCAAGAAAAGCCCTCCAGTTCAGGTCGGAACCCGGCCTGGCGTTGGCGTTATCGACGGGCATGCCTCGCTCGCCCCAGTCGCCGACGCGGAAATAGCCGCACTCAGCGTGTACCGGCTGGCCAATCAAGCCGTCCTGAATCAGCTTCTTCATCTGGTGCCAGGCGGGGTCTGACATTCCCTGCGTGCCGAGCTGGAAGACTTGGTGAGTCTTTTTCACCTCCGCGGCCAGACGCTTGGTCAGCTCAAACTGCCGCCAGTGCGTTACGGGCTTTTCGCAGAAGACGTCCTTGCCGGTGCGGACAGCGTCGATGGCCTGGTAGCCGTGGTGATGGTCCGGCGTAGCAATGCAGACGACATCGACATTCGGGTCAGCGAGCAGCTCGCGATGATCCATATACCCTTTGGCCTTGTAGCCGTCTACGACCTTCTGCAGGCGGGGCCGATAGGCGTCGCAGGCGGCGACGATGTCTATATTGGCAGCTTTTTGGGTTTTTAGATAATGTAGGGCCTGAAGGTGAGCGTGGCTTCGGCCTCCGCAGCCGATAAAACCTACACCTATGCGGTCGTTAGCGCCGAGCACGTTACCAGTGAAGTGCTGTGTAGTTGTCCCCACAGCGGTGAGCGCAGCAGCAGCGGTGCCGGCCTTGCGAATGAAGTGTCGACGAGTTAGCGTATTCTCTTTATACAATTGTCGTTTCCTGTCATACATAGCTTTCTCCCTAATTTCTTGATTTCGGTTTCCATCGTCATTATTGGATCAGCGTTTGTTGAATCTGCTTACCGTAAAGACCCGATGTTGGTAGCGGCCAACATTTGTTTGGCAGTCCACCGTTTATAAAGCTGGTTAATCCGGTCGGCTTCGACTCGTCCGTCCCAGACGGCCACAGCATACCGCAACACCAGTGGTTTGCCTGACACTACTTTCAGCGGCTCCTTGTGCAGATTCAGCGTAGCTGAGAGGTAAGCGAATGGTTTGGTCATCGTAAACCACGTGGCCGGGTGGCGCAGGTTCTGCGGATGGTCGAACATTGCAACGGTGACGGGCTTTCCGTTAGCATCGGCGGTGTAGGCGCACCAGGTAGAGCGCAGGAGCCGTTCGTCACCCCGGAAGACAGTGCCCGGCTTGCCATCGGCGTTTGTGAACCGGCCGCCTGTATCCATCGATTTGACAAACCGCATTCCCAAGCCATGATAATGGGCGCCGGTAATGGTGGTTGATTCTTTTCCATCCGGCGGTTCAAACTTAGACTGCCAGGTCAAGAGCGTGGCACCCAGGTCCGTTCCCTGGCGGACTTCGATTGTGCGGCGCTCTTTGAGTAACAGCTCCCGGCTGGGATTAATCCAGTCGACGTGTTCGGTGAAGCTTGCCTGACGCATGTCACGGCGTTTGTCATTTTCCACATCAGTTTTCACATCAGTTGTCACATTGGTAAAGGACTGGTGTGCCTGGCGGCCAGAGGCCTGGCTCTCCTCCCAGAAATTCACGCCGTCTACGTTGACCGCGAACATGAGCGCGTGATGATGCAGGTGGTCAGCAGGCGCATCACGTAAAATATTGACGCCGGCCGGCGAGAATAACTGCTGAAGGTACGGCTTGAAAGGTGCGTTCTTATAGCGATAGTGCAGCAGAGGGCACTGGTCTGCATGAACAGAAACCGTGTCTTCACCTGTTGTGACTCGTATAGAGTTTTCCGCAAGGGCTGGGTTAGGAATCGCTGTGATAAGCAAACCAACGGCCAATAAAAAGATGGTTGTTATACTTTTGTATGTTTCCATAACAATCCTCCTGATTAACAATAACATTACTTCGGAGCCAGTTGTAACTGATAGACGTTGACCGCTTTCCATGTGCTCACATCAGCCGGCTGCAGAATGAGCTGATATACGCCGGCTCGGTCGAATTTCACATAGCCTAAATCCACGAAAACGGGCTTGAACCAGCTGTTGGTCTTTGAAACCTTCGCTGCGTTGGATTGGCCGGCAACTTCCCACTTCAAACTGCTTGCGCCATATGCCGAAGAGAATTCACCTCGCATTGCATAGACGCCGGCCCTGTCAATATTGACGAGCCAATGGATGCGCTCATTCGGATTGTCCCAGAAGCCGATGTTGAGTCGACCTTCGTTGGTCTGGGTCCGAATCTGTTTTGCTTGAAGGGTCGCTTTGTCAGGCTCGAGCCGGACGGCTTCGGGTTGTTCAAACCTCACCGAGTCTTGCAAAGATATTTTAAAGCCGGTCATTTTGAACACGAAAGCGTGTTCGCCGACCCGTTTGGCGGGTGGTTGGATAATAGGCTGCTTTTGCGTGTTGACTTTGTATATCACTTTGCCACCGCCGAGCAGCTCAACGCGGGCGTTGGTATTGGCGGCGTCCACTTTCATGGAACGGATCGTCATCTCTCGTTCCGGCCAGCCCAAGGTAATGACGTAAAGCGTTTTGCCGTCTTTGCTCTGTGTGAAACGGATATCCTGTGAGGTGTATGGCTTGTCTTTATTCTCGCTGAAACCGCCGCCGGTGTTGAGGGTGGGGCCTTCGCCGAAGGTCTGCCACGGGCGCGTATCGTAGATCGCTTCACCGTTAACTTTCAGCCACGCCCCAATGCCACGCAGGATCTTCTTGCCCCGGTCCGGGATGGCACCGTCAGCCTGCGGGCCAACGTTGAGCAGCATACAGCCGTTCTTGGAAACGATGTCCACGAGGACATCCACGAGCTCATTAACAGTCTTGAAGCGCGACGATTTCTGATGGAACCATGGACCGACGGAGGTATCTGTCAGCCAGGGATAGGATGTGAGACGGTCCTCACGCCCGCGTTCGAAGTCGAGAATGCCAGTGTGCTGATGAATATCACGATGTTTGTGCGCCACGCTGACTTTGCGTCCATGCTTTGCGGCCCAGTTGTAGTAGTCCGCGAACATTCGCCTTTGATACTCTGGTGTTATTACGCTGCTAAGGCCGAAGTCGAACCATGTCAGGTCGGGCTTGTACTTATCGACTACTTCGTTAACCATGCCCAGCCACTTATCCATATATTTCTTTGAGGGTGGACTGCCTGGCTCGCGTGGCTGGCAGTAGAGACCGGCGTACTTGCCATCGGCAGCGTCAAATTTAAGGGCGGGCTCAAAATACCGCCAGGCAAAGGCATGGTGAAAGGTTGCAATGAACTTCATCCCGCGTTTGCGAATGGCCTTCTCCAGCTCTGCGGTGAAATCGCGTCTGGGGCTTTTGTCCATGCTGTCCCATTCGGTCAGGGCCGAGTCCCACATTGCAAAGTTGTCGTGATGGATAGCAACGGGACCGGCAAACTTCGCACCAGCCTCGGCGAACAGCTCGGCCCACTCTTGGGCATCGAACTTCTCTGCTTTGAACAAAGGAACGATGTCTTTGTAGCCAACCTTGTGCTGGTCTCCGAAACGCTTGCGGTGGTACTCAAAGGTCGGGCTATCTGGCACATACATGTTGCGTCCGTACCACTGGACACCACCCGGGCCATCTTCTGCACCGACAGTAACCGGCCCCCAGTGGGTATAGATGCCGAACTTGGCATCCTTGAACCATTCCGGGACAGCGTGTTTGTTCAGAGACTCCCATGTAGGTTCGTAACGCTTTTCCCTGGATGCTCGCACGTGGTCCATGTGAGCACAGCCCATAATCCCTGACGCCAGTAAAGCGAGGCTAACAAAGAAACTTCCTGGACTTGCTATTATCAGCCTTCTATCCATGAATGCTCCTTCCATTTAACCAGGAAAACCGGGTTATTAGGATGAAATCTTAGCCCCGGCCACAAGGTCAGGTAAGATTCTTTAACCACGTGATTATATTGGGCAGGCGGTCCAGTGTCAAAAACAGTATGGACAAAATCGCAATGCCCCACATCGCCGGCTTAATGTCTTTTGTTTTGCCGGAAACTAATTTGATAAGGGCAAATGAGATAAACCCAAACGCCAGTCCCGTACTGATACTGTAACTCAAAGCAATCATTACCATTATAATAAACGCGGGAAACGCTTCTTCTAAATTCGTAAAATCTATTTTCTTAACTTCCTTCATCATAAACAGCCCGACCATAATAAGTGCCGGTGCCGTTGCATATTCCGGAACTATCCCCACAATCGGCACAAACAATAATGCCAGCAGGAACAAAACGCCCGTAACTATCGAAGTTAACCCCGTTCGTCCACCCTGCTCAATGCCTGCCGCAGATTCAATATACGCCGTGGTAGTGGATGTCCCCAATAGAGCCCCTATCATAGTTGCTATAGCGTCGATTCCCAATAACCTGTCCAGCCCCTTTATTCTGTTGTTTTCATCAACCATATTCGCCTGGTGACAGCAGACCACAAGTGTCCCGATGCTGTCGAACATATCTACGAACATCAAAGTAAAGATGGTTGCGAAAAAGCTCCATTTCAAAGCTTCAAAAATATCGAGACTAAAAGTTAAACCGAAATGTGGAGCCAATAATTCAATTGGCCCGGTCTTATAGTACCCAAGGATTCCCATAATCACACATAGAACAAGAAAACCGGTTGCTGACCGCCAGCCTGCCACATCCCGCAACGCCAGGACCAACATCACTAATGTGGCCAGAAGCAAAATTGTCCACATCCCCCAAAGTAGTCCATTTGAGCCCAGCGCGTCGATAATACTGCCTGAGATGTTCCCAAAGTGAGGTAAAGACGGTACCGAGACTATGGCAACAGGTTTATCTACGTATCCGAAAACAACAGCTAAAACACTCGAAAAGGCAATCCCAATCAACAGCGAGCCCTTTATTCCCCTCATCTCGAAAAAAATCATTACCAGCAGACCAAAGAGACCTATAAGAACTGTTAGTGTCAGCGGTCCTGCCGAGACAAACGTATTTTCATCTTTGACAACGATGCCGAGATTTTTCAGTCCTATGAAGGTAATAAACAGCCCGATGCCGACCGCAATAGCGGAAATAAGAGACGCCGGTATTGCCCCTACAATTCTTTTTCTCAAGCCCAATAGAGTTAGTATCAAAAAGAACAATCCGGAGAGAAACACGACGCCCAGCGCGGTCTGCCAATCCATTTTCCCTGAGCCGACAAGATAGGCAAAAAAGGCGTTAAGTCCCATCCCCGGTGCCATGGCTATCGGGGCATTTGCGAATGTCCCTACTATAAGGGTGGCAATGGCAGTAACCATGCAGGTAACCGCTATCAGGGCCTTTTGGTCCATGCCTGCTTCACTTAGAACGGCTGGATTGACGAAAATAATATACGCCATCGTAAGAAATGTCGTGGCGCCGGCCACAACCTCAATCTTGATGCTTGTCTGTCTTTCTTTGAGCTGAAAAAATTGACTGACCATTTTAGCCCCTTACCTTTTTTCTCCATACCCTCTTGCCATGATGTCCCCGCTGATGCCGAAGATATACCCTGTGCTTATATGTTCTGAAGCACCATCTTGTAAGTTTAGATTACCGACGCTTGCTACTTTTTTCAACGGGAAGCTGGGAGGATAAAAGCTCGGCTATCTTGGCAATCAGGGTGGCGGAGTTTTTTGCAGCCATTTCCTGAAACATCATCGAGTCTTCCCTGGCGGTTTCATCGGCTTTGTCGCTAATGCTGCGCACGACAAGATGCGGAATCCGGCGTTGATAGCAAATTTGGGCCATCGCTGCGCCTTCCATCTCCACAGCATCGGCGTTGAGCCTCTCGCGCAACTCAGCACACTTGGCAGGTGATGCGACGAAGACGTCCCCTGTAACGACGACGCCCTTTATAATCTTCGGGGTTCTTTCTCCAACGGTTGTCTTTATCGTTTCAAGGACGACCTGGTCGGCGGCTTGTTCGGCCAATTTCAAGAGTCGCTTATCCGCGGGGAGATAAACGGGATTTCGCCAGCCATCGAGTGGATTTATGACACCTCTATTGTAAAAGCCGTCTGCCCTCAGTATCCCCATATCGTGATGAGCGGTTTCCGCAGCTATGACTATGTCTCCTGGAGAAAGCTGCGGGTTTACGCTTCCCGCGATGCCGGAAAAGATTACTTCGCCCGGCCTGAAGTGCTCTATCAGCAAAGTGGTTGTCATAGCGGCGTTGACTTTTCCTATGCCGGTCCACGCTACGACGACAGATTTGCCGTGCAACTTGCCGGTTACAAATCTCATTCCTTCAATTGTCTGCTGCTGTTTATCCGTCAGCTGCTCCTCAAGCATCATCACCTCTTTATTGAATGCTCCCAATATGGCGGTAATTGGCTGAGAATCCTCTTTGAGAAGGACTGAACTACACGAACTACATAACAGGATAACCGATATGCAGATAACCGCCCCAACTTTACTGCATCTCATTGTGCTCCCTTCCTTAATTCACATTTTTTTGTAAGAAATTGCGAGCGAGAGGATTCGAACCTCCACAGGCTAAAAAGCCCACCAGGACCTAAACCTGGCGCGTCTGCCAATTCCGCCACGCTCGCTGGCATTTTTACCGCCGAGGCCGCTGAGCTCGCTGATTTTTGCCACGAATTTTCACGAA
This sequence comes from Phycisphaerae bacterium, assembly GCA_030615025.1. GTDB lineage: Bacteria > Planctomycetota > Phycisphaerae > Sedimentisphaerales > Anaerobacaceae > CS2-K091. The sequence continues at coordinate 26,521 of JAUXAB010000016.1, read as the reverse complement.
TTTGCTCTATTTTTTTTCTTTTATTTGTTTCAATTCGTATTAATTCGTGGTTAATTCTTTTCCTCCGCTATCTTCTCAATGCGTTTTTCGGCGGAGCGTAAGATGTTCTGGCAATGCTTAACCAAAGCCGTCCCTCTTTCATACTGATTGAGACTATCCTGTAGAGGAATCTGGCCTTGCTCTATCTTGCCTACAATGCTGCCAAGCTCCTTGATTGCCTCTTCAAAGCTCAATTTGCTAATATCGTTTTTCTGCTTGCTTTTTGCCATCCTTTTATCCTTTTTTTTGCCACAAAGGCACCAAGCTTGTCCCCGCGAAGGCGGGGAACCAAGGTAAAAACTGGATTCCTGCTTTCGCAGGAATGACAGCTAAGACTTCGTGTCTTCGTGGCTGATTCTTTACTTTTACTTTTTTGTGACCTTGCTTTCAATGAAATTTTCGTCTGCAAGTTCGGTACTTAGCAAATCTCCAATTTGAATGTCTTCTAAATTTCTTACCAAACGTCCTGTTTTTTTGTTAGTGGTAATGCTGTATCCCCGCTGCAAAACCGATTTTGGATTCAGACCTGCCAACCGGCTCGCTGTTGCAGTAAGCTGCATCCGGCTGTTGTTAGTGATAGCTTTTATAGCTGCATTTGTCCGATTTTTCAAATTATTTAAGTCGACCGTTTTCCTTGCTAAAAGCCGATGGGGCTCGATCTTGACAATCTGCTGCAAAGCAGCATGCAGCTTTGCCCGCGCCTCGACCAGCAGCTGTCTTATTGAATCTGACAGCTTCAGGCCAAGCTCATCTAAGTGCTGCTGTCGGTTGTGAACAAGCAAAAGCGGATTTCTAAATACCGCGCTGGCCAAAACAGTCTCCAAATTCTGCTGCGTGAGTTTCAACGTTGCTCTTGTTTGGCCTTGCAATCGGCTTTCGCAACTCTGTAATTGAGCCAAAACTTCCTGCATATCCGGGACTGCGACAACGCCGGCCTTTGTCGGTGTCGATGCTCTGGCGTCGGCAACCAAATCAGCGATTGTGGTGTCAACCTCGTGACCAACCGCACTTATGACAGGTATTCTGGAATCGAAAATCGCCCTGGCCAGGACTTCTTCATTGAAAGCCCACAGGTCCTCCAGCGCCCCGCCGCCCCGGCCGACAATCAGAACGTCGAGTTTGAGCTCTTTGTTGCGCCTGTTTACATCTCTAAGCGCCGCTGCGATTTTCTCCGCCGCCCCTTCTCCCTGGACGGGCACCGGATAAAGAAACAATCTGGCAGGCGGCCAGCGGTTGTGAATACTATCTTTTATATCGTGCACGGCTGCGCCGGATTCACTGGTCAATATCCCGATTCTTTCCGGATAAGCCGGCAATGCCTTCTTATGCACCTCGTCAAAAAGTCCCTGCGCTTCAAGCCGTTTAACCATTTGCTCAAAGGCCAATTGCAGGGCACCTACACCGGCGGGTATCATCGACTCAGCGTAGAACTGGTATTTGCCGTGCGGAGTGTAGACATCGATATAACCTTTAGCAATTACCGCCAGTCCGTTTTCCGGCTCGAATTTAACCTTATCGAGTTTGCTTTTCCAGCAAACGGCGGGCAGCAGGGCGTTTTCATCCTTGAGGTCAAAATATGCATGTCCGCTTCGGGCAATGCTCCAGTTTGTTATCTCACCGGTAATGGCCAAACGCGAAGGCAGATTATTTTCGAGAATCTCTTTGATTAACGAATTAACCTGGCTGACCGTGTATATTTTCGCTCTGTTTTGCATTTTGAGCACAAAAGTTCAAGATTCGTTTTCTATCTTCGATGAACGATTATAAAGCCAAAGTAACCTACCATCAATTTCAAATTCGTTCTACGGTTTTCAATATACAACAAAAAAAAGAGGCAAGTCAAAAGACCTGCCTCTTCATCACCTAACCTCTTGGATTTTGTTTCGTCTTATTTGCGACGACGCAGCAGAGCCAGACCACCGAGGCCGAGCAGAGCAATCGTCGCCGGCTCAGGAATAATCCTAACAAAGCCAGGCGAGATTATTGGTGGATCATAAATACCAAGGCTACCATCACGAAGAGAAACGATAGCGTCAACGGGGCCAGTGTAAGTAACTTCCACGTAGGCAGATAAACCATAAATAGAAGCACCCATTGTACCGCCTCCGATTTCAACATTACCAGCGCCGAATATCGGGTTCATCGACAATGTAGGATCCCAGCCGTAATTAGCACAATCACCCCTGTTCATCGCACCTGAAAAGAAGCCGTCTCCGGTAATAACAGAGATCAAATTTATGTATGCGAGGCCGTTATCGTTCTCGATTTCAAGTCTCACAATACCACCAGTAAGGCTGGCATCGATTGTAGTGTACTCGTCCACTAATCTAATGGTAGTTACTGCATTTGCTGAGCCGCAAAGAATTAGAACCATCAAGACAGCTAATAACTTCTTCATCATACTTGCCCTCCAATTTATTTGCGACGACGCAGCAAAGCCAGTCCGCCGAGGCCGAGCAGAGCAATTGTTGCCGGCTCAGGAATCATCACAACACCACTCGAGTAGGTTGCCGGCGAATAGTCAACAGCCCAGGAACCGCCCATTGTACCATTCTCAAGGGAAACGACAACGTCAACGGGGCCTGAATAAGTAACTTCCACCCAGCCACATTTACCATAAATGTTTGCCAATCCACCGCTGCCGATTTCAACCCGCTTCGGATCGTACCATATAGGATCCATCACGATATCCCAGGGATATGGCCAGGGATATGGAATGATAAGATTGGGGCCCATCGCATCCGAAAAGAAGCCGTCGCCGGTAAGAACGACGATACAATTAAACGCTGCGAGGCCGAAATCGTTCTCGATTTCAAGCTTCACAATACCACCAGTGAGGCTGGCATCGATTATAGTGCCCTCGTCCACTAATGAAATCACCGTTGCATTTGCTGCGCCACAAAGACACAAAACCATCAATACTGCAAATAACTTCTTCATCGTACTTGCCTTCAATAAATTTCGTAAACTAACTTACTCAAGTTAACATCATGTTTTTACAAATTACTGACAATCCCCAATTCGTATCGACCCTGTTACGGGCATGGGGGTACGCTTTTCAGCCAGTAGGCTTTCAGTTTCACCAGGTCGGCAAAGTTAACACCGCCACTGTGGTCAAAGTCAGCACAGGGATTGTAAGCAGGGTCTGGGTCACTCTTTAACCAGGATGCCTTAAGGGCAACCAAATCAGCAAAGTTGACTGCACCACTTCCGTCACTATCACCGCAAGGCTGCCCGACGTAGGCCCAGCAATGCGGGCAACAACTCACAATAACGCAAACGCTGTTAGGCGCAGGGAAAGTCACAGTAGGAGCCAGGTCCGGGTCTTCCAAGACCACTCCACTACTGCCTGCTCGTGCAACGTTGCCGGTAATGGTCAGACAACATTCCCAGTCAACGAAGATCGAGAGCAAAACACCACAAGGATCCGGTGCGTTAGGAGAGCCGAGTCCGGTGGGGGCATACAGTGAACCCATCTCGATAGTAATACCTCTGGTGCCAAGACCGGGGAGGGTATCACTCGGCAAGTCGGCCTGTGGAGCGACCGGACTACCATAATCGATAACCGGTTTCGGTCCCGAGGTATCAATCTGGATAGTGCCCGGGTGAATGGGATAGTTGGGATTGACGTTGCCCACACTCAGGACATTGGCATCGTCCAGTTGAATATTCAGACTAAACGCCCGAACCAAAGTTGCTTCGGTACTAGCATCATAGCTAATAACGACCTCGTTGGTGTCCCCAACCTGGGCAGCCGTAATAATCACTGTTGCCCACGCCGGTGAAGCTAACATAAGCACAACCAACGTTAGTACAATCTTTTTCAAAATTGAATCCTCATTTTGTCTCTAAGGCGTGCCGCTTTTTGTCGTTGAAGCTTATCGTAAAGTACAATAAACCTCTGCGCATGTCAAGAAAAAGAAATTCTAAGTAATTACCCATTCATTTTATGATAGATTAATCGAACGGTTAATTTCCGCCTAAAAAACACAGGTCAGCAGGGTGTTTTCATCCTTGAGGTCAAAATATGCATGTCCGCTTCGGGCAATGCTCCAGTTGGTTATCTCGCCTGTAACTGTCAACCGCGAAGGCAGATTATTTTCGAGAATCTCTTTGATTAACGAATTAACCTGGCTGACCGTGTATATTTTGGTTCTGTTGTTTTGCATCTCTACGGTAATTATAAAGGCAAAGGCCTGTGTCATCAATTTGCAATTTGGGTTATATTTGCACAAAAGAAAAAGCTGTGAGCGGCAAAGGCCACTCACAGCTTTTCAATTTACAAATCTACCTGTCCCGGAACTTTCACGGACAACTACTCAACCATTGCTGTGTGAAGATATCCAGGTCGTAGAAGTCAACAATGCCGTTGCAGTTGAGGTCAGAGTTGTTGTAGCCACCAGCCGGGCCGATCCATCTCCAATCATCTGCAAAGTCTGCATAGTCTATGAAGTTGACAATGCTGTCAGAGTTATAATCGGCACAACTGACACATTCATCGGGGTCGGTGAACAGCATGAATGACATATCCTCGGTGTCGCCGTTCTGGTCAAAAAGCTCTTGCCAGAACCAGCCTGCTGGCGGGTCAAAAACGCCGGCAACGGCATCATCGTTGAATACGTGTTTATGATTCGTCCAGCCCCAAGGATAGATAACAGGCAGCGGGTCTTCGTAAACCGCCACTACGCTGAACCAGTAGATGTCGTTAACATCCTTTTGTAAGAACCAGTTGTCCTCGGGCAGGTGTACCGAATAGCGGAAGACGGGCTCGCGACCAAGCTGATCAGTCCCTGGTATGGATAAGGGGTGTTTGTCAAAGCCGACCAGTACCTCGTCATAATCATAGGCCTTGTGCTCCCAGATTATCTCGTTGGGATGGCTGAACGGAACCGTCGAATCCTCGTTAGCCGGCACGTCCGTCCAAATGTTCAACAAGAAGTAATCCGGCCTAACCGGCAGAGCCATGTACTCGCCATAACACGGCTTGTACTGATAGCCGAGATAGGAGCCCCACCATACAGCAGCCGTAACCGGTGTTCTTCGCTCGCATTTCCAATCGTCAGCAACAAGACGGTCGATAACGAACTCGGTACTCACTCTGTCAGTTGTAAGCTCGAACGCCAGGTCGAGTGAGTATCCGGCGTACGGGTGCTGTGGCGGATAACGCAGTTCTTGCCACGGACCGTGATCCCAGTCCCAACCTACAGCCCAGACCGCATCATCCATGAAGTGTCCGTCCTCAGGGTCACGTGTCTTCCAGCCAAAGCGCACCGGCTCCGGCATTCCGGGATTGGGTTGCACGTGGGCTTGGACGTTCAGCCAGTAGATTCTTCCTTCCTTCTGGACAAACGCTTCGTCCCGGTCGATGTAGAAGTCGTACCGCCAGCAGACGGTGTCAGCGAAAGGCTCATAGTACTCTATGCAAGGTACGTAGTAGCCTTCCTCCCCATACATGGAAGGCCAAGCTTCAAACTCGCCTGGGCCAAAATCCCATACCCAAAGCGGCGGATCAATCGGCTCTGACCAGCCGCCAGGTCCAGCCGGGTTATTATCGTGAATACTCAGCGTGAACCACACATTAGTTGGGTCGTCATAAGGCAGCAAATCGTGGTACCATGAACCCCAGATGTGAATGTCGGTAATCGGTCCAGTCATCTCGCAGAGGAAATCGTCCGCAAGAAGCTGCGGCGGCCATGTTATCCAATCATCATCCGTTGCGTCCACGTCCATACCCCGTTCGGTCGGGTCCGGCTGCTGAATCCACTTGGTCACGACCTCTGTGATAGTCTGGACTGTGGCCATGGATTTCTCATCCTCGTAGTGCGGCCAGTTGCGGATGCCGGTAAAGGGTTGTTCCCACTTAATGTAATTCGGGTCGGTGTCAAGTTCAAAGGCCATATCGTGGCTTTTCCCAAATATATCTTCTATCGGCCAGAAGCCACAGTATATGACACCAGGCTGCACCGCTCGGCACTGTTGGCTTACGGCATCGTCCATCCAGGGCCACGGCCGGGTCTTCCACCCCCAGGGATTAGTAACATTCATGATGTCTTGGGGATAGAGGGCCACGATGCCAAGCCAGAAGATATCATCAATTGTCTTGTCCTTAAAATCAGCCTGCCAGAATATCTCATCCGGCTTCAAATCAACGTAATACTGGAAAGAGGCCTCAGATGGCTTCTCCGGGAAACTATCATAGCCTACCCACTCTGAATGTACAAGGTTAGCATCCACCACAGACTGCCACAGCACTTCTCCTGGATGGCTATAGTTGGGATCAGCCGGAACATTACTCCAGAACTTGAACCACCAGGCAATTGGCCTCATCGGCGGCGGCTCAGAAGAGTCCCAACCTTCATACGAGCCCCACCAGTGTATGCTTGTTATCGGCATACTGCCAAGACATCGGAAATCGTCCGCAACCTCCGGGTGACCAACCACTGGCATACCCACCCAAGAAGGCTCATCCCAGCCACAGTATGTTGGCGTATCTGCATTCGGATCGATCTCGATAGGCGGCTGAGACCACTTCAGATGTGGTACCGGCTGTTTTGGTGGTATCTCTTTGGTAGTCAGCTCAAAGGCAAGGTCCCAGGAATCGTCCCAGGATGGCCAGTAGATTGGGTAGCCATCAATATAGGCACTGTACAGTACAGGCGCTGTGGGATTAAAGATACGAACGGCATCGTCCGGAGCTTTTGACCGTGGATCACGTCGTCGTGTCTTCCAGCCCCACGGGTATTCCACATCACTTCCGGCAGGATACATGGCAGCGATACTGAGCCAGTAGATATTGCCGCCGGTTTTTTGTTTGAACCAGTCCTTCTCGAGCAGGTCCTGCTCAAACTTGAAGCAGGCCTCCGGCAGTACAACTAAGTACGGGGGTACGTCTGGTAAACGTGGGTCGATGTCCCATCCGACGAACTCGCAGGTGAAGTCTTTGCAGACGGTCTCCCAAATGACTTTGCCGGGATGGCTGAAGTCATCAATACCGAGCGGCACATCCGTCCAGATGGCAATGTGGAACGACTCCGGCACCACCGGAGGCTCGTCCTCGCAAGACCATCCGATGTACGAGCCCCACCAGTGAATGTCTGTCACAGGGCTGTCGGTCTCGCAGAACCAATCGTCGGCAGCAATCTGCTGCCAGTTGTAGACTGAAACCTCGTTCCAGCCTTCGTAGGCCGGAGGCGTATAAGGCTCAGGCGGCTGTGACCACTTGACATATACCTCTCCAGGCTCTTCGCTGGTAACGGCAAAGGCCATGTCGCTGTATCGGGGTGGGTCACCAGACCAGACAATGGTTTTCCATTGGCCGGGCACTGGTGGTTCGGTCTTACTTGCTGCGCCACAAAGTTTGGGTGTTGGACTTCGTGCTGATTCCTGCCATCGCCATATAGCAGGATTCATCGGGTCTACCGAATAGGCACTAATGTCGAACCAGTAGTTCTGGTACTGCTCTTGTGGGAATGGAGTAGCAAGGTCGTACTCGTACTTGTATATCTTGCAATTCTCGCTATTCACCAGGCCGGTGTCGGTCTCGTTGACCGAAGCAAATGGAACATTAACGTCCTCCCAAAGCAGCGGTCCCGGCAGGCACGCAGTAGCGCCGGGTTTGTGAATACTGAGGTGGAAGTTGCGGATGCCGAAACCTCTCATTTCGTTTCCGAGCGCGTCTGTTTCATAGTTGCCGTACCAGTGCAGGTCGGTTACGTCGCCGCCGTCGCACTGCCAATCGTCCGCTAAGGTTATCGACGCGTAGCTACCTGCTGCGTCCTGCCGGTCGTGGCAGTGGAGACCCGTCAACGTTATGTCTGGCTGCTGCTCCCACTTGGGATAGGTTCCAGCCGACCCTGCGGTCAGCTCGAAGGCCATGTCCCAGGATTGGTTCGGGTTCGGCCAGTAGATCGGCTCACCTTTTCTGTAGCTATCGCCCATGTGTGGATTTGTGGGTGTAAAGATCCGGACAGCATCGTCGTTGAAGATTCGCGGACGTGTCTTCCAGCCCCACGGGTTGTCCACAATTGTGCCGGCAGGATACCTGGCAGCAATACTGATCCAGTAGATAGTTGGCTCCGTTCCATCCGGCTGCGGACGTTGGAAAAAGTATTCCGATGGTGCCAAATACTGTTCGAAGTAGAAGCAGGCCTCGTAGGACTTTGTCCGCGGGTCATAGTCCCAGCCGACAAACGAGCCTTGGAAGTTGCTGCAGTCGATTTCCCAGACAACTTCATTGGGATGGCTGAACGTATGTGGATCATACGGATTCGGGTCCGGTATATCATTCCAGATGGTGATATGGAAGCTATCCGGCATCTGCGGCGGGAACGAATCTGTCCACCCCTGGAAAGAGCCCCACCAGTGGATGTCCGTAATTGGGTCTTCGTTCTCACACGGCCAATCGTCTGCAACAATCTGGTTGCCATCATATATTGATAGCTCATTCCAACCATAATAGAGGTTGTTGGGTTCGGTCGGCACGGGCGGCTGCGACCATTTGAGCCCCTCATCGACCGGTTCAACTGCATTCACCGCCGCGAGCGCGTCCACCCGTATCGGGTTCGGATACGTTAAGCAGTTGTCGATGGTTGGAACGCCGGTTTTCTTCATAATCTGCACGATCTTGTTCGGCGTAAGCGACACGCTAAGGGCGTCAGCTCTTTCGCACATCAGTGCCGCGACGCCTGCACAGTGCGGCGCGGCTTGAGATGTGCCGGTATAGGTGCTGGTGCCGCCGCCCATGCCTGGCGCGGTAATCCGCCGTCCCGGTGCTGCCAACTCGTTGCACCCGCTGCGGTTGGAAAAACACGTGATCTTGTTTCCAGTTGTGGTGGCGTCGTAGCAGTCAGCGAAGGAGGACCAGAGGTCCTGGTATGTGCCGCTGTCGGGCTCCCGGTCCAGGTCCTGGTCATAGACGGCTGCAACGGCCGACGCCGCCGACAGGCACGCCGGGCTGCTCATCGAGGTGCAAGAGCCATCGTTGCCGCTGGAAGCAAAAGTCACGATGCCGGCGTTCTTCGCCGCCTGCAGGGAGGTTTGCAAAAGCAGAGTGTACGTGCTAACATTGTCGCAAGGACACTGGCTGTACAGCGTATCGGTGCCCAAACTCATATTGATGACGCAAAGGTTGTCATAGTCATTCTTGTGGCTTACCACATAGTCAACGCCTTTGGCCCAGTCGCTGACCCAACCGTTGGCATCCGAACCTAACACCTTGATTGCAAGGATGTCGGCATCGGGAGCGACTCCCACGGATGCAACCTGTCCCTTGGAGGTGATAATCCCGGAAACGTTTGTGCCGTGACCGTGGTCGTCTTCGGCTCCCGGCCCTGTGTACGCACCCTTGCTCAAGAAGTGATACCATCCCGAGGCAAGGTCGTCGGAAAGATCGTTGTGATTGCTGTCGATACCAGTATCCAGGACCGCAACGGTTATGCCATCCCCGGTGTAACCCAAGGCGTGCACATCATCTGCTTTGATGAAGGGCACGCTGTCATCCAAATGACCGTGTCCGAGAGCATCGGGACCTACTGCTATAACCTCCGGGTCTGCCACGAGCTTGGCCAGTCCGGCGGCAGTTACACGGCCCGTCATGGCGGGAAAGTTTTCGTACTTATAGACGGGGGTGAATTCCCAAGGGTCAAGCTTCTCCATGACGCGGCCCTGCACGCCCCTCACTGCCTCTGGTCGTATCTTCGAGGTTGCGTCCGCGGCCACCACGGGTTTCAGCATCACGATAACGTACGCCGCGCCGTCAGCACTGTCGCCAAGCTCCGCATAGATTGCCGGGTCCGGCAGCTGGCTCTTGCTGACTTCATCCCCATTTGATGCGCGTGCTCCCGTGGCGATGACTCCTGCCAACATCAACACTGCCAGCACCATTAACAAGAATTGAAATTTTGGTTTTAGCTCTTTCATAATTACATCCTCCACAAAAAATTTTAAAAAAGTTTACGTTTTATAACTTGCCCTGCGGCGACGGCCGCAGGCTGTCCTTTTGCTGCTCGCATAATGTGTTCTTTTGGGGCGGGAGAGTTGAATAAAGGAGAAAACACTCTTACCGCTCCTCGCTAAAGCACAATAATCTAACTTTATACCAAATTATCAAATTGAAGTCAAGAAAAATTATAGGACGATAAGCATTTTTTATAACTTCTATAAGCTACTGCAAACTCAAATTTGGTAAGTTTTTTTATGCAGTTGGATACATTTACCCCGCCGGGTCATTTTCTGTGGCCTCTAACAAATGTCCAATTAATACCGGCATCGGCACAAAAGAAAAAACTGCGAGCGAGAATTAGTCACAGCCTGCTTGTTGCAAGTCAAATATTTTGCGTTTTACACTACGTTTGCTGAGCAAGTGATACTGGAAAGAAACAGAACGCGACTATTGAACTAACACCGCCCAATACCCTCGCGATGGGCACCGCAAGGTAAGTTTGCTCTTACCTTCCGCGCGTTGAGCGTCCAACCATCGTGACTTCATTATATCCAGCCACCGGATTGCAGCTGGCTTCTTCAACGCGCCAATATCGAGGGTGACTTCACCGCCATTCGGGAAATAGACCGCATATTCCTTACCCGGGTTTGCCAGACAGTAAGCCTCGTTGGGCTTTCTGTTCGAAAGCAAATCGTTGTGAGGCGCACACGCGAAGATATCCATCCTGTTTGTAAGCAGCCGCATACTCCGGATATTTGCCTGCGCCTTTCTACTCAGGCCCAGCCCCGCAGTTGGACGGTGGAACCGTGACGATGCCATCCCGCCGAAGATATTGCGCCAGAACCGCTCCATACCATCGCGGTCGTTGCCGAATCGGCCGTACTCATCGGCTCCGTAGATTTTCACGTTGTTCAGCGGGCGAACGTTATCGGCTATTCGTGCTCGCTGACGCTGCGCATTGTCCCAGTGCTTTTGCCCCTTTTGATGGTTGTTCTGCGAGATGTCCACAAACGAATAGGTTTCCGGATGGTCAAACGTCGCGTTGTGCATCGAATGGGCCAGGTCCCACTTGTCCCACATCTCGGTGGTTTGAACACGAAGGCCGGCAGCTTTTGCTTTTGCCTTGATGTATTGCGACCAGTACTTTGGCCATTGCGGCGTTACTGACGTTTCGTTGTCCATGCAGTAGAGGACGTTGCCGAACTTCAGTGAGTAGGAAAGCATTTTGTCAACGAACCGCCGCTGGAACTTGAGCACAGTTTTACGGTTCCTTTCCGCGGGCACCGACCAGAAAAAATTGTTCTCGCAGCGGGTGGGGTGGCTGTTGACCTGCTCGGGCAGCCCTGTTTCTTTCGCGGTGTAGTTGATGTTGTTCTTCGGGTTGAACGGATTGACCGCCCAGTGGTCCCTATAGTAGTCGAAGGTTGCCCAGACCTCTATCTGTACGATGATGTCACGCTGTTGCGTCCATTTCAGCATATTCTGGAACCGGTTCCAATATTCGTCGTTCCATTGATTGAGGTCATACTTTCCGTTGGACAGCTTCTTGAACGGCCGGACCTCAAAACCTTTGTCGTTTCGTGAACTCATAGTGTTACGGATGTAGTTGCCGCCCACGGACTTGAGCAGGTCCAGGTGCTCTTTCAGGCCGGGTATCTGAAAGAGATTGTCGTCTTTGGTGCCGCCCAGCAAAAGCGCCGGTTTGCCGTTATATTGCCAATAGGCGGGGTTTTTGGTGTAAATCTCTATCCTCTTCTTCGGACGAGACCTTGCCTGGGCCAAAGCACACGCCAGCGTCAACACTGCAAATACTATCAGCAGCCATTTGAATCTTAGCTTTAATCCTATCATAATAAATCCTTCCAATGACCAAGATGATGATAGTTTGTGTTTTTCTGTTTCGCCGATTATAAATCCAAATTCGTCAATCATCAATTCCCAATCTGCTCGATTTGATATTCGTATTGCGTAACGAAAAGAATTTGCCGCAAAAAGGCACAAAGAAAAATTAGCCACGAATTGACACGAATTTTTTAGACGCAGATTGACGCAGATTTACTTCGTGGCTCGTGAATTAGTGAATTAGAGAATTAGTGGATTAGTGATTAGAGATTGGTGAGCAGATGCTCGATACTCGATGGTGGTATCGAGGGTGTATTTGCCCTTAATTGACGAAAAAGAACACAAAAAATTGTGGTATTTTTGTTGGCGATTGAGTGCGTAACCGCTTCAGGAGATAACAAGGCGTCTAACCCGAGCCCGGCTGATGGTGCCTCCCATGGGGACACCTGGGCGAACCTCACCTGGTCGGCGGGAGATACTGCGGTCTCGCACGATGTGTACTTCGGCGACAATTTTGCCGATGTGGACGCCGGTACAGGCGACACGTTCCAGGGCAACCAGACTGAGACGTTCTTTGTTGTCGGGATTCCTGGATTTCCTTATCCGTACGGGCTTGTTGCAGGCACGACATATTACTGGCGGATCGATGAGTTTGATGCCGTCACAACGCACAAAGGGGATGTCTGGAGGTTTACGACGATGCCAGTGCGGGGCGATGCTGACTGGGTGGATGTCTGGGTGGAGAGGGCCAAGCTTCTGGCCTTGGATGGCGCAGCCAGAGACCGGTTTGGCAACTCAGTTTCTATCAGCGGTGATTTCGTCATCGTGGGGGCGGATGGGGATGATGAGAATGGAAACTACTCCGGCTCAGCGTATGTGTTTGAACACATGGTATGTCCCACGGCTGATCTGACCGCGGACTGTCATGTGGACTTCGAAGACTTCGCTATTTTTGCCAGGCAGTGGCTGCAAGGACCTGAGTAATCCCTGTGATGGGAATTGACAGGAATAAAGAAGGACGCTAAATATTTTGAGATTGCCGCGCTGCGCTCACCCCGTAAGTTGGCCGTTGGTCTTACAATGACCGCTCCCTTACGGTCGGGGCTCTGTTTGATGAGGTCGGGGCTCTGTTTGATGAAGCGCCCATATTTTTTTTGATTCGTATTAGCCGGCGATTGCGGTTTCAGCCCCGAAATGGCGTCCGATATCACGCAATACGAAATACACACGATGCTTCGCTATTTATCCCATGGTTTTGTTAAGTTATTCAGCTCTGCGATAATTTCCTTGATTCCGAGGTCTTGATTTGATACAATATTGTGCGTAAAAGTTTAGCCTGGAGGAAGGGTAGATGAATCCCTGGATTGAAACTATAGGTGTTATCTTGGTGGCCCTGTCGGGGGTCCTTTTGGGGAGGCTGTTCTCACGTTTTCGCAAACCTTATTGGACATGGGGCTATTTTGTGCCCTGTATACTCATCGCGATGTTGGTTCTGGCCAGGTTCAATAATGCACTGCCCTTTGTGCCGCCGTTCTCCTGGGTCACAGCGGGGCGGACAAGATTCATCATTTTAGCTTTGGGCGTTACAATGGGCTTAACCACCCCGCTCTCACGCCTGCCTCGCAAATGTGAGAAAGTCATAATTTGCATCTTGATGGGTGTGGTTGTAACCTGGTTTTCGGTTTTGCCCTTTCTCGTTCCGGCTTTGATTAAGAACGACCTCTCGAATCTTAAAACAACCGTTAATTCCAACGGCATTTGCTATCAGAGCACAGATTATACCTGTGGCCCTGCTGCGGCGGTAACGGCTCTTAGAAGATTAGGCCTGTCCGCCAGGGAGGGCGAAATAGCTGTACTTTCTCACTCAAGTCCCGTAGCAGGCACCCTGCCCGCTTGCCTCCGTACAGCCCTTCAGGACCGCTACGGTGCTGACGGCCTGAAATGTCAGTACCGTTACTTCGACTCGATTACTCAGCTCAGGAATGCAGGTATTACGTTAGCTGTGGTCAGGACTGGATTTATGTCCAGCCACTGTATTACTGTCCTCGAAGTCTCGGACTATATGGTCACCATTGCAGACCCCGTTGTTGGTAGAATGTTGATGTCACATGAGCAGTTCGAGAAAATCTGGCGATTTGCCGGCATTGTGCTGAAGCGAGAGTCTACGCAGAGCATCTAATCCCATATTTCGTTACTCATTGTTCGTTAAACGAAATACGAGAATCGCAGCATTCCCACCCGATTTGCGGATTTTTTCACAAGCTGTGACACACCGTTGTCACACCCCCGATAAAAATGTGGCTAAATCATTCGAGATGGTCAACATTGTCCTTGTGGAGTGGCGGACATCGCCGACGCGACGGTAAACTTGTGGAGACCCAGCCGGGTTAACTCCTTTGGGGGGGAGCCTGGCTGGGCTCATTTCAATAGCTTCTTGCCGCCGGCCATGGATTTATCTTCGCCTCAGCAGCGATTTGTTAGGGCTTAGTTTAATCATGCCTTAATCAAAACAGCATAAAGGGCCGCCAATAGATAAACTAAAATGGCCCTCTGGGGATCTTTGCCCTGCACTTCGGACATTCTTCTTGTTGACTATACCACAGGGCATAAATAACACCCGGTATGATCCCAAATAACAGAAGCGAGATGCAAATAAGTATTGATAATACATCGATACGCCTTTTCCGGAAATGTCCCTCGTAACCACACCAGGGGCACCTTAAACTAAGCCCACGACCAGGTTCTTCGATAAAACCCATTTTTCAGTTCTCCCAGTGTTTTATTCGATACGTTTTTTGTAAAGGCGGGTCTGTAAAGCGCTTTTCCAGGCGGTCCAGTTTGAATCGCCCAACTCATCGTCAATCGCCATCATATTTTTTTATTAAGGCTCATTGAATCATTAGCTTCGATAGTTCCTGTTTGATCTGCTCATATAGAACATCTGTCCATTCGGGTAATGTATGCGTTACTTCAGGGAAGACCCTCTCTCGGAAGTCGACAGGGGAAAGGATTACAGACATATTGTCAATGCCTGTTTCGGCGGCCAGTATAAACAGGTCTTCAGCAGTTTCATCTCCCATAGCAAGGCAACCAATAGAAGCATTACTGCCATGAATCATGATATCGCCGCCCAGATTCGACCGGTTCTCACGGCTTGCCTGCCTGCGGTCGAACTCATTGGGATAGTTCAATCTGAGTGAAAGATGGAACATGCTATTAGGATTGAGGGACTCAATTTTATAAAGGCCCTCCGGAACCTGGCGGTCACCCTCTTTGAGCTTTGGCCCAAGCCGACCGCTGGCAGCGAGGATTGGATACGTTCGAATCAAATTAAAACGGTTTTCTTCACCGCAGGCCCAAACTTCAAGCTTTTTCTCATACTTAAAGCCAACGAACACTACTTTCTTAGGAGGATAAGGTATCTTTGCCACTTCGAAATGTGGATGTAGTCTTTCCCGAACTGCTTGCCCATACTGTTCAAGACGCTGCTGTACCGTTTTTTTACCCTTTGCGAGCTGGAGTCCTGAGATAAGATAATGTTTCAGGTTATTTCGAAAGGCAAAGGTTAATATCCCCGCACTTAGAATGATTAAAATGATATGAGGTCGTTTCATAGTATATGGAATTAAGTCAAAATGCTACGGCCCAAACGTCTCTCTTGGCCAGATGGCTTATGTACTGGCTTTGCAATAGCTTACCCCGGCATCTTTAGTTCGCACCAATTTTATTCGATTCGCTTTCTGTAAAGGCGGGTTTGCAGTGCGCTTTTCCAGGCGGTCCAGTTTGAGTCACCCGGCTCGTTCTCAATGGCCATTGTTACCTGGCTTACCTTGGCGTCCAAATCGTCAATGTAATAGACCATAAAGGCCTCGGCTGTGGCAGGCAGCTTCGGCGAGCCGAAGTCATATTGACCGTGGTGAGACAGAATAATGTGCCCGAGAGAGTCCAAAATCGGCTTATCAATCTGTGTCCCCTTCGCCCTCAGCGCATCTGCCTTTCGATTTATCATAAGAAGACTTTTTACAACGTGACCGATTAGCTGGCCTGAATCGGTATATGAAAAGGCCATATCGTATGAAAGCTCTTCGGTCTTGCCGATATCGTGAAGGAAAATCCCGGCCAGAACCAAATCTGCCTGCACTTTTGGGTACAACGGCAATATCGCAACAGCCACTCGCAGTATATTGTGGGTATGCTCCAGCAGCCCGCCGAGATAATTATGATGCAATTTCACCCCGCCTGGCGCATTGCGGAATTTCTCCATCAACTCGGCATCGGCCAGAAATTCTCCGACCAGGGCTTTTAAGTGCGAATTTTTTATTCGGCCTACAATCTTTTTTACCTCCTCGAACATCTGGTCGGTGTCCTTGTCCGTTCGCGCCAGAAAATCCTCAAGACGAACCTTACCTGCATCAACGACGCCGATATTATTTATGATGATTTGGAGGTTGTTTTGATAAAGCTCGCTTCTTCCCTGTATGTGGACAAAGCCGGGCTTCGGCAGCGCTTTATAAACTGCTTCGGTTGCCTGCCACATCCGGCCATTCATTTGCCCGGTCTTGTCTGAGAGAAACATTGCTATATACAAATCGCCTCGCGTTGTGCTCCGCAAAATCGGGTCTCTGACCATGTAAATATCGTCGATTGTCTCGCCCGGCCCGATTTGGTTGATAAATTTATGTGCCATTGTAAACTTCCTTAATTGATGATTGATAACCGGAAGGCAATTATCAGTTATCAATTGCCAATTATCAATAAAAAAGCGGGGCCTATACCGAACTAATCAGTATAGGCCCCGAATCGTTGCAAATTCATCGTCTAACCGCTCGTCATTGCGAGCATCGCAAAGCGATGCGCGGCAATCTCGGACTTTTCACCTCATATCAAAACGCCGATTACGGCTCCCACGTTGTTCTATCCTCAAGCCAGTTATTTGCCATCATTGCAAAGTCATTGAAGTCAACCCGGCAATTGCCATCAATATCACCTGCAATAATCAATTTGCACTCACGGAATGATGCCCGGATGTCGGTGATAGTAATCGAAGACGTGTTTGCGGCCGTAATGTCGAGTCTAAAAAGCTCACTGGGGTAACGGTTCTCAAGCCCCACGACATCAATCCTGTTGCCAATCAGTTCCAGGAATTCCGGCGGCCCGCCATAAATTAGGTCTACATGCCAGACGTCAATTTTCCAAATAAAACAATCGCAGCAACTAATCCAATCCCAGGAGTAGCCAGGCCAAGGCCCTGGAGGCGAAGGACAAGCACACACCTTAGTGTTCGTGCCACTCTTCTTCCACCAAGCCGGTTTATATCTCAATACACCTTGTATATAGGACGAACCACAAAAACAAGGGCTTGCCCCAGGCGGCAACATTGGTTCAAAACCGCCACCTATCTCGACCGGTCCTGTCGGCATCGTGATAGTACTGCCAGGCCCGCCCGGGATAACACCGGCAAAATTGACATCGTTGAACACCTGGTACTGGTAGGAATCGACGTCAACCGGTGTCAAATCAGTTATCGCCGTCCATTCGTCGGAGGCGGCCTTTGTCACAACTAAAGCAGCTAACTCCCGGTCCGTATCTTCACTGCCGATTCCCATCGTTCCTTTCTGCGTCAGTACAACCGTCGTCCCAACAGGGGCCGAGTTCAGGTTTTCGAATTCAACCGTCACATACTTGAATTCCTTCAAACCCCCGGCTCTGGTGCACTGCACGCCATCCTCGCCGCTTGAGCCGATGTTGGATACCACTAAATTGGAATCTACGATTGCCAACTGCGCCTGCCCCAACGGTTTCAGCTCCACATCCCCGAACAGAAGCCCTCGCGTGGTAAAGCTCCAGACATCGCCTACCCAGATATCGGTGCCATCGGACTCGTTGATTCGCCAGTAGTAAGTGGTGCCTAATTCAAGGAGTCCGGGTGCATAGCTCTCATCTCCTAACATCTTTATCCCAACAAGCGCCAAAGCACCCGGATCAACGCCGAAGTGCACATAGTGCGACACTGCCGAGCATCCCGGCGACCAGGTAAGGACAACATCGCGCCCCACACAATTGGCATCATCAGCCGGGCTCGGGTTATAGGCCTCGAGAGGGGTGCAAGAGCTGCACCTGTGATAGTCGACCGAACCGCTAATCTCGCAGTCGCCAGGGCCGCCGAAATCCGATAAGGTAAAGTCCCTGAGGCCGAAGTTGGAAAGCTCAATATCACCGCAAAGCGGCAGTTCGTCGGTATCCCACGCCGTGCCCGTATCGTCGTCGAGTTGCATAAACCACTGGTACCCGTTTGGCAATGATATCCAGACTTCATACTGATCCCATCCGACGGGCCGATTGCTGAAAATGCTGATCAGCTCACCCGCAAGTCCCGAATCGTAAACAACGTTGCCGCCAACATTCAGTGTGTAGCTGGTTATCGCAGCGTACCATCCGTGGTCAGATGCACCGTCCGTGTCCGGGGTGGTCGGGTCGAAGGTATATTTGATGAACCATTGGTCATTGACATTGACATTGTCCCACGGTGGGTCGCAACCGTACATCCCAGGGTACACACTGGTGACAGTGCCCCCGAACTCGAACGACTGGGCTTCTGCGGGTACGGCTTGCAACACGCCCAGCAACAAAACAAAAGAAATTAAATAAATCAATTTTTTAGACATAATAGTCCTCCTTCAAAAAATGAAACGTTAAAACGTTAATAAAATGCGCTTTGGCTACAAGCCAAAACATCTGCTGTTTTCAACACGCGTCCAAACCATTGCAAAATACGCATACTCCATATCAGCGACTAGGTCAAGCATTTTTTTACTTTTTTTATTTTTTTTAGGGCAAATAGAACTGAGAATGCCGCTGTGCGGGTCGTAATACGAAACCCCGTTAGAAATTCTATCAGGGCAGTACATAGCCCGTTAGAGACCAAAGGAAAAGGTCTCTGAGGGCGTAAAAAGGGAAATTTCTAATGGGGCTTGCAACCCTTCGCATTTTGGACTATAAACGTGAAAAACTAAAGGAAATTAACCGCCGAGGACGCCGAGAGCGCAGAGATGATATGATAATTGATAATTATTTAACCAATATTCTCGGGGTACTCTCTGTAAGGAGTCCCAAGGACTGCGAACTCTGCGGTAAAAACTAAACGCAATACGAGATACGAGGCACGAGATATGAGATACAGCCGGATGTTTATACCAACGGTCAAGGAGGTGCCTGCCGACGCAGAGGTCGCCAGCCATCGGTTGATGATTCGTGCGGCCCTGTGCCGCAAAGTTGCAAGCGGAACGTACACATATCTGCCGCTCGGCTGGCGCAGCCTGCTCAAAATCATCGCAATCGTCCGAGAGGAGATGGACAAAGCCGGCGCCCAGGAGATTCTTGTGCCTGTTATGCAGCCCGCTGAGTTCTGGGACAAGACCGGCCGCAGTACCGACTACGGCCCGACCTTGTTCCGCTTCACTGACCGCCACGGCAGAAAAAGTGTGCTTGAACCTACTGCCGAGGAAGTTGTTACCTACCTGGCTGCCGGTGAGATAAGTTCTTACAAACAGCTCCCCATCAACCTCTATCAAATAAGTCCCAAGTTCCGCGATGAGTTCCGCCCACGGTTCGGTGTAATAAGGTCCCGCGAATTCATAATGAAGGATGCCTACAGCTTCGACGCCGACCCTGAAGGCCTCGATAAATCATATAAAGCAATGTACGATGCGTATTGCAGGATTTTCAAACGCTGCGGCCTTGAGTATGTCATCGTGGAGGCCGAGTCCGGCGAGATGGGCGGCTCCGGCTCACATCAATTCACCGTTCCGTGCGAATCCGGCGAGGATACAATCATTTATACTGAAGACGGCTCTTATGCGGCAAACCTCGAAAGGGCAGCAGTAGACCCATTGCCGAAGGAAAAATCCAGCGCCGAAATACCAGCTATTCAAGAAGTCCACACACCGAATATCGGCAGCATAGAAGCCGTCTGCAAGTTTCTAAAGACAAAACCCGAGCAAATGGTAAAGACGCTGATTTATTCAACTAAAGACAAGGCGGTAGCTGTACTTATTCGTGGTGACCATGATGTTAATGAGGAGAAGCTGAGGTTGGCTGTTGGCGGCAAACGCATCGAGTTAGCAGATGAAGCTACGATAGAAAAAGTTACCGGTGCAAAGGTTGGTTTCGCCGGGCCTGTCGGGATAGCTAACAAGGTCGATACGATACTGATGGACCATGCGGTGGCAGCAATGGCGGTATGGGTAACTGGTGCCAACAAAACCGATTATCACACAAAGAATGTTGTGCCAGGTCGAGATTTTGACATGAACAATGCCCAGTTAATTGATATCCGCTACGCTGTCGACGGTGACACGTACGACGGCGAGAAGCTGCTGTTTAAGAAGGGTATCGAAATCGGCCAGGTTTTCAAACTCGGAACCAAATACAGCGAAAAGCTCGGTGCAAAATTCCTCGATGAAAATGGCGTAGAAAAGCCGTGTATTATGGGCTGCTACGGCATCGGTATAAACCGAATCCTTGCCTCTGCGATTGAAATCAGTAACGATAATAATGGTATTATTTGGCCGATTAGCATTGCTCCGTTTGAAGTTTTGATTACTTGTGTCAATCAGGATGATGAAAAGGTGGCGCAAGTGGCTGAAAACATCTATCAGGATTTAATGAGAAAGGGCATTGACGTATTGTTGGATGACCGCTCCTTACGCGGCGGAGTAAAATTCAAAGATGCCGACCTTATCGGCATACCGGTAAGAGTTACCGTCGGCAGAAAGTCTGTTGCTGAAGGCAACGTAGAGATAAAGCTGCGGTCTGAAACCAAAAGCACAAAGGTTTCCATTGAAAAAGCAACAGATAAGGCGATTGAGCTGGTCGATTCATTAAAAGAAGAACTGAAGACCTAACAGAGTACGTATAATTGGTGATTATTAAACTTTAGAAGCGGTTTTGGTCAAATTCCGGTTTAGTGTGCCGGGAAATGCCAAAACCAACCAAGAATTGGAAAGGAGAGAAACGATGAACAAGAACAAATTTTCGCGAAGGATTTTTATCCGAAATACTTCTCTGATGGCCGCAGGGACAGTTGCCGGTGCATTGGTGGGCAAGACCGAGGCGGCCGAGATTCAACGCATCGTCAAAAAGGGCCGCATCAACCAGTCGGTCAGCAGGTGGTGCTATGGCAAGTTTTCGCTTGAGAAGCTATGTACAGTCGCCGCAAAAATGGGCATGAAGGGCATCGACCTGCTTGGCCCATCCGACTTTCCCACACTCAAAAAATATGGCCTCGTATGTACAATGACCAACACGCACGGACTATCGAACGGTCTCAACAACAAAAAGATTCATGCTCAGTGCCTCGACAAAATCCGCACCGCTATAGAAGCAACCGCAGAGTACAAATTCCCGAACGTTATCACCTTCCCTGGAAATCGACGCGGTATGCCGGACGATGTAGGCATCGAAAACACCGTTACCGCACTTAAACAGGTCGCAGGCTATGCCGAAAAGAAGAAGGTCAACATCTGCCTCGAATACCTCAACAGCAAGGTCAACCACAAAGACTACATGTTCGACAAAATCAAATGGGGCGTCGAGGTCTGCAAAAAGGTCGGCTCCGAGCGAGTCAAGATACTTTACGATATCTACCACGCTCAGATAATGGAAGGCGATATTATTCGAACGATTCGTGACTACAAGGAATATATCGGCCACTACCATACTGGTGGCAACCCAGGCCGAAACGAAATCGACGAAACGCAGGAGTTGTATTACCCTGCCATTATGCGTGCTATTGCCGATACCGGATTCAAAGGCTATGTTGCGCATGAGTTTATCCCTAAACGAGACCCCATTGAGTCTCTGGCTTATGCCGTGCGAGTTTGTGATGTGTGACATCGTGTGGGGAAACTCCCGCCGGTATAGAATCGCTAAGTTTTAGTCAGTTGAGTGAAGTCCGAACAAATGTGGAAGCTAAAAGGCCCTAAGCCGGTCAAACTTATAATTGGCATTTTGGCTGCGGACCACCAGTGTTTGCATGCGGCTATCGAGGCATTAATCGACAAGCTCGGCAGCGCCGATTTTGTAAGCGATGTCTGGCTGTTCGACAAAACCGATTATTATAAAGACCAGACCGGCCCGCATATCTTAAGACAATTTGTCAGCATTGAAAAGCTGATTGACCCGGCTTTACTGGCGAAAATCAAACACAAGACAAACAAGCTGGAGCAAAAGCTGGCGGCAAGGTTGGCCCTTCCTCTGCCCAGACCGGTGAATCTGGACCCCGGTATAATTGAACTTTCGAAGCTGGTCCTGGCCACAACAAAAAACTATTCGCATCGTATATATATCGGTAAAAGAATGTATGCCGAGGTAACACTCGTCTTTGACAAGGGCCACTGGCGACCGTTGGGCCATACTTACCCTGATTACAGGCAGAAGTGCTATTTCGATTTTTTCCTTAAAGTCAGGACCCGATTACTGGAGCAGTTAAAATCGAAACGGTGACCACATTAGCGGTAATCTTATTAACCGGCTCTTTTTTTCTGTCGGTGATTCTGACCGGCCTTGTAAAAATCTACGCTCGGCGAGCCGGCTTTCTCTCGCATCCGGTCAGGGACAGATTCGCCGAAAGGGCCGTTCCGCTTGGCGGCGGTATCGCAATCTTTATCACACTGACGGCTTTCATCGTCATTGCAGCAACTGCAATAAAATTTCTTCCCGGCCACCTGGATTCGCTCCGCCAAACCGCTAACATTGACCCTGCTGATTTTTTAGCCAAGGTCGGGGAGCTTGTGATTGTATTGCTCATCGCACTTGTGTTATTTATGGCCGGCCTCTGGGACGACAAAAAGCATCTTGGTCCGTTTTTCAAACTTGCCGTTCAGTTCGCAGTTGCAATAATCGCCGTTATCTTTGCCGATGTTCGTGTTGAGTTTTTCATTGAAAACAGAATAATTACATCCGTGCTCTCAGCGGTTTGGATAGTCTTGATTATCAACGCCTTTAATTTTCTCGACAATATGGACGGCCTGGCTGCCGGTATTGCGGTCATAGCAAGCTGCATTTTGTTCACGGCCGCTGCTATAAGCGGCCAGGTTTTTGTGGGTGGTCTGGCACTTGTTTTGATAGGGACATTACTGGGGTTTTTGGTATTTAATTTTCCGCCGGCGAAAATCTTTATGGGGGACGCCGGCTCACTTGTCGTGGGCTTTTTCGTTGCTTTCTTGACCCTCCGCACCACGTATTATCACCAGGCACAAAGCGGCCGATGGTATGCGGTTCTTATGCCGCTGGTCGTTATGGCGGTCCCGCTCTACGATTTTATCAGCGTGACCCTGCTGCGTATAAGGCAGGGCAAAAGCCCGTTTGTCGGTGACACGCAGCACTTTTCCCATCGATTGAAAAGGCACGGATTGACCGATACCCAAACAGTCCTGACGTTATACTTAGCTACGCTCTGCACCGGCCTTGGCGCAACTTTCCTTTATCAGGTTAATCTGGCCGGGGCGATTCTAATCTTTACTCAAACGTTTATGATATTGGCCATTATCGCTATCCTGGAAACGACGGCCAAAAATGACAAAAGCGGCAATTAGTTGCAGCTCATCCAAAAATAAAGGTCAAGCGGTTTTAGAATACGTTCTGCTTGCCCTCTGCCTTTGTGTAATCGCACTTCGAACAATGTTTACCGAAAGCCCAACTGGGCGATCGACCGCTCTGCCAGCCAGTCTAAACGACAGTGTTTACAGCTTGTCGATATCGGCTGTATTGATATTTTCGTTTGTCGTTTGGTTTGTAACGGGCTTTTGTAGTAAGAGATTTTTATATCGCTTGACCGCCTTAGAAGTCGGTCTGTGTCTGTTCTGCGTGGCTGCTATTGTTGGCGGTTTTGCTGCCGCAAACAAACGGGCCGCAATCGGTAACTTTGTAACACTGCTGGCCCCTATCGTTATGGCCGTTTTGCTCGTGCAGATATTGGATTCGCACACGAAGGTAAAACTGCTACTGGCTGTCATTGCTGCTTTGGGTGTGGTCTCGGCTTATCAATGTGCCGAGCAATTTTTCGTCAGCAACCAGATGACGATTGAGCAGTACGAACAGAACCGGGAGGCCGTACTTGGGCCGCTCGGCATTCAGCCCGGCACATTTGCCCAGTTTCTTTTTGAGCATCGGCTCTATACAAAGGGAGTCCGCGGCTTTTTCACGACCAGTAACTCCGCTGGTTCGTTTGCGCTATTAGCGTCTTTTGCGGCTATCGGTTTATTTATCGACAAATTCAAGAATCGCAAAAATGATGCGTTCGGGCCTCTTCGGCTTGTTAGCTGCGGTATTGCAGTCGCGGTCGTTATTTTCGGCCTTGCCATTACGCGGAGCAGAGGCGCAATTATCGCATCGCTGGTAGCGGCAGCAATGTTTATTGCGTACCTTTTGTTTGGAAATTGGCTAAAGAGGTACAAGAAAGCTATATTTATTGTTTGCCTGCTATTCTTTGTCGCCGGCGGCTTCGCGGTTATTCGGTATGGTATTACTCACGGCAGGCTGCCGGGCGGAAATTCAATGCTGGTCAGATGGCAATACTGGAGCGGCGGCGCAAAGATGTACGCTGACCATCCTATAACAGGTGTCGGTGGCGGCAACTTCGGCAGCTTCTATCCCCACTACAAAACCCCTTCAGCACTGGAAACTGTTGCGGACCCGCATAATTTTGTGCTCAGTATCCTGACTCAATACGGCCCACTCGGGCTTATAGGATTTTTAGCTCTTGTTTCGGTGCCGTTATTGCGAACAGTGTCTGGTAAGTCTGTTTTACTCTCGCCGAAAGCTAATCAGCGTGAGCCGGCTTTTACAAAACTCGCCATACCTTTCGTAATTGTTGTATCCATTGCCTTGCTGCTCATCAGGCCGGTTCTGTCCCCAATGCCATCTGTTGGTTCGCTCGAAGAGAGGAACGCTGCGATAGTTGTGTTGTATGTAATGCCGGTGATTGTATTTATTGTTGGTTTTTTGCTTTTGACGGCACCATTATACGAGAGAGGAGAGACGAAAGACGAGGGACGAGCATCGAGCATCGAGCATCGAGTATCGAATATTACCGCTGCGGGCCTGTTTTGTGCTTGTTTAGGATTGCTGATTCATAATCTGATAGACTTTGCGATTTTTGAGCCGGGCGTCTTTACCACTTTTTGGGCGATAGTAGCTTGCCTTATTGCATTGGATTTTCACCAGAAGTCTCGGCGGCAGCTCGTTCTAAAACCGGCGCTTTTTACAAGAGTTCTGGTGGCGGCAGGGGGGCTGGTAATAATTTGGGCTTATCTTAATTACGCGTTTGTTCCTGTGGCCAAAGCCAGCACAAAGATTAAACTGGCAATGCGAGATTTTGGATATGCCCACCAACTTCTGGATGAAGCTGCCAAAGATGATCCGCTGGACCCATCAGCGTCGAATTTGAACGGCCGGCTCTATTTGCAACATTACGAGGACGCAAGAAAAAAACAGCCGATTCTGCTTAAAAAAGCGGAAGAATGTTTTCTAAGTGCTCTTGAACGCAATGAAGCGGATTTCAAGAATTATGAGAAGTTGAGCACTGTCTATAATCTGCTTGGCCAGAGGCAAAAAGCATACGACTGGGGCCTTGAGGCAAGAAAACGTTATCCCGGCAGTGGGCGATTGCAATTCAAATTAGCTGAGATCGCTGAGCAGTTGGGCAAAACGACTCTTGCAATCGGGCATTACAACGAAGCAATCGATATCGAAGATAGATATCGCGACCAGTTCCAAAGAATGTATCCCGAAAGAAAGGAAATAGTCAGCCGGCTCGGCGAAGAAAAATACAAGAAAGCAAAACAGCGGATAGAATTTCTATCCCAACAGTCGGCCCTCTAAGATATAAACCTACAGGTTGATTCATACTGTCATTTTAACGGTCAGTCGGTCGGGCAGTAGCAGAATCACTTTTCAACGAATAGCTTTAAATCCAGTCCGTGTTTTTCCAAATTATCTTATCTAAACCAATTCGTTTCATAGCTCAGCCGATTCGGAATATGTATTGGATGCGGACGTCTCATGATATTCCAGACACATCAACCCTGATGTCCTATTTGATAAGCCGGACATGTTTCCAACGCTTCACAGAGCTGTCAGTGCCGAGTTTAAGGTCGGACGTCAGCCTTCCTGCATAACTTTCAGCCCCATCAAGTGGGCCAAGTGGCGGATGCTCTGTGTGTGGTCGCCGTAGTAGGCGACGCGGTGCAAAGAGGCATAGTAGTCCTTGGCGCTGGCGCCGAGCGCGCCGCCGCCCCAATTGGCCAGCAGCCTGTCCGCGTCGTCCACCTCGGCCACGAGTTCCGTCCGGCAGCCTCGTTCCTGGCCTTTGGGGACCTTGGGGACCTCGATGATCTTGCCGGTGAACATCAGCAGGGTGTCGAGGTGGACCAATTTGGTGAAGGTGATTTTTTGCCCGATGCGATAATGGACCTCGGTAACCGCGCCGCCGCGGACTTCGGCGTGCCGGCGAAGCAGATAAGGGGCCTTCGGGCCGGCGGGGCCCTCCATTTTCAGCGGGGCCGAGCAGTGGGAGAGATGAAAGGCGTTCCTGGAGGTGTCAACACCGCCGGCATTACCCAGGAAACCAGCCCGGTTGAGCGCGTGCTGGAAGATCAGCATGGTCAGCAGGCAGTCCATGTCTCCGTCGCAGGCAGCGGG
>JAUXAB010000018.1 GCA_030615025.1 Phycisphaerae bacterium | reverse complement strand
TCGAGAGGACCGGCACTTCGACCTCTTTCAACTCGGGCGTCATCTTCTTCTGACGCATGTAGAGGAACCCGCCTTCGCTGACGAGCACGTCCGAATTGGCCCCCAGGATGAAAAAGGCGAGGTCGCGATCTTTGTCCACGTCTCGATGCGGTCCTTCCAACAGGCCCTTGTGGAGAATCTTTCCACTAACCGCGTCGAGCCCATAGACGCGGATACCACCGTCGAGATAGGTCGAACGTCCGGCCGTGAAGTAGGCCACGCTCTTGTCGACCAGCACGCTGCCGTGGACCGGCCAGACTGACTCGACCTGATCGAAGTAGGCCATGCGCCGGTCGGTCGGTGCCGCGAGGAATCGCCACACAAGCTCACCGTCTGATACTCGAAGGCAATAGACGCGACCGTCGGCCGACCCGAACAGGACCATGCCGCCTTGGATTGTCGGCGGCGAGTCTATCCGCCCGCCGGCCGTGAAGTGCCAGAGGACCTTGCCGCTTGCCCTGTCGAGCGCGTACACGGTATGGGCGTCCGACCTGGCCACGAACACCTTGCCAAACCAGGCCACGGGTGCCGTCAACGTGCCGCCCAAATCGGTTTTCCAGGCGACCGACACCTCGGGAGCCACGCCGACAGGCGTGGTGCCGCTTCGGGCCGCGTCGTGGCGAAACGTCGGCCAGTTGCCGATAGAAGGAGATTCCGGCTCGTAGGCCCTTCTATAGGCCGGGCCCTTTTCCAGACGCTTCTCATCCGCGACTTCCTCAAGCGCGACCTCCGGTGCGGTTTTCAACGCCGCGTATCCCAGGAACTTCGACCCGGGTTGACAGAAACACTGGTCGGGTGGGACATACAGCATACCATTACACGGCATCATCCCAAACTTGCAGGCACCGCGAATCCAGTTGTTCTGGGAATGGTTATCCGCCTGGAAATCGAGGAACTCAGCGCCTTCGTAGGAACTGATTAGATACCGGATGGTTGCCTTGTTACGATAGCAGCGATGATGATGTTCCGGACTTCGCAGGCTCTTGACGAAGATACGCTTTTTCTCCTCGCCCGAGCGAAGGTCCCAACCGATGACCAGCACATTCGGGCTCTTGCGTACCGGCTTGCCCTTGTCGTCCACGCTAAGCATCCCTCGCCAAACCAATCCATCGATTACGAACAGGTCGTCCCCTTCGCCCCCGCCGATCGGCGGCACGGTTTTCTGCCAGAGCAGCTTGCCGTCCGTCGCATCGTAAGCTCCGACGAACTTTCCACCTTGCATAACGATAACATCGTGTGGCACGGGCATCTTGCCCGTGATTGGTTCACGGCCTGGAAGGCCGTGCCACGTAAGCAGCGTCCTCGGTGTGGTGAGCTTAGGTTGAACCCTCCACAGCTCATGGCCGTCCTTCAAATCGCGCGCAACGAGGTTTTTCCCGCTCAGATAAATGATTCGGCCGTTGTCAATCGCCAATGCCAGAGGGCGAATCTGACCTATCTGCTTCTCCCAGAGCACCTTTCCCGTCTGGCCGTGGACAGCAACCAATCCGGCAAAGACGGCATGCCGGACTCCAGCTACACCCTTAGCTCCCTTGCGCTGAGCGGTGTCTTTCGGCACTCCTCGAGTGTAGGCAACGGCGATGCCATCACTGACCAATATCTCACTCGTGCCCCGCGTTGCTTCGACCGTAGTAATGATATCGCCCGTGGCCGCATCCAGTATCGACATAGAGGCTCGGTATGCGAGGGTTGTGTAGAGCCGGTCGCCGTCGGCCACGATTCGACGCTGATTTTCAGCAGGCACATCGGTTCGTCCAGCCCGCAACTTTGTCCAGTCTTTTCCCTGCCATCGCTCCAGGCTCCACTGGCGCCAGCCCCAGGAGTCGAGCGACCGCTTCCAGAGCAGCTTGCCATTGAAAGCGTCTCGGCAAACAAGCGACCAACGGTCAGGCAGACGCTCGTCGGTGATGCCGATGAGTCCTTCGTCGAAGAAGTAGAACAGTCGGCCGGCGGCCGAGACGGGCGCCTGAATCCCCGACGGTGTTTCATGGCTTCGAAGCCACAGCGGCGGCGCAACCCACTGCAGACTTCGCGGTGGTCCGACGACAGAATCGTTGGCAACCGCGTTGTTGCTTGCGTCATACAGGAAATGGGTCCACTCGTCTATTTCTTTTGGCCACGGCTTGACCGTCTTCTTCCATGTTCTATCCTTTTTGATATATGCCACGCCATTGGGACACAGCACACGCATCACTTCGCTCATGGGAACCTCGCCGAGATCTTCGGATACTAAGAGGTTTACAAGATTATCGGTGTATGGAAGATGCTGGCTTGCTCGCTTCTCTATCGAAACTTTGCCATAGAGGCCAAGCGAGCGGATATGCTCGCGGGCCTTTTCAACGTTGGCTGCCTCTGCATCGAGTCCATGAACCGTATAGCCGTCATTTGCATGCAGTGCAGCAGTGAGCTTTCCATCCCCACAGCCGAGGTGGACGATAAGGCCGCCTTTTACACCAGTTTTGTCCAGGATTTGCAATGCCTGCTCACGTTTCGGCAAGAACTGCTGTTCCGCCCTGATGACGCGGGGGATGACCGCTAAAGTCAATACCAAAACAACCGTTATTCCAAACCAGCTTGTCTTTTTTCGTGCAGTCATTATAGGAGTTCCTTTCTGTTCACTTTTTCTCGCCCATGCACAGCAGGCAACCATCTCGGGTTGAGATAAACAACCGTTGGTTTGCTGCTATCATTCCGTCGAAGACAGGCGGAGAGTCGAGCTTATATTCGGCGAGTTTCTCACCATCCGCAGCCGAGACAACGTACAGCGTAGCGCCTTTCTTTTCCTCAAAGGCTGTGAGACCATGGGCGTCCCCACTAATTAAATCTGGTGTACCAGCCAGGAACAGGGTTGTGTCTGCAAGGACCATAGCTCGGACGACCAGCGGAATCTGCTTAGACCAATGGTACTTGACCTTCGACTTGATGGGAACTCGCCCCCGACTTCGCTTCTTCTTGTCGCCGGGCTTTTCGGCTGGCAACGGTTTTCGGCTGGCGGCAAAAAGGCGATGATGGCTCTTCCCAAGGCCTATGTGGCTACCGTGAGTGCCGTATGGCGTGCGCCCAAATCCATACACTGACGAAGCGTCACATACCAGAAGTCGGCCGGATGGAACTTGATTTCCGACAACTGGCCAACCACCGTAGCCGCTGGCCATTCTTGTTCCGATGAGCCAATACGTCCGATGCCACCAGGAATCGTCGAGAAAGCCCGCTGGGCTGTACAGGTGTGGCACTTTTTGTTCTTGCTCGATGCCGTTTCGGTCGAATCTCATGTGCCGCATGTAAACGAATTCGCCGTCGCTTGAGAGAACGTCCGGCAGTGCCCCCAGCATATCTGTGCCGCGGATCGTTGCCTGCGGCTCTTCTCCGGTCTTCGGGTCGCGACTGTTAACGCACGTTTCCGATAGCTTCTTACCTGTTTTCGGGTCAAGCCGATATATGTAGATTCCACCATCCAGGAAGGATGATCTTCCCGCAGCGAAGTACGCGACATCGTCCTGCAAGAGCACGCTGCCATGAACCGGCCAGACAGATTCTAATTGCCCGTAGGCGACCACGCGTCGGTCTTCGGGCCCGGTTCGAAAACGCCAGGCAAGCTTGCCGTCCGATGTGCCAAGGCAATAGACCCAGCCGTCCGCGGAACCGAAAAGCGCCAGTCCTCTGTGGATAGTGGGTGGTGAATCCACCCGTCCGCCGGCGGTGTAGCTCCACAGCGGTTTTCCGTTTTTCGCGTTCAGGGCATGGACGGTGTGGGTATCCACCGAGGCCACGAAGACCTTTCCGTCTGCGAGGACAGGACTGCTGAGTCTGCCGCCAATAGGGGATTTCCAATGGCGTTTCAGGGCAACCGGAACAGCCGATTTGGTATGACCGCTGCGAGATGGGCCATATCGGTACGTTGGCCAATCGGCTTCTTTGGGCAGCTCCGAGGTAGCAGCCCTGCGATACGCTGGACCACGTTCGAGTCTTGCCCCTGTTTGCTTTGTAACACTCGGCACCCTCTTAGCAGCCAGTGCATTAAACCCGTTCAACTTGGCCCGAATGTAGCAGGCACACGAGTGCGATGGAGCGTAGAGAAGCCCATTACACGGCAGGATACCATATTGGCACGTGCCTCGAACCCAATGGTTTGCGATGACTTTGCCGGATGCAAGCTCGATGAATTCAACTCCCGCTCTGCCAAGCAGGAGATACCGGTTGGTCGCCTTGTTCCTGTAGCAACGATGATGCCCCATTCCAACTGTAAAGGACTCGTTGTCCGGTGGTCGTTGCTTTTTGACTTGGCCTGTCATCAGGTCGCACGCGACGGTGACGCCAGGGTCCCGCGAACGCACAAGGTTTCCCGTCCACACGAGTCCATCCGTCACAAGAACGTCCACCGGCGCATTATAGCATTCGCGAGACTCGCAGCTCCACAGCTTCTTGCCGGTCTTTGCCGAAAAGGCAATCAGTTCTCCAATAGGTGCTTCACCACCCTTGCTGCTCACCACCCAGTTGAGCTGTCCTTGGTTCTCGCGTTCCTTCTGCACCTGAGCAGACGCATCGCGATCGGCGGACAGCACAACATCGCCGTAGACCACGAGCGTGGGAGTCGACCACGCCCACCGATTGACGCTGACAGGCCGAGCGGTGCGCCAAAGTTCATGACCGGATTTGGCGTCTAAGCAAATCACGTCCTTAGTGTTCTGGAAGAACACGCAGCTGCTGCTGACAGCAAGTGTTGTGGGCATTATCTCGGCCGTGTCGCTGTCGGTCTTCTTCCATAACTGCTTCCCTGTGTTGGCCTCGAACACTATCAGGTGCCTCTGAATCCCCCTCGCGATGTACTGAGGGTAGTGCAACCACTTTTCCAGGGTTTGAACACGCTTGCTGGTGTCCTGAGCGGTAGGATCACCAGCGACCAGGAACAACAATCCCTTGTCGCAGACGATTTCGAGAGTGTTGTCGGATCCTTCGTACGTTCTGACCGTCTTACCCGTGGCCGCGTCCAGTGCAGTTACCGGCTTGCCGTAGCCAAGGGTGACATATACCCTGTTGTCTACAGCTACAAGTCTTCGTGCCAGTCCGCTCGGGCCGCTGCGAAAGCCCCTCAGATGCCCCTCCCATGGCCCAACCGGCTTCTTCCATAAGAGTACGCCATTGAACGCATCCCTCGCGACGAGTGACCATTTCGGCGGCAAGGCGACCGTAGCGATTGGCCCTTCGTCAACGATGTAGAAGATCCGGCCAGCAGTAGATACGACAACGCTCACACTAGCGAGGTGGTCGTGACTTCTCGCCCACTTGGGCCCTCCAACCCACTGGAGGTGATGCGGTGGGCCCACGACCATATCATTGGCAACAGCATTGTTGTTCGCATTATGTAGGAAATGCGTCCATTCGTCTATCTCTTTTGGCCAAGGCTTAACCGCCTTCTTCCACGTGCTGCCTTTTTTGATATATGCCACGCCATTGGGCACTAAAACGCGCATAATTTCGCCCATCTGAACTTCGATTGGCTTCTCTGAAATAATGAGATTGATTAGATTGTCTGTGTATGGAAGTCGTTTAGTCTTCCAATGCTCGACCGACACCTTTCCATATAATCCAAGTGACTGGATATACTTTTGTGCCTGCTCGATGTTTTCCGCATCTCTATCTAAGCCATGGACTATATAACTGTCATTTGCACGCAGCGCGGCAGTAAGCTTTCCGTCTCCACAAGTTACGTGCACTATCAATCCGCCCTTGATGCCAGTGGTTTCCAGAATCTCCTTGGCTCGTGTTATCACATCATTCTTTTTTGCTTCCGCTGTGCCGGCCAACAGGCAAACAGCCAGCAGTCTCGGTATCCACGACTCGATTGTAGGATAGCGTTTCATTATGTAAAACCCCTTCCTGTCCAAATATTCATACGTGCCGTCTGATGTTACAACACTATATCACTATTCCTGATAATCTCAAGGCTTTTTGGTAGTCCTCAGCATAGATTACGAACAATAGGACAATACGAGCTTCAGACACCTTACTCTGCCAGTGTAAGACATTCCGAGTTCTCAGATGGAGGCACAGTCTTACCTAACAATAACTTGCAATCAGTTTGTGAACCAGCCTGTGATTTTTCCCTCCAACTCGCTTGGACTGTAGCAAAATATGTAATCCTCGGATACACCATAGGTAGTATTTATTGCTTGCGGTCATTATCTGCCGGCCAGCGCATCTGCAATAGCTCTGCCGAATTGGATTGCAGCCATTGGGCCGCTGCCGGTTATTATAAGCCCGTCTCGTTCGACAAGAACGCCGGTATATAGAGCACCAGCTCTTTGGAGTCTGTCTCGTTCGGATAGGTAGCTTGTGGCTTTGATTCCGTTGAGCAAACCCGCATTGGCCAGAATCGCCGGTGCGATACAAATTGCACCAAGAACTTTTCTCTTAGCCACTGCATCGCGGGCAATAGTCCACGCAACCCGGCTGTGGAAATACTCCGTTGCACCTGCACCGCCTACAAAGATTATCGCATCGTAGTCGTCAACGACAATGTCGTTCACAAGAATCGTTGCCTCAGCCCTGCGTCCAAGCATACCCCTTATAGCTCCCGTCTTTGTACTTGCTACGACCGTCTTCACTCCCGCCTCGGTAAGGACACGCCTTGTTTCAAAAAGCTCCTCATCGCGAAAACCCTCCCTGGCGGTAATCAACACTGCTCTTTTTGTCTTGGGACGCTCCGTCGTACCAGCTTCCTCTTCTTCTGTTGTTGTCTGAGCAGCCGAGTAACCAACGGAAATTATATAAAGTGGCTCGAGGTCCTTCGGCAGCTTGCAAACTCTGCTGACACCCCTTATGTCGAAACCACCAATCGGCACAGACCCCAGCCCCAGGCAGACGGCCTGCAGCTGGATACTCTGAGCGATGTGCCCGGCTTCCAATAGCATATATTTTCTGGCTTCACGGCGGAATTTGGTCGCAAGCTTTCTCTCAGAGCCTGCGATAATAATATTGCACGGTGCGTTAGCCGCCGCCAATCTGCCGCGCACATCCAGGCCAGAGGTTTGCTCCAGGCTGTGCTCCTCGGGATTGTAAACAAACAGGCCTTCTTGCGTGGCAAAGTATAACTCTATCGGATAAATCGCCCCCGCTGATGGTGCCGTTCGAAGTGCTGGTTGAAGACCTTCTGCTGGTTTTGTTATGCCCTGGCCGGCCCAGGCCAGTTGGCCAATCTGTGCTAACCTGAGCCGTTGGCTGGTAAACTGACGCACACTTCGGCGCTTGGCCAACGCCTCCTCGAAACTGACCGACCCTTTTAAGCTCGGCTCGGAAAGTTGAACTATTTTTAGTGGCGAAACACGAGGCCTGCGCTGACCAGAACAAAGGGCTGCAAAACCGCCTAAAATTAGTACAAAAATCATAAAGCGTTTCATTTGTTAGTCCTCCAGATAAATTTTTGAAGTAGTGAGCGACAAATACTACATACTATACATTCGGAATAAAAAACAGAAAACCTTTCTGAAAAATTAAACCCAATACCAAATTTGTTTGTCCTGCCGGCATTAATTACTACCTCAGTCTTCGGTCTTTTCGATGACTGTTACCACGCTTTTTTTGGCGTGCTTATAGATCAAATGAAGGTTCCGCAAATATATGAGGGTGTTCAGCGAAA
Source organism: Phycisphaerae bacterium (assembly GCA_030615025.1). GTDB lineage: Bacteria > Planctomycetota > Phycisphaerae > Sedimentisphaerales > Anaerobacaceae > CS2-K091. The sequence goes on along the minus strand of JAUXAB010000018.1, from coordinate 45,791 downwards.
ACCCAAGCATGAAAACAGGATTTTTTATGTGAACAGAATAGCTCAGTAGAATGAGACTTCCTGCCAGTGACATAAACCAAAAAGCCGTCGGCACATGAGACCTTTTTTTATATTCACTAACTATCCATTGAAGGATAAACCGCCCGCCGAATATCACCTGACCAATTAAAGCTGTCGTTGCCCAGACGGGATCTTCTACTATCTGTTCCGTTATCGCACTTTTGAAAAATTCAATTATTGAATCGAGCATAGTTTTTCTCCAATTTTTTACCAAACTATTCGTTACATCATAAACAAATATCAGGTAAAATCAAAGTTTAGCCTAAAAGAATCGAAATATTATTGTTTTGGTAATTTCTTATAAAACTGTTGGATACTTAGGCAATCTCAATGGCTGTATCGTGTCGACAAAAGCTGATTATCATATCATTGCTGCTTTATTGGCCTATCATCTTTATCCTTGCGCATATACCAATTCCGCAATTGGTTCGAAAAGCCGGAGTTTCTGATAAAATCATCCACTTCGTTGCCTATCTGGCTTTGGTTTTTCTGCTGTGGTTTGCAATCAGTCCTGACAGGAAGGTAAACTGGCGCAAAGCCACCGCTTGGTGGGTACTTTTGGTGACGGTTTGGTATGGGGTCATTGACGAGTGGCTTCAGAGCTTTGTGGCTGGACGTAGCTGTGATGTTATGGATTTTTTCGCAAACCTGGTAGGTGTGCTTACAGGCTTAATTCTGTTCACATTTTTCACATTTTTGCCCGCATTCCTTGTGGTAACGGGCATTACTATCTTTGCTCTAACAAATTTGACGCGGGCGAATCTGGCTGACCTGCTGCCGGTGACTAACGCAGCATTTCATCTATTTGCCTATGGATTTTTTGCTGTGCTGTGGATTCAAAATATGCATCTTTTTCCGCCGATAAAAGCCCCGAAACTCAAATGGCTAATACTGGCATCAGCCCTGCCAATAGGTTTTCTGTTAGCAGTAAAATTATTTTCTATAATTTCCGGCAGAGGTTTCAGATTGCACGGTGTAATCATCGCCGCTGTAGGAATCGCAGCCGTCGTTATTACAATCTACCTGCTCGATTTATTTCGCTACCGCGGAACCCAGGGTCCCACTGGCGCATAACTGGAAAATTGTCACCCTGCAGCAGTTAAGGTTTTTTGAAAGGTCTATACAGCGGGTCGCCTATCAAAACCAGTTGCCACGAGTTAAATGGCTTTGTGCGGTAGTATGCCTCTACAAGACAGCGACCGTTGAAGAGCTCCGGGAAAAATGCCCTCGGCTCCGGAAATGAATGAAGATATGGCTCAGCCACCGCCCCCAGTGTCGCGGTTATCCCATCCCTGAGCATGGCCGGACACCACTGACTGCTGTTTGGGTCGTGAAGCCCTGCTGCCTCCAGGCTTGAGATATGATACCCTATCGCACCATCGACAAAATCGAAGGCGTCGATATACTTTTTCAAACTGTACCAGCCGCAGTAGATAGCTGTCTGGGGACAGGCGCCAGGTGCGAAAAGTTTTTCTGTTCGTTCCTCTTTAACAGTCATTTTCGTTCGCAATCTTGTAAGCACCGCCAGGTCCCGCAGAGATTGGTCAAAATAGCCGGGTGAATAGCGATTTCTGTCTCTTGCAATACCACGTGAATCGATGTAAGCAATACCTGTTAAGGTCGTCTTCTCCGTTGCTATTGCCTTATCGGCAAGGCCCTTGACTATTCCTTCGTCCGGCCCATCAAGGCGGCAAACCATAAGCGTATTAAAACTCAGACCTAACACATCGTTCATTAGTATATTCGGCTGCCACCGGTATAGCTTATAATTGCCGAATAACACCATTGATAATTCACTATCCACCGAAGCTCCTGTCTCTTTGCCCGTGATGCGATTAATTTCGGATTGTAACTGAGCCAGTTTGGCATTGATTCTTTTCTTCTGCTTGGCCAACCCCTGCTTGTTGCTGGCAGGGGCGCTCTTCTTTAACTGTTCAATTTTGTTTTTCTCTTGCTCAGCTAATTCTCTTAATTGTTTTAGTTTGTCTTCCTGGTCTTTCAATGGCCCTCGCCCTCCTACCTTTATCGGCACGCCATAAGTCGTCAGCAGGCATCTGATTTTACCCGCGAATTCAGGGGTGGACAATTTTTTGCGAATCGGCTCAGCCACCTGTTTTTCATAGTTGGCTCTGGTGATTGTATAACTAAGCCCGGTCCCTAATGACAGAGCTAAAATATTGTCTACCGGCACCCCTCGCCTGCCGCAGTAGTATCGGGCAATGCCGACAGACTCGCTGAAATTTGCGTTCGCTATGATTAGTATTTCATCTGGCTCTAAAGCCAAAACTGCTGAACCCAACAGGAGCAGCGCAAGTAACGATGCAGTGAGATGTTTATTCACGATTAGAATTTTCCCCCCGCGTATATTTGGTTTGCGAATATTTTTTTTCATAGATACTTTTTCGCCGTAACACCTGGATAACGGTAGCCGGAATTATCTTTATATCCGTCCAAAAGTTTGCGGTTTCCACATACTTAACATCAAGTTCGAGCTTTTCTTCACGTGTCAGCTCTCCCCGCCCTGATATTTGCGCCAATCCTGTTAGCCCCGGCTTAACAAGCAGCCGCTTTTTTTGCCGTTCGTTCCATTCCGCCATCTGCGAAACGTACAGCGGTCTCGGCCCAACGATACTCATATCCCCTTTTAGTACGTTAAACAATTGTGGCAGCTCATCAAGCGAATATTCCCGCAGGAATTTTCCTGTCCTCGTTAGTCTTGGGTCATCACCTGATTTTGGACTCGGACCAAAAGGTTCTACATCGAGTTTCATTGTGCGGAATTTATAAAACATAAATGGTGTCCCATCTTTGCCCGCCCGCTGCTGTTTGAAAAGAGCCGACCCTTTACTGCTAACTCTTATCGCAATAATAATAACAGCAAAAACCGGCAACAAAAGTACCATTATCAGCAGCGAAATCGATATATCAAGAATACGTTTAAGCAAACTTCTCGCTACTCCGATTCACCTTGACAAAATAGGACCTGCCAATACAATGACTCACATCGGTCTATTATTAATGACTACACAACTGTCTTGGTATAAAAACCTATGAAAGTTCGGGTGAACGCCGTGACACCTTCGTCTAAACCTGTAATCAACGCAATATCAGTAGACGTTGAAGGCTTTGCCGAATCGAATGCACAAAGCTTTCCCATAAGTGATAATTTCCTTGATGAGACAACGCAAAACTGTGAAATCAAAACAAATACACATGTTCTTCTTGAATTATTTGCGGAGTTGAATATAAAAGCCACATTTTTTTTTCTCGGAAGAATAGCAACCGACATTCCAAACCTTGTTAAAGCCACTGCTGAGGCCGGACACGAAATCGGCTGCCACAGTTATTGTCACCTTCGCATCGTTGGCCTCGAAAAGAATGACTTTAAAGACAAATTAACCGCAGCTAAAAAAGACCTTGAAGACGTATCCGGTCAACGAGTTTATGGATTCAGAGCACCCGACTTCTCGATCACCAAGTCGTCAATTTGGGCATTGGACGTCTTGAAAGAAACGGGTTTTGTTTATGATTCAAGTATCTATCCATTCGGACTGCATGATGTTTATGGTATAAAAGACGCTGACACTCTTATCCACAGATTCCCAAACGGCCTAATAGAATTTCCACTGCCAACCATTGAATTACTCGGTAAACGCGTTCCTTTCGGGGGCGGCGGATACTTCAGGTTATATCCATTGCTGCTTACTAAGATTTTTCTTTCGAAACTTAATAAGCAGGGCCATCCAGCCATGTTTTATATTCACCCCTATGAAGTAGGCCCAATTATACCACAGATTCCGGGATTATCTGTGTATAGGAAATTCAGACATTATTACAACTGTAAGAATGGAGCCAAAAGACTTAAACATATATTGAAAGTTTTTAAATTCGCCCCTGCAATTGAAGTATTGAAGGAATATAATGGGAGCAAATTTGAACAGCCGGAAAGAACATAATCAAAAAGTACGCACCTATTTTGACAAGACAGCAGTTTCATTTGACACCTTTTATGATAAGAAACGTAGCAGCTTCATGCAATGGGTTGACCGAAAGTATCGTTCTGACATTTTTGAACGATTCCGCTTGGCTTTTGAGACCCTTGACCCAATTGTCGATAAGACCGTGCTCGACATTGGCTGTGGGTCCGGCCCTTACGTAGTCGAAGCGGCGCTGCGTGGCAGCAGCAAAGTAGTGGGCCTTGATATGGCTCAAGGTATGCTGGACCTGGCAAAACAGCGTGCAGAAGCAGCCGGATGTATTGAAGGGTGTCAATTTGTTTTGGGCATGTTTCCCCAAGATGTACTTCAGGAAAAATTTAACTATGCCATTGTAATGGGCGTTATGGACTATATTGCAGACCCGCTCAACTTCTTGACTGTTTTGGCTCAACAGGTCACGGATCGTGCCGTCTTGAGTTTTCCGAGTAAACATTGGTTCCGAACTCCTCTCCGGAAGTTTCGCTATTGGCTTAAGCGATGCCCGGTATACTTCTACGAGCCCAAACAAATTGAAGATTTGTCAAAAGTTGCTGGATTTTCAAATCTGAAAATTGAAAAGATACCTGGGGCCGGAATGGATTACTTCGTAACCCTTTCTAAATGACATTGATTCATACCGTCTTATTTTAACTCTTCGGATACTTCTTGTACTCTTTCAAGCATATGAGCCTTACTGGCAGAGTCAAGCATCCGATAGCCTCTGGCCTTGAAATCCTTAACCTGTGCGCGCGTTGGGTGCCTAAAGTATGACCGCTTGCTAAGGTCCTGGTCCCATTGTCTATCAAAACCAGTTGTTCCTTCGAAGAATCTTGTCAACATCTCAGAGGCAACTTCGGTCATTCTAATTATTATACGCAAGACTGTCCGAGTGTCACCGGCTTGCTCTATCAACTGCTCGATAATAGGCCCTGCGTCCAACCTGGATACAATCCTGTGTAATGTAAATCCGTAATTTGGTTCCTCGTTATAGAGTTCCCAGAAATAAGGAGATAGTCCAGCGTAAGCGGGTAATGGACTGGGGTGTACGTTAATAGCACCGACCAGAGGTGCATTTATTAATGAATTGCAGAATTTTTCTGTTGCCGCATACGATATCAACAACTGTGTCCCCATACCTTTTATCTCTTCTATGACGCGGGGCTCATTAACGGAGTAGGCCTTTTCGATGGGGATATCCAACTTTGCTCTGGAAATATAATCTGCTAAGTCTGCGGGCCACCCTTTTAATTTAACAATTAGTGGAGCAATCTTGTTAACCCATAGCTTGAGATATGTGTAATCCCAGCCGCTTTTATAGAGCATTCTAAGAAGGCCTTTGATATTGCTTTTTTCAGCCGGCAACCTATGGGTTATGTAAATCTTAACAATGTTGTTCCTGTATTTTTTTATCCATGGGGCTAAAGCGACCATGACCGCTAAGTTGCCGTTGGTTATGAGTACGCATCGGTCTATTACACAACTTTTCATAATTTACCCCTGTTTTTCGAAAATCAACGCTAACACTCGAAGAGCTTGGTTCGCTAAATTATCTCTATCAAATTTTTCTTCTGCAATTCGCCTGGCGTTCCCACCCATTTGCTTTAGTTGTTGTCTGTGCGAATTAAGGTATAACACCTTTTCAACAAACTCATCAAGATTGTACAAACTACAACCGTAGCCGGCAGCATTGTCTTCAAGGATTTTTCTTTGCCAGCCGGAATAATTCAACAGAACCGGTTTGCCGGCGCTCAACGAATCGAAAAATTTGTTTGCTGAGTTGTGCTCCAATATGGAGAAATTGGCAAAAATGACCATTGATATGTCGCAGGCGGCAACAAGCTTGACTAACTCTACCTTGGGCACTGAATCCAATATGTCAACATTCTTTAAACCACGTTGCTCAACCTTTTTAATTAGTGACGCCTTTTCACTACCCTCTCCCACCAACACAAAGTGAACCTCAGTGTTACTTCTGAGCCTGTCTGCAGCTTCGATGACGAATTCAAGACCGTTCGCCCTGCCCATCGCTCCAAAATGCAACAGAACTAACTTGCTGTCCCATCCTTTCTCTTGACGGGTTGCAGAACCGTCTATATCCGGCCGGAACATTTCCGTGTCAGAACTATTCGGGATAACCACTATGGGTTTCTCCTTTTTAAGTACCGTTCTTATACCATCGGCCATCCCGGGAGAAAGTGCAACAATCGCCTCGGAATTCTCGTAAATCAACCGCTCCAACCACAAAAGAACACTAATCAGAACTTTATTCCTGATAATCCCCATTTCTATTGGTATCTCAGGCCATTGGTCTCTCACCTCAAAAACAAACGGCTTCCGCCGCAGCCATTTTGTAATCATAGCCGGGATACCTACGGTAAGTGGTGTACTGGTTGCGTATACGACGTCGACATCCTGCTCGCTCAGACCTACATAGGTTGCAAACAGCAAAAAAGAAAAAAAGGAGATAACTCTCCTGATGAAAGATTGTTTGTTACTATACTTGGCAGCCACTACAATAACATTGATCCCGTCAATTGACTGTCTCTGAATTGCTCCTCGGCCTACTTGCAGCCCTCCGATATCGTAGTTTCCTGTAAGCACCGTTACCTTGTGCCCCCATTTTATCCACCGGCGGGCAAATTCATAGGACCGGGTCCCTGTGCTGCCCTTAGGCGTAGCAAAGTGTTGATGAATATACAAGATATGCATAAAACTTTCTGGGGAAATCCGATTTATCTTTATCGGCCAAGTAGCAAATGGCAACTTTGGATTCTCTCGGAGAAATTAGACTTATTTGACTATCAGCTCCCGCATAAGGACCTCCTCGGATGTGCGAGAATGAAATCGTAAAATGCCAGTAGTTTTTCACAATCTTCTTCTGCATAGAGTTTCTTATCAATCACTTGTTCTCGACAGGCCTTTGCCATTTTTTCCCCAAGTTCCGGATTTGTGATAATGTTGTAAACTGCGCTCGCCATGCCCTGAGCATCATTCGGCTTCACGAGGTAACCATGAACGCCAGAGGCCATGTATTTTCGTTCCGGAGCCAAATCTACAGAAACAACAGGAACACCTTTAGCCATATACTCAAACAGCTTTGTAGAACTTTGCTTTCGAAATTTTGGTAAATCCAAAAGGCCGATTAAACCAATCTTGCATTGGTCTAATAATCCGCTGACCCTTTGGTAAGGCAGATGGCCGGTTACTTCCAGAGACTCATCAAGCTTGTGTTCCCTAATATATTGATAAAACTTCTCCTTAATATATCTCCGAGGCTCGCCAATTAACAGGGCACGGAATTTCTTGCAACGTTCCCTCAGTAATCTAATGGCCTCCAGCATTACAAATGCTCCTTTATCCTTTGAGAGATTACCAGCATAAACTACATCATACCTCCTCTGAGCGAATGGTACTGGACTGGGCGGAAACATCGACAGCAACGGAAAATGGTGAAAGCAAACCTTTCTAAAGCCCAAGTGAGCGTAGTCTTTCGCAATCTCATCATCACCAAAAACAAATCCGTCATAAACCCGACTCGCCAGAGCCAGCAACAGACGAAAAGCCAATGCGCAGATATGTCTTGCAGCACCTTTAATGTAGGGTGAAACCAACACGTATTCAACGTAATCCTCATGAGCATCGAAAAGAACCTGACGATTGAAGAATAACTTCAGTATTAATCCTACTGGCAACAACTCTGGATCGAGGAAATGATAGACCCGGCAATTCTCTCTCAGCAGTTTTGGGAAAAGCCTCCATGGCTCCAGTGAACGTTTCCATAAGCTTAAGTTGCTCAAACGGGGGAGGGGATATATTTTCACTCCGTTGACCGTGGTTTTAGCATCTGCCACGGCAAAATAGACAACATCATAGCCAGTGCGTACCAGAGCTGCACACTGCTTATGAACAAAACGTTGATCGTCCTCAGAATGCATTAAGCCGGCATAGCACACGCGAATCGAGTTTGTTCTAAACGCCATTTGGCCTACTTTGCTTTTTGGCCTTTTGAATGGGCTGGTTTCCACAGGTTCGGTATCGGTCCTATTGACCTCTTAAAGAAAAATGGCCATTGATACTACCATGACTCGCGAGCTTCTGGTATCAGCAGAGATTCGTCGTACGGGAAGCAGCCCAAGTCAGGCGATTTGTCGGGCGGCGGTGGACGGTTGAAGAAATCTCTTGCCGGAGCATAATCTTTGGAACCTTTACCAATGGCAGAGCTCCCCTTTTTCAGGTAAAACGCACCTTTCATTGGGTCCAGAAACAGTGGGTCCACGGACAGACCATGAGGCTGGCTTCCGACAGTTTTTGAAGATGGAATACAGAGATTATAATCGATCTCGCCACCTTGAAAGTTGTCGCCGCCTAATCTTTCAATAGTCTCCAGTTTGTGAAACTTCCAATGTGTATTATCTACAACAATATTGTTCACAATTATTTCGTTGTGAGGGTCCTTTACTGCTATTCCACTGCCGTTTTGGACAATTGTATTGTTGACAATTCTGTTGGAGCCGACCTCTGGTGTAGAATACAGCAGGATGCCCCATCTGGGATTTCCGTATATGAGATTGGCCTCGATTGTACTATTAGCCAGCCGTGGATACAAATGGAGGCCTATGCTCGAGTTAAATCGGATAACATTATTACGAAAGGTAAAGCCACTTCCATAAGCATATATTCCATGGTCAAACTGGATGTGGGTACCATTATACTCGATGAGATTGTTCTCTATTACCACACCCTTCTCTCCGTGCACCATAATCCCTTGGCCAGCATTGTTATGGATACGGCAGTTTCTTATTACAGTGTGATCAGCGTTTACGTAGACTCCATCCAGTTTAGCTCCGCCTATATCGAAGCCGTCGATTATCACCCACTCACAACCGTCGGTCACAGAAATACCGTGACCGGGAGAACCGTGAATAATTGCTTCGTATTTATACTGGGATTTAAGAACGGTGGGTTTCTGAGGTGTGCCCGCACGTTCACGTAAAAGCGTAACTTGGCGGCCAAGATAAGTGCCCGGCTTAAATATGAAAGTGTTGCCACCGCCAACCTGTTTCAGGGCATTATCTATCAAGCCAAAAGGGTCAGTCTCTGAGCCGGTAGCTCGTGTTTTGCCTGTCGGAGCAATCCAGTAGGTTGCCCCAGACAACTCAACCGAGCTGAACATTAAAACAATTATAAAAGCAGAGGTTCTCAACATTTTTCATCTCCCTTTATTTTTGGCCGGCTCCTCATAAATTCTTTCCAAATGATTTTCACACAGTGAATAACCGCATTCGGCCGATTCCTTGTTCCTATCAAAATAATAAATAAGGGCGAAGACTGGCTCATCTTCGCAGAGTTTCAAATGTGCAGGTCAATATCAGCAAGCCGGGGTGCAAACTATTCGCCGGAAGTTATTACGAGGGCGGAGGCCAGGGCTGCTCTTCAAGCCAGACCTCTGCCAAAACCGTAAGGTCATGAATATCAATTGTCCCGTCCTTATGCAGGTCCGCCTTCAAATCCTCGCCGTGCAACTGCCATTCGAATGCCATAATACTATAATCGCCAAAATCAACCTTACAATCATCGTTCATGTCGCCGGAAGTCTCCTGGAGTACCGCCTTGGCATGACGCGCGTAATGTCCTCGCAAATCCCTACCATATTCTATTAGCACAGATTGCGCCGATTTCGTGGGAAGAATCAGCCAAAACTGAATTTTGGCAAACTAAGGAGTGGTGGTTTGGAGCCAATCGTGCGCGAGGACGGCGAAGTCAAGGAAGTTTACTATACCATCACCAAGCTCTGGAGCGATATCGGCAGATAGGATCCCGGGGGGCTGGAGCCATTGACTGTCCAATACTTCAAGGTCGTCGAAGTAGACGGTGCCATCGCAGTTAAAATCGGCTGAGGAAGTGCCAAGAAGCTCAATGCCGCAACGGGCGTTATATATTTGTTTGATTTGTGCAACTGTAAGCTCCTCATTGAAAAACATTACATCGTCGATGAGACCGTTGGCGTAACTTGTCTCATATCTTCCTATCCAGACAGGATGGCCTGAGGGTTGCACAGAAACAAATGTACCATTCTTCTTGTCTACATCGTCAACACGCGTACCGTTTAGATATATCTTGATTCCTGAACACGAAGTGCCCCCATCGTAAGTTGCGACCAAGTGTATCCATTGGTTTTCATACTCAGTCAAAGCGACACTGTAATACCTGCCAATGTAGCAATCAACAACATTTTCGTCATATAGCATAAAATAGAGTATGGCATCGCCTGGATATGGATACACACGGAATTGCCATTCTCCATCCGTATTGTAGACGCCCTTGTTGGCAATATAGAAGCTCGTAGCATCGTGCATATAAACCCACGAAGAGATACTAAACGGAGTAAGGGCGGGTGTGAAATCGGCTTGGTCGGCTATCTCGATGTAATCGAAGGAGCCATTGAAATCGAAACTACCATTGATCTTGTTTGGTCTATCCACTAGCTCATTGTAATAGTCAGTAAGTGTAATGACTTCCAATAACTCCGCGTCTTGTTTTGTTTTTAGATAATCACTTATAGCTTCTAAATCCTCAGTCTTATACTGTCCTTCTACAGGCTCCCCATCGTAAATATCGTGGAACAACAATATGAGTAAGTTACACCCTTCGATTGCTCTATCTATTGCAGCCTCAACTTCTTCAACAGTTGTAGTATATGTACACGACATGCAGGTTAACTTAAATTGTAAATCATGATAATTAGAAATTTCAAAATGAGGCCATCTTGGACGATAAACCCCCGCTCGGCCCAAAACATGTCTCTCTTTTAATTTGGTAATAACAGCATCATTATATCTAGCATAGGGGTAAGCAAAAAACTTAGCTGTCTCACCGAAACCATTAGCAACGAGCCAATCATAAGCATCGTCAATCTCTGCCTCCATTTCTTCTTGTAATATTGCAGTAAGGTCTGGATGAGTTACAGAGTGATTACAAACATCCCAACCTGCATCTCTCAAAGTTTCCAAATCTCCTAAAGTCATACGCCAAAAGTTACCCACTACACCCGTATGTGGAAATAATACTCCCCTTTGTCCATTGGCAGCTAGAACTGGATAAGCTTTAGTGAATTGGCTTTTAATACAATCATCGAAAGTTATTATTATTTTTGGTTTAGCATTTATGCCAAATCTTAAATCATCAAAGCTTATGCTTAAATCTTCACCATCTGCAGGAATAACATACATCTTTACTCGAATCATTGTATTATCCCAGCTCTCACCACTGATAGCAGAGAAATCAGACTTTGCCAGGGTGATATGATTCCAACCCTTAAAGAGCTCCTCTTTTGTCACGGTTTTTTGAAAGCGTTTAGAAAAATCACTAATCGAGGAGATATGAAAAGCCAAAGGAGAGAAAGGCAAAGTATCTATGTCATTATGAACATAAAGCCAGAAAGAGAAACCATTCCCAGTTGATACATCTAAAGATACAGATTTCTGTAAAATAGCTTGATTACCTCCTGTAGCATTAACCTTAATACTTTGAGTCCCCTGTTTAAACTGAGTTGCATCATTTTCTGCAGATGCTCCTGTTCCATAAATATTCCAATCACTAACATCCTCAAGATCATCAATCAAAACACCATAACTTTTAACGAATGCTCGATTGTTATTCTGAAGAAACACAGTATCCTGCTGGGCTAATCCATCGTGGTCGTTACCCGAAGAGTCCTCAACAGCAGTGCTTGCAGCGTTCTCGTTCATCTTATAGTGAGCTATAAGTCCTGTACTTACATAATCATACTTCTGTCGTGTTCCAAAACAGACGGCGGATAAAATTAAAAGTACAATGAACGACATCTTTTTCATTTTTTTGTTCTTCCAATAATTAAAAATCTCAAATTGATTTAAGCTGGGATTTCACATATAACATTGTATATCCTTGCTTAGCTGCGCCGCTGAGCCTCCTTTCTAATAGAATACCAAATCTGCCTTAATAAGTCAAGCTTTCTGGCTGCTACTCGGAGGCTTATCGTCCAGAAAAGTAGCAAAAACACGAATTTGACGGTTGATTATCACTCACTCACAACCGTCGGTCACAGAAATACCGTGGCCGGGAGAACCGTGAATAATTGCTTCATATTTTTGCTGAGATTTAAGAACCGTGGGTTTCTGAGGTGTGCCCGCACGTTCACGTAAAAGTGTAACTTGACGGCCAAGATAAGTGCCCGGCTTAAATATGAAAGTGCTGCCCCCGCCGACTTGTTTGAGAGCTACTTCCATTGAGGGAAAAGGATCTGCCTCGGAACCCCTGGCTAATACTCTGCCCTTGGGAGCAAGCCAATAGGTTGCAGCACCAACCTGAATCCGGTTTAGCAATATTGCCAAAGCTATTGCCAATAAAAAATGTGCTTTACGGAACAACTTCATAATACTCTCCTTCCCAAAGCCCGCACCTTCCTTTTTATGGTCCGCTTTTTGCTTAATCAATCCGCGGTTAGCAAGGACATGCACAGCTCTATTTCAGTTTACCTACTACAAAAGTTCGAAAATTCGCCGACAGGCACGCTCAGCCACAATTTCCCATTTGAAATCTTTTTCCACTCTTTCCCTTCCCTGCTGCCCCATTTTCATTGCCAGTTGCGGATTTGTCAACAGCGTTTCAATAGCATCTTCAATGCTTTGTTGACTATAAGGATCGACTAACAGTCCAGTTCTGTTATGCTCAACTGCATCAACGGCTCCGCCACTTCGGCCGGCAATGACGGGCTTGCAACAACAATTAGCTTCCAAGAAAACAATGCCAAACCCTTCTACAGTGCCGTCGGTTTCTTTTCTGTTGGGCATGGCGAAGACATCACAGGCAGCCATATAATTCACAACGTCCTCATCAGAGATTCTTCCAACCAAACGCACACTGTCGTGCAAACCCAGTTCATCAACAAGTTTTTCAAGTCTTACGCTCATAGGCCCCTGCCCCGCAATCACATAGAGTACATCAGGAATTTTTTTTCGTATATTTGGCATGCATTTGACAACAGTGTTAAATCCTTTACGCCTATCCAGTCTACCCAGACTAAAAACAATCCTTCGGCCGGAAAAACCGAGTTTGGCTCGGGCTTCCTGAGTGGTAGGGGCACCGCTAAACTTTTGCCAATCTACGCCACATGCGGTGACAAAAACTTTCGAAGTACAAACACCAAAACCTTCAAGGAGATTCTTAGTGTAATTGCTATTTGCTAAAATCAGACTGGAGTTCCTGCAACTCTTTATTAGAATATGTTTGTTTATAGCAGTTAACCGTGATTTTTGACAGTGCACCAAAAGTTCACTGCCGTGAAAAGTCGTTACAATATTAGCCTTTGAGTAAGGGAAAAACCCTGCAAAAGGGTACATAGAAGACAGATAGATAATGTGCGGACGAAAAGACTTACGCATCCTGAGCATAGTCGCTGCCAGACTACCCAGCGAAGCACATTTTCCAATTTTTGTCATAACACTTAATCTATCCTCTACTTTAGCTGATGGGTAAGTTCGTTTGATGTGCATGCCCAGTTTTTCATCATAACTTTCTGCACCAGAGTAGTGCGGCGATAAAATTAACACCTGGGCGTCCAGTCGCGCAAATCCACATGCCATATGATACGCAAATTCAGAAACCCCACCGATCATTGGCTTAAAGTCAGCAGCAACAATAAGAACCCGTTTTTTACTGCTCATAATCAGGTCATAAGAAAATAAATTTATTATTGTTCGGAATTCACTGCTACTCTTTAGTCTTCTTCACTTGCTTTCGGTGATGATGTGCCACCAACTCCTGAATTTCGGAAATTTCCACATCAGCACGTTCATCCCACGTCCATATGTTTTTTCTGGCAAAGTCCAAAGCTCCTCTGCCCAACCGTTGGCGTCTGTGGTCATCTAAAAGCAGGTCCGCAATAACATCACCCAGACGCCGAAGATCTTCTTCTTCGAGAAGAACACCCGTTACCTCATCTTTCATAACGTGGGAAGTGCCGCCAATATTGTAAGCAACCGTGCAGGTACCACTATGAAATGATTCAAATATTTGATTGCCCAAATTAGTTAGGTCTTGTACGCTCAGAAACAGATCAGCGGCATTGTGCATTTTTAAGACCGTATTGTGGGAGATAAATCCCAGAAACTTGACATAATCGGAAACACCAAGCTCGGCAGCCTGTTTTTCAAGCTCGCCTCGCAAAGAACCATCGCCCGCGATTACAAGCCGGGCATTAGGTACCCGCCCAATCACCGTTGGCATGGCGGCGATAGCCCTGTCTATACGCTTCCAAAAGTCTAACCGGGCCGCCTGAAATATCATCTTATCTGAGGGTAGCAGGCCGATCGAACGTTTGATTTCAGCTTTATCTATATCTGGCTGATAAATATCTGGTGCCGTGCCATCGAGCCAGAAGCGAAAACGCTCTTTTGGAAATTTCATTTTTTCAACGACCTTATCACCGTATGTACCATCGTTGCTTATGATCAACAAATCAATCGGGAACTTAAAACATAGCATGGGTCCAAGAAGGTGTAAGCGTTTGTACCAGGGTTCCTTAAACAGGTAGTGGCCAAGCCACGTTCCCCAAACGTGGACAACATGAGGGACCCGCATAAGGCGGCTCAACAAATGACCGATGGGAACCAGACCTGTGTGGTATGAATAGATGACATCAGGAAAATCGACACGACGAATTTTACGGACTGCGAAATAGGCTTTAAATTGTAGTAGAAACAGCCTTATTTTTAAAAACGACTTCAAATCTCCTTTGGCGGTGCTTTCGGTCCATTTAGGCAGGCAGCGTAGATAAAAGTAAATTCCTTTCAAAGTAAAGTTCTTTTCACATTTGAAGGCGCCGAACACGAATACGTGCACGCTGTGTCCTTTTTCGGCCAACTTCAACCAGTACAGTGGTACCAGCGGCACCCCCGCAATAGCGTCCCAGTTCTGGGTTTCAAACATATCATGCAATCCGTCAAAGTCATTAGTCAAAAAGTATATCGTTAGTTTTTTTTCTTTGGGTGAAGATATGGTCTCATTCGATTTCTTTGTGCTCATCGGGGGAACCTTTATTTAGCTGTGATTGTGGATGATAAAATCTCGACGATTTTTTCAGAGGCCCTGCCATCCCCATACGGATTGTGGCCGCCTGACATGCTGGTATAGGCATCAGTATCCGTAAGCAGGCGTGATGCCTCAGTTGTAATCTTCTCCTTTGATGTTCCAACCAGCTTGGCGAGTCCGGCCTCCACTGCTTCGGGACGCTCTGTGACCTCACGGGTTACGAGGACCGGCTTGTGCAGGGATGGCGCTTCCTCTTGAATCCCGCCCGAATCGGTTATTATCAGGTAACTGCGGTCCATAAGATAAACGAACTGCAGGTATTCAACCGGTGATATCAAATAGATGCGGTCCTGCCTGCCAAGGATATCGTTTACAGGTTTCTGAACGTTTGGATTCAGGTGGACTGGATAGACCAGCACCGTATCCTTATGGTCTTGGACTATTTGACGCAGGGCCTGGCAAAATTCTTCAAATGATTTGCCAAAGCTCTCTCGTCTGTGCCCGGTGACAAGAATTAATCTGTGTTCGTCGAGAAGACCGTCGGCAAGTTCAGGGATTTTAGGGCTCTGCTGCCGAACGATGTCTCGCGCTCCCAAGAGGGCATCAATTACAGTATTGCCGGTCGTAAATACGTTTTCTGTTGGGATTCGCTCTGCCCGTAGATTTTCAGCTGCTCTGGATGTCGGCGCAAAACACCAACGACATATCGGGTCTACTAAGCGACGGTTCATTTCTTCCGGCCAGGGGGCTTTCAGGTTGTATGTACGTAGACCGGCTTCGACATGCCCCACTGGAATTTGCTCGTAGAAGGCCGCAATGGCTGAGCACAAGCATGTTGTGGTATCTCCCTGAACAAGCACGGCATCCGGTTTAAGTTCGGCCAGGACTTTCTGAACCCCGACAATCACTTGGGAGGAAACCTCGGAAAGACTTTGGTTCGGCCGCATTATATCAAGGTCGATATCGGCTTGGATGCCGAATGTACTTAGTACCTGGTCTAACATTTGCCGATGTTGCGCTGTTGCTACAAGTGTGACTTTTGTATGCGGTTCCGATTTTATCGCAAGGTATACCGGGGCCAGCTTGATGGCTTCCGGCCTTGTCCCTGTGATAATTACAATGTGTTTCTGGGTCATTTGTCCGCCACCTCTGTTGAATTGTGTCGTAGTTTCTTGCGCTGCTTCTAAAACAGTACTTGTTTTAAATATGTATTCAATGCCTCCGTGCTGGTTATGGCCTCCGATGCGCAAACCGATCCTTCCGAGAACACGCAATAACAGTGTTCTTGCCAGTTGTCCCTCATGGACATCACTGTCTGGACAAGTTCATCCGGGTCGAAAGGCGGAGACCAAATCCTGGTCCCGCTTGTCAGCTTATCGCAAATAAGCCGCAGTTTTGGTTCCACCTCGATAGCTATTGATGGGATTCCCAAGGCCGTGCCCATGATGACGCCATGGGCGCGGGCGGAAATTAACAGGTCAAAGCTGACCAGCTCTTCTATAAATGTTCTTAATGTTTGTTGGCTGGGGTCCCATTGCAGGATGTCTTCTGCACTGCTGTTTAGGTCTGATAGCGTTTGAGGGTCGGCTTGTGGAGCAAAGGAAATATAGCGAATCTCAATTTCTTCACGCCTTAATTTTCGTACCGCTTCTTTGACCTTTCCGAAATAGGATTGCCCTTCACGGGTATGAGGCCAGTCGCGTACGACTACTCCTACTCGGTTCATCTCGCCCGTTCGTGGCCCTCGTATTGGAGCCTCATCCCACAATGTTCTCGCAAAGCAAAGGTCCGGGTATTGGTGAACATTATCTATACCGAGGTTTCTGCAATACTGAACGCTAACAGAGTCCCGGACCGAAATCCAGTCACAGGATTTAAGCTTCTTGTCTGCCTGTTTTTGGGGGAAAGAGCCTGGCACTAACGGGCCAATTCCTATACTTACGCCAATCGCATGCTCGAAATCGAACGTGCAGTGATGCAATCGTCTCCACAACTTTAAGGGATGTACAAGGTAACGGGAGGCGCGTAGTATTCTACCGGCCTTTGTCGGAGTGCTGTCTCTAAATGAGTAGAATTGCGTGCCTCCACCATATATCAGAACTTTTCCACAGATTCGGTGTCCGCTTTGGAGTGGAATAAATCGGATATCAGGGTACCATTGGCCGAGATAGGATCCTGGTCTGAGAATCAGCACACAAATCTCGTTGTCGCCGACAACTTGTCTTATCACTTTCAGGACAGAGATAAGCAGAGCGTCGTCCCCAAGATTTCCTACGCCATAGGCGCCCACAACCAAAACGCTTGTGCGTACAAGCACAGTTTTATGTCCTTTCTTTGTACGAAAACAGCGGGGCAGGCATATCCAAAGGCTGCATTTTGATGGCTGTTCTAAATACCTCAGCAGCTTACAGAATGGGTATCTTCTGGACCAGCCAGCCTGGTTTCTTCTACACTAATGACCGCCGTTTATCCTTCTCTGAGGCCAAAAAACAGACGACGAAATGCTATGCATAAAGGTACGGTAGATACAATAAAAGCAGCAGCGCGAACAAATAAGGGAAACTGAAAAAATGAAAGACATGCCAAGGCCGCTATTACAAGCCAAATAATTATAGCTTCAGGAGATATCAAGGTGCCCCTTGGGGCCAAACGACGCGAAGTGTACAAAGGAACGAAGCAGATTGTATTTAATGTGTAGGCTATCATAAACGCACCCGCCAGTCCGACTGCCCCAAATCCCTTTAAGAACCAGGCACTTCCTAAAAGGACTACTGCCCACATACCATTGCTCAGGCAGCTCCACCATAGAAGGCTGTTGGCTACAAGAACTCTCCCTAATCCTTGCTTGTACAGCATGATGCATGCATAGAACATTGCCAGAACAAAAGTCCTACGCGCGGTTACATCAGCATACTGCGACCCAAAAACAAGACCCATGACTTCTGAAAAGCATATGAGTGGTACAGCCACAGTTACCCCAATCAGCCAGGATATCAGGATGTTTGCACGATTAAATGTAACGCTCTTCTTGGCGTCGCGTGAAGCCAGTATTGGTAGCAAAGCAGCTCCAACTTTCGAACCGGCAAGCTTGAGAGCCATTTGCACCTGTGTTGCCGCGATGAATATTCCTAATTCGTCGTAGCCATCGACTTCGTTGCTCAACAGTGCATTTGCCCCCCACACCACTGGGCCTACCATTGCATTACTCAGAAAAGCGGGCAGTGAAAATCCCCACAAGACCGGCATTTCAGACCGGATGCCCCGATAGGAGATAGCGATACCTGCTTTCTTTGCCTCTTTGCGCAGAGCAAAATGATGGGCGGTGCAGCTTCCGGCCATGGCACAAACCATGCCGGTAATAGCTCCTGACAGGCCCCAGAAATGAACTCCCAGAACAACCAACAACAGGTTTAGCAGACCATAAAATAGGCCCACACGCGCGATCGTCTTAAAAGCTTCGAAGCCGGCAAGACAGCCGACTTGTGCCCCGATAAGGGTATTGAAAAATAGTAATCCACATCCTATCCACAGTTCCATCCTTAAATTGGGCGCATTGATGACGTGTTGCGCAAGATATGGTGATGCCATAAATACGGCGATACTCACCAATCCACCGGAGATTAAAGCTACAACAGATGATAAGGCGATTATTCGACCGGCACGAGCGGGATCGACGGAGCGGAATTCCGCCACATGTTTGGTAGCTGTAAGTCCCAGTCCCAAGCCGGCAAAAACACCAAACATACTTACTGTATGTTGAATCATCCCCAGCTCGCCGAAAACGATCCTGCCGAGGATCCGCGCAACTATCACGAACGATAGGAAGCGCATCCCTTGGCTTACCACTGCTGCGGCAACCGACCAAAGCGCTCCCTTGACAAACCTTCTTCGTAAGGAGTTGGCAGGCAACTGCTCTGTTAATTTCTCCTGTACGAACGTGATTAGCTTCATAAGTTGGCCGTCTTTGCGCCGAAATCCGCCAAAGACCTAACCTGAGGTCTGGTCTTCCCGATTGGGTATAGGCTCACCAGCAACATATTCACCAGTGTCAATGAGCTGATCCGTATTTGCAAACCGTCGTTCCTCTGCCAGCACGACGCCTGCAGCCAAAGTGGACCAAATTACGCCGGAGACCGTGCTCCAGAGAAGAAAACTTGATCGAAGACATAAAAACGGCATGAAAAATGCCCATAGTTTGAAAGTTCTATCGATATTTGAAACTGCCCGTCCTCGCGCCGTGCTCCAGCAAAGGTAAATAATCATTCCCCCAACAGTGCTGGCACCAATAATGCCGATTTTGAATAATAGAGTCACCCACAAGTTGTCGACAAAGTAAAGAATTGGGGTATCGGCTCCACCGTACAAATCTAACGTTGTGCCAAAGCCAGCCCCGAACAGTATTTTGAAGAAGCTGTCTCTTATCTCTTCTAAGGCTATCATATTGCTTGTGTGCAGCATAATCAGATATGCCCTGGTCTGTTCAATAAGATTTGACAGACGGACTGTCAAGCCATACTTTTGCAGTTCTGGTATTGTCAAGAAGGTAAAGGAGACGACAAATACAGCAATCGCCAGGATCATAGCACTGCGTCCCAAACGTCTGTTGCGGATGAGGATAATTACGGTGATTATAGCAATAAAGGCCATATGTGTTCGGCCTTGTGAATTTGTCATTTGCACAAGGTACAGACAAAGGCAGATGATTGCGAACGGGGAAAATCCTCTGTCCAGAATCCAGGCCACCGCTAACGGGATAGCAAGAATCAGGAGGCGGTCGTTCCGCATTGTGATTCGACCAAGAATGCCGAAGCCCTCTACCTCCCATTCGCCGGTCACTATGAATTTCGCACCCCAATCGTACGGTGTGGCGCGAATCACGAGCACTAGTGCGCAATAGCAGGCGGTAGCAATAAGGAAGTGAAGGAGCCAGCGTTCAAACCCCCGGTCGTATATATATAGTGCCGTCATAGGCATCATCCACAACAAAAACCAGGTCTTGACATCTATCATCGGCATGACAATGGAATACGCTTTGCCTCCGTACTTACTTTCCCTCAAAAAGACGCTAGCCACAAAAAACAGCCCACCGACAATAGTGATAACCCAGCAGATGGTCAGGATTCGCCGAAGTGCGGGACTTTGGAACCTGGGCCGCAATAGGAAGTAAAGCGGCAAAAGAAGGCCCAAGATTAGCAGCAGCTGGGGCTCAAGCACGTATCCTCCGATTTTCACCCCAAAAATTGCATCTGATTTCGTGTTCCATGGAAACGCAAGTGACACGTAAAAGCAGAGCAGGTAGAGGAACGACAGTATAGGATTTACTAACCTTTGGCCATTTGTAAGATTGCCGGGTTCTGACACCTCACTAAGTTCTTGTTCGGCAGAAAAGTGTGTTTTTACAATCATTCTTGGTGACACCCCAGAAAGTCAGGCCCAATAAAATCCAAAAGATCAAGTGATAAAGCCTGTGACTGGCATTAACGAAACCAATCCAGAGTACTTCTCGTGCTTTCGTACTTCGCTTTCCAAAAGGATCAAATTAGGCCATAAAGGTAGCGAAAATCGTTATCTGAACTAATATTACTCCACAAATAGTGCGCACTAACCTGTGGCTCTAACATCGGGAGTTAGCTAAGCTAAAACATGTGCAAGGCGAACCATTAGATCGAGATTTATATCCAGGCAAATAGACTTCGGAGGCTCCAATTGGTCGCTGTATCGCCCAAGATGCAACGGAGCCAAACATTCTTCAAGTCTATGTTGTTTACCATAGTTAGTCTACTCCAAAAAGGTCAGAATCGTATCCCGCTGATGACGATGTTATATACCCTCTCTACTGCCTGCTCGCAATTCATCAAGCTGATAACCGCCTCGACAAGGGGCGCCGCATAACAAAAGCATCTCCTTTAACTTTGGTAAGAATAATAGCGATTAATCAATCGTCGATAATTAATTTCGCCAGACTCCGTCCCCGTCGGCTGCGCCAAAAATAAACACAGCCTAAGCGCTATACGCCTGGAAAAAGCGTATCTATCGATATCTAACTTCCTGCCGGAAGCTTCTTCTGTCTCCTCCCCTGTCATAAGTATCGGCAAATAAAGGACATAGCTTTAGTAAAGACACGCCTCTGACAGACTCTGACAGCCAATTTTGCGTTAAAACTCAAACTGACCTCGTGGTCGCAGCAGCAACCATAAGTATTTTATCAACAGTAACATAAGACAGTTTGTGTTCCTGAGCAGGCCCAGGTCGCCGGTCGCAAACCTGGGCGGAATCTGCTTAAGGCGCAAATCCCTAAGACGCCGCTATGGATTATTCTCTGATAAGGCCGGTTCCTTTGGCTTCGCCTCACAACGAGTGCAAAAATGTCAAGAATCAGCCGGTTTGAGTCAAAAACTATACGCTCACAGCTTCCTATAAGTTCATAGCATGTAGATAACGTCAGAGAGCTTGGAAATGCAATTTGTTCTTCGACCCTGCTTGAAGATAGCCCTGCCTGGGGGGGCAGACATGTCACTCCAGGCCCGGGGTCAGAAAACACTTTCAAACGTGCCAATCCTTCCAAATTGGCAGTCAATCCAGGCGCGTGCGTGGTCTAATTCAGCATTCGTTGGAAAATGCTGGCTACGACAAAAGCTTCGCAGCAGCTTGCGCATCTGTTGCGAGACATTTCATAAGTGTATTAAACAGTCGTAGGCAAACCGGGTAAGCCCGACTGCTTTCCTCGCGCAGGACACAAACTGTTTCGCGCCGACCGTCTATTTTCAATCGGCGGCAGCTAACCCAATCTTGGCCGCATCGCATACGTAGCGTTCAGCCGGGTCTGTCCGCGTATCGCGCAGGTGTCTGTATATCCTCACCGCCTCGCTCTTTTTCCCGGCCGCACGAAGCTTCTCAGCAAGCAGCAGACAGGCCTTCGTGGCTTGGATCCTTTCCCAGCCGTCCGCCTTCTCCGCCGCCCTCAGCAGCAAGTCTGCCGAGCCGGCGTCACCGATATTGGCCAGCGCCCAGGCGGCTGCGATGCGGACTTCCCCGTCTTCGTCACTGACTGCCCTCTTCAATGCGCCGACCGACTTCGCGTCGCGGACCACACCGAGATTCTGCACGATGGTCAGCCGACGCTTGCCCCTGGCCCTGCGCAACGCCCTGCGAAGCTGCTCAGCGGCGCCGTCGCCGATGGCAGCCAGTGCCTGGGCAGCGGGCTCGCACAGCTCCTCGTCAACCAGCAGTTCGCCGAGTTCTTCGACGACCTCTCTGCCGCCGGCTATCTGCAGCTCGCGGACGAGGTACTTTTGTACCTCTTTCGGACGGTCGCCGCCGGTTTGAGAGGCCAGGCTCCTGGCAAATCTCCGGCGACGCCTCTCGCCCTTGAGCTTGCAGACGTGCAGCGCCAGGCAATGCAGCGCATAGTGGGCTTTCACGTCGTCACCCTTACCCGGTTCGACGAGCATGTCGATAACGCCGATTATATTGTCACGGCCGCCTTTAAGGATCTTCGCGATAGCACCCTCGATCTTCTCTTTGTCAATGTCGGCACAGTACATACCACGCTGATCTGGGTCGGGCATTTTATTGACAAGTGCGACAAGGGCCGATGTTTGTTCGTTCATGATTACAGTCCTTTCTGTTACAAAAGTCTGATTGAAATTCTTATAAATGCCACGGGGCCCGCATCGGTATGTTGACCAGCCGGTTGGCTTCTTCGTCGCCGATGATTTGTTCCTTGACCGGGTCGTAACGGATCTTTCGTCCGGTGCGGATGGCGATGTTGGCCAGGTGCATCAGGGTTACGCACCGATGCGCCGCAGCAGCGTGGCCGCCAGCCTGTTTCCGCGTGCGAATCGCTTCGGGAAATCCCACTAACGGTTCGGGATCGGGCATTTCTTTAATCTTCTTTTGGTCCTCCTCGCTCAAATCGCTCAAGCTGACTCCTCTGGACTCTTTTCGGTTATAAGAAGGCTTTTTATCTACAGGCCACTCGTGGCTGTCCATAACAAACGTCAACCCGTCGGCATATTTCAGCTCGACCCAGCCCCACATTCCGCAGGCCTCCGGATGCGCCGGCGGTGCGAAAGCTTCGATTTCCACCGGGCTCGTATCGTCCTTGGCGAAGGTCCACTGGACAGGATCGAAATGGTGCTGGCCCATGTCGGTCAAACCGCCCCCTTCGTAATCCCAGTATCCGCGGTGGGTTCCGCCGAAACGGTGTGGGTGATACGGCCTCAGCGGCGACGGTCCACAGTACATGTCCCAGTCGAGACTCTCAGGTATGGGCTGGGGCTTGGCATTGACAATCCCGCTCCACTCTCGGACCTTCAGTCCGCCCGGCTTGATATGGACCGCCTTGCACGGTTTGAGCAGGCCGCTCTTCATAATCTTATGGGTCAGGATATCTCCCTGGTTTTGACTCCTTCCGAACCGGCCGTAAGTGCCGACCTGGAAGATACGGTTGTACCGTTTCTCCGCCTCGGCAACCGCACGGCCTTCCGCGATGAACCTCGTCATTGGTTTTTCGCACAGAACGTCCTTCCCGGCCTCCATCGCTGCGATTGAAATCAGCGCGTGCCAGTGTGGCGGCGTGGCAATTGCGACCACGTCGATGTCCTTGCGCTCCAACACCCGGCGAAAGTCCTTGTAGACCTTCTTGTTGTCCGCATGCTTGACAAACTTCACGTCGCATATGGCGAGCTTTTCGACGTTTGGTCCGAGCCCGTTGAATGTCCCATTGCCCCGGCCACCGCAGCCAATCAGAGCGCCGCCAAACGTCTCGCTGGGCGGCGTCTGGCCCGGACCACCTAAGACATGCCTCGGCACTATCGTGAAAGCCGCAGCCGCACCAAGCGAGCTTTTCAGGAACTGACGACGTGTTACTCGTTTACTTTTTTGCATAACATGCTCTCCTTTCGACCCTGCACACCATAACAGCCAATAGCTATATCTTCTTTTCCATAAACAATTTAACTCCCAAAAACACTTCGTTTTGTAAATCTACCAAAAAAAACCGAGCCTGTCAACACTCTTTTTGTCTTTTGGATTGCCCTCAGTGCCATGGTATTATATTAACGAAATGTTCAGCAGCGTAGCTGCAGCTGGTTTTATAGGGAAAATCTCAGTTATTTTGCAAAAAAACTTACAAAAGTGGGAAAGTGGGTGAGTCATGGACAGAAATCTGAGTCGCCGTGATTTTCTGGGATTAGTGGGTGCCAGTATTGCTGCCGTAATGCTGCCCAACTCAGCAGGCAGATGTAGCACTAACAAAAAGCCGAACTTTATCCTCATCTTCGCCGACGACTTAGGCTACGGAGACATCTCCGGTTTTGGCCTGAAAAAGTCACCTTTCGAGACACCAAATCTCGACCGCATGGCCGCCGAGGGTGCAAAGCTGACAAACTTCTATGTTCCCACCCCTTATTGCGCCCCGTCGCGGGCAACGATTCTAACCGGCCGATACCCCTTCCGAACCGGCGTTGTGTTTAACCCTGCTCCCGACGCCGGCATAAATGATGTAGCTTTGCCCCACTCCGAGATTACCATTGCCGAAGCGCTTAAAGAAGCCGGCTACTCCAGCATCTGCGTCGGTAAGTGGCACCTCGGCCACACACTTCAATACCTACCCCGCCGACAGGGCTTCGATGAATACTATGGTATCCTCTACTCAAACGACATGCGGCCGGTGCAGCTCGTCGAAAACGAGAAAGTCGTCGAGTACCCCGTCATACAGGCGACCTTGACCAGGCGCTATACGCAGCGGGCACTTGACTTCATCGAGCGCTGTGCCAAACGCAATCGCCCCTTCTTCCTCTACCTGCCACACGCAATGCCCCACAAACCGCTTGCCGCCTCCGAAGACTTCTACACCCCGGACACACCCGACGACCTCTACGCCGATGTCATCCGCGAGCTGGATTGGTCGGTTGGCCAAATCCTGGACAAGCTCAAACAGCTTCGACTCGACAATAATACATTGGTGCTATTCTGCTCAGACAACGGACCATGGTATGGCGGTAGTACGGGCGGCCTGCGCGGCATGAAAGGAAAAACCTGGGAAGGCGGCCTCCGCGTGCCAATGATTGCCCGTTGGACGGGCAAAATCCCCGCTGGTCTCGTCAATGATTCACCAGCCGGAACAATCGACGTCTTCCCAACCGTCCTTAAAATAGCAGGCGTCAACGTGCCACGAAACCGCGTTATAGATGGCAAAGACATCTGGCCGCTATTGACCTCTGCCCGTGCCAAGAGTCCCCACGAAGCACTTTTCGCAATGCAGGGACCAAACCTGGTGACCGTCCGCAGTGGCAAATGGAAACTGCACGTCCGCTCACCGGGCCGACCGCCAAAACGTGGCGACGACTGGGTCGACCCTCGCGGACCCGACGGCGTTACGATTATCGCTCCATACGAACAGGCCCGACCCAGTGCTTATCCGGGCATCATCGGCGGCGACGGGCCGAAGGACATGATGCTGTTCGACATTGAGGCCGACCCCGCAGAGCAGCGCGACCTCAGCAAGCAGCATCCTGATGTTGTGAAACGCCTTAAAGCCCTGTACGATAAGACCGTCGCTCAGGTACCCAAATTCAAACGCCCGAAGCGATTCAAGAAGCTGCGACGCATCAAAGGAGGCGACCTGAGCTACAGCAGCTAATCTTTGTCGAGCTTGTTATGATAGTTTTATTGACAGACTTCGGCCAAAGCGAATATGTAGGGGTGATGAAAGCAGTGATATACAGCATCGCCTGCGACACAAAAATAGTCGATTTATGTCACGACATCTCGCCTCAAAATATCATCGAAGCTTCGTGGATTCTCAGGAACAATTACAAATACTTCCCGGAAGGCGCAGCGTTTTGTTGCGTAGTTGACCCTGGCGTGGGTACGGAAAGAAAAGCACTGGCGGTGAAAACAGAAAACTTCTATTTTGTTGCCCCGGATAACGGCTTGCTTTGGGAAACGTTAAAAGAGCAGAAAGTAATTGACATAAGGCAAATTCCCATTCCCGCAGATGCAAGCCGCACATTTCACGGCAGAGATGTTTTCGCAGAAGCAGCTGCAAATATTGACCTGGGTAATTTCAATGACGTAGGTGAAAAAATAAAAGAGATAGAGAGGTTGGAACTTTATCAAAATCAAAGAGAAGGAATAGTTGTCAGAATTGATAGATTCGGAAATATCATAACTAACCTCGCAAAGCAGGATAAGGATAAATATTCTGTACAGATAACCGGCAAGGAATATTTGATGAATTACTATCCCAATTATTACTCAGGCAAAGAGGGCGAAGTATTCTTGATCGAGGGCTCAAACAATACCTTGGAGATTAGCTTAAAAAACGGAAATGCTAACGACAAATTAAACGTAAGGGTTGGAGAAAGAATAACAATATTCTAAAAATCCTCTGGTGTCAGATTTTGGTTTCATTAGATGTTCTCGACCTCCAGAATCGCATCAGCCACGTAGTCCTTCATCTCATCGGTCAGCTCCGGATAAATCGGCAGCGCTATAACTTCCTTTGCTGCCTTTTCTGCTTCCGGCAAATCCCCCTCTTTATAACCCAGATAACTGAAACACTCTTGCAGGTGTATCGGCACAGGATAATATATCGCACAGCCGATATTCTTCTCTTTCAAATGTGCCACAATCTCGTCCCGCCTCGGAACGCGAACACAATACTGGTTATAAATCGTCACGCACTCAGAACTGACGTAAGGCGTTTGGACGAATGTCCCCGCAAATTTTTTATCGTAATAGGCCGCGTTCCGACGTCGCCCTTCCGACCACTCATCCAGATGCGGCAGCTTCACCAAAAGTGCCGCCGCTTGAATCGGGTCGAGGCGAAAGTTCCCGCCAACGAATTTATGATAATATTTGGGATTGGCGCCGTGGTTTCTCATTATTTTCATTCGGTTGTATAGCTGCTCATCGTTAGTAACAATCATACCACCGTCACCAATGCCGCCTAAGTTCTTGCTGGGAAAAAAGCTAAAACAGCCCGCCGTCCCGATACTGCCTGCCTTCCTGCCCTTATACATACTCGTAATCGACTGCGCCGCGTCCTCAATAACCGCGAGATTATATTTATTCGCAACTTCCATAATCGGGTCCATATCAGCCATCTGCCCGAACAAATGGACCGGCATAATCGCCTTGGTCTTTTCCGTAACCGCTGGCTCAATAAACTCCGGATTGATATTAAATGTCTTGGGCTCGATATCCACGAATACCGGCTTTGCACCGATGCGGGCAATACAACCGACCGTAGCGAAAAACGTAAACGGCGTGGTAATGACCTCGTCTCCTGTGCTGATATCCAGACTCATCAAGCAGCTCAAAATCGCATCCGTACCGCTGGAGACACCGACCGCGAACCTGCTGTCGCTTATCGCCGCTATTTTCTCCTCCAGCTCAGCCACTTTCGGACCTCCGATGCAGCGCTGCGATTCGAGCACTTCCGAAACCGCCGCTAAAACCTCATCTTTTATGGTCGCGTACTGTGCTTTCAAATCCAATAGAGACACCTGCATATTTGTTCTCCTGATTTGTGTAAAGAGGGTTGTTTATTTTTTCTTAAGCTCATTGTACGAAACTCTGCCAACGGCTTTATCCGGCGGCAGCGGTGCATCTTCATCCAAATCCAGACACCTCACCACCCCCGGCTCAACTTCTTTATAACGATACCCGCTCTCCGGACAAATCATAATACCCTCAGCATCCGCCTGCGGCAGCGGAATACCGTGTCGGCTTATCCAGCCGGCCCGCTTCGCCGGAACACCCGTCATCAAAGCATAATCCGGAACATCCTTTGTCACCACCGCACCGGCGGCAACAAACGAATACCGACCAACTTCAATCCCGCAGACAACAGTTGCGTTCGCTCCAACAGTTGCTCCACGACGAAAGACCGTCTTCTCATAAAGATTATGACGCACTATCTGCGACCGAGGATTTGCAACATTTGTCAAAACACAACTGGGCCCAAGAAAAACGTCATCCTCAATAATCGTACCCGTGTAAATCGAAACATTATTTTGAACCTTGACGTTGTTGCCGATAACCACACCGCCGGCAACATTTACATTCTGGCCGAATATACAGCTCTCACCAATCTTGGCGCCCTTCATTATGTGTGAAAAATGCCATATCTTCGTCCCCTTGCCGATTTCGCACGGCTCGTCAACATACGCCGACTCGTGCACAAAATAGTTTTTCTTTCGGCTCATTAAAAATCCCCAGGATTAATGGGCTCACCATTGTTCTTTAACGACTTCTGGCCCGCCTCCAGAACCTGAACAATACGCAAGCCGTCAATACCGTCACTGCGTATTGGTTTGTCATCAAGCACGCAATCTATAAAGTGTTTGCATTCCAACGCAAGCGGCTCTGTCGCTGCAACCTTCGGAATAACTATATCGCCGAATCGCAGCGATATTATGTCCGCGTATGATGTAGTTATATCATGTTTTATCGCTGCACCTTTGTCGTACATCCGAATTTTTTCCGTGGCTTCCATATCGTCAAACGTTACCATCTTCTCGGAGCCAACCACCGTCATCTTCCTGATTTTGTGTGGGTCAAGCCAACTGCAGTGAATATTTGCTGTTTTCCCGTCCGCAAATTTAATCGTGGCAAAGACCACGTCTTCAATATCCTTCTGCAGATAGCACTGTCCATGTACCGCCACCGATACAGGCTCGGAGCCAAGCAGATAGCAGACAACGGAAATATCATGCGGTGCCAGCGACCACCACGCGTTCTCATTTTGACGAACAACACCTAAATTGACCCGCTGAGTATACATATAGTAAGGCTGACCAATCTTGCCCTTGTCTATCGTTTCCTTAAGATAATCCACCGCCGGATGATACTCCAGCAAATGACCTACCATCAATTTCAGCCCCTTTTCTTTCGCAAGCTCAATCAACACCCTGGCGTCACCGGACTTCAAGGTCAACGGCTTCTCAACATAGGTATGCTTGTCGGCCCCTAAAGACTTTTGCGCAATTCCAAAGTGGGTCGGAACGTCGGTAGCAATTACCACCGCATCAACTTCATTATCACCCAGAATCTTCTCCAGCTTGGTTGAGGTCTCAATAAAAGGAAATTGCTTTTTTTGGACAGCTAACAATTTCTCATCCAGGTCGCACACGTATTTCAAATTACATCTTTTAGCAGTGGCAAAATTGCGGACAACATTCTTACCCCAATAACCGGCCCCAACAACTCCAACATTTAAAGTATCTTTGTCCATGTTTATATTTCCTTACTAAAACTGACCGATTTTCACGCTATCTTTTCCCATTGCAGATTTTCCTCCTTTTAATATACCAATCAACGGTGGCTTTTAGCCCCTCTTCAAACGTCGTTTTTGCCTCAAAACCAAAAAGTTTTTTGGCTCTGGATGTATCCAGACATCGTCTTGGCTGACCGTCCGGCTTCGAAGCATCCCAGCGAATCTTGCCGACAAAGCCTGTAAGTTTGGCAATTTTTGCAGCAAGCTCCTTAATCGTCATTTCAAACCCTGCTCCGATATTGACCGGCTCAGCACCATTGTAATGTTCCGTCGCCAACAAGATACCCTCAGCGGCATCAGCCGCGTAGATAAACTCGCGTGACACATTGCCTGTCCCCCAGCATTCAATATGGTCGGCACCGCTTTCAATTGCATCCACGCATTTCTTTATCAACGCAGGTATCACGTGGCTGCTGGCAGGGTCGAAATTGTCGCCGGGGCCGTAAAGATTTACCGGCAGCAGGAATATTGAATTAAAACCATATTCTGCCCTGTATGATTGCGATTGGACCAGCAGCATCTTTTTCGCCAGCCCGTATGGGGCGTTGGTTTCCTCCGGATATCCGTTCCAGAGGTCGTCCTCCTTAAACGGTACCGGCGTAAATTTCGGATATGCACAAACCGTGCCGATTGCAACAAATTTTTCGATATTGTGCAGCCGCCCCTGCTCGATAAGCTGTACACCCATCATCAAATTCTTGTAGAAGAACTCGCCCGGATGCTCACGATTGGCACCGATGCCCCCGACAACCGCAGCAAGATGAATGACGATGTCCGGCTTCATGTCCGAATACATCCGGACGATGTTATTCATCTGCACCAGGTTGTAGTCTTCGATTTTGGGCACGAGAATATTCTTACAGCCGCGTTTTTCCAGTCCTTCAATAACGTAACTGCCCAAAAAACCCGCCCCGCCGGTAACAACTACTCGCCTGTCCCCAAAAAAACCGCTCATTCTTCTCACTCTTCGTGCTCTTTAATTATCTTTTCGCGCCTGGCGATTTCCATATCGGCATCCGCCATCATTCGCGCAAGCCCTTTGAACGTCACCTTTGGCTCCCACCCAAGGACCCTTCTTGCCTTGCCGGCGTCACCAAGCAAACAGTCAACTTCCGTCGGCCTAAAGTACCGCGGGTCAATCTCAACATACTTCTGCCAGTCCAAATCAAGATAGCCGAATACCTCGTCCAAAAATTCACGCACCGAGTGGTTCTCGCCCGTTGCTATCACATAGTCGTCGGCCTTTTCCTGCTGAAGCATCAGCCACATCGTATCGACGTAATCACCTGCAAATCCCCAGTCGCGCTTGGCGTCCAGATTACCCAGATAGAGCTTATCCTGCAGGCCTAATTTGATTCGCGTCGCCGCTCGGGTTATTTTTCTTGTAACAAACGTCTCACCTCGCCTCGGCGATTCGTGATTAAACAGAATTCCGTTACACGCAAATAGCCCGTAAGCTTCTCGATAGTTCACCGTTTGCCAGAAGCTGTACACCTTTGCACAGCCGTACGGACTTCGCGGATAAAACGACGTATTCTCTGTTTGCGGAGTTTCAACCGCTTTGCCGTACATCTCGCTGCTGGAGGCCTGATAAAACTTTGCCGGCTTATTGCTGGTCCGAATCGCCTCAAGCAGCCGAAGCGTCCCGAGCCCATCTGCATCAACCGTATAGATAGGCGTATCAAAACTTACCCGAACGTGACTTTGCGCACCCAAGTTATAAACCTCATCCGGCTTAACCTCGTTCACAATTGTTGACAGATTACTGCCGTCGGTCAAATCACCATAAACCAATCTAAGTCGCGGCTGCTCGTGTGGGTCCTTATACAAATGGTCAATCCTGCCTGTGTGAAATGATGAGCTTCGCCGCATGATACCCCAAACCTCGTAACCTTTTTTCAGCAGCAGTTCCGCAAGATATGAGCCGTCCTGTCCTGTAATACCGGTAACCAATGCCTTCTTCATAATGTCCCACCTTTTCAACAAACAGTTATTCTAAAATATCTTTCTTCGCCATCATGTCATTCTGCTATGAGGCCGTCTGTCATTGCGAGGAGCATAGCGCTGAAAGTCCGGCCCTTGGACGGAACGAAGCAATCTTAACTCAACTTTTGAATTTTGCACTATCGTTTTATGTTTTTCATTTTAAGTTTTTCGCTCTCGATAATCACTTGCAGCGTCTTGTTCAAGCTTGTTTTGGGCTCCCAGCCGATCGTCTTTTTGATTCGCTCCAGACTTGGCGCCCGTCGCATCATATCCTCCATGGGCCTCCCGTAGGCTATGTTATAGGGAACAAATTCTTTTTTGCTTTTACTGCTAGTCATTTCGATAATTTTATCAGCAAGTGCCTCGATAGTAATCTCTTCAGCCGAGCCGATGTTATATACGCCCCCTGCTGCCTGCTCGCAATCCATCAAGCCGATAACCGCATCGACAACGTCCCCAACATAACAAAAGCATCTCCTTTGTTGACCGCTGCCGTATATCGAAACCGGCTCACCCCTTAACGCCCATTGAACGAATCGAGGCACCACCATTCCGTATTGGCCTGTCTGCCTTGGCCCAATCGTGTTAAAGAACCTGCCGACCACCACGCTCAGACCGTGCTGTTGATAAAACGCCAGAGCCAGGAATTCATCTATCGCCTTACTGCAGGCGTAGGACCAGCGGGGAAATCTTGTGCTGCCTAACACAATATCGTCATCTTCGCGGAAGGGAACTGCTTCGCTTTTGCCGTAGATTTCGCTGCTTGAAGCAATAAAGATTTTTTTATTGAACTTATTGCCGGCATCTAATACCACCTCAGTGCCGCCGATATTGGTCTCTATCGTGTGGACAGGCTTCTCGGCTATCAGCTTGACACCCACAGCCGCAGCTAAATGAAAGACCGCCTCGCTCCGTTCCACCAGGGCGTCCATCAGCTCAGCGTTGAGGATGTCACCCTCAACAAAATCAAAACCGGGCTTGTTTTTGAAATTTTCAATGTTTTTTAAACTGCCGGTACTGAGGTTATCAACAACGGCTACCTTATTACCATCTTTCAGCAGCCGCTCCGCCAGATGCGAACCTATAAATCCCGCCCCGCCCGTAACCAATGCTCTCATATAAAACCTATAGAAAAAAACCTTCTAATGCGGAAAGAATAATATCTACTAATCAATTATCAATGCTTAATTTCTCATTTTTGTCTTATATAAAATCGAAACAATCTGAATGCCGCCACACAAAAACCCGCCAACAAAACAACCCAAATGCACAATAATGGATAAAATAGCTTCCCGGCAGGCAGCATAACCTTGGCCTTAAAGGGAAAGAAATTTACACAGTATGCCTTTCTTACCGACTCTTCACTGTGAGTTTGCTTAAGCAGCAATGGCTCTTCTTCTGTCACAGCAGCAGAACTAAAATCTCGCCTATCGGTTAAATGCGCCCATATATTACTGAATCGCTTGACCAAATGCGATTGAGACCACTCCCAGACATAATCATCAGGAATCAGGTGATGATTGGGATTTTGCACAAACTCAAGATTGAAATTGTATACCACTGATGCCACCTGTATCACACAGCTCACAGCTATTATTGATATTATCATTGTTTTTGCCAGGTTCTTTAACGACCTGTTAAACAATTCCACCAGCGGTAAAATCAAAAATGGCAGCACCGCCGCTTGGTATCTGATTGACCAGGCATAATCGCCCGCCCAGGCTGTATAAAAACCGTAAAGTACAAAGTTGACAATTACAGCACTACTTATAGCCACAGCCACAACCGCGTGCCTGCGATAAAAAGACCAGATACAAACCGGAAGCAGTAAAAGAACAGGATTATACAAAAATATGCTCTTTCCGGGACTGAAAAGCATCGCAGCCAACGTTGGCAGCAGCGCGCTTTCAAACATCTTACGACCACCGAGGCCTGTGGCCATCGCAAGCGGATAACCGATTTCAAAAATACTACCAAAACGCGCATAATTATACCAGCCGCACGCAACTATAAATCCACCCGTCCCCAGAACCCCTGCGAGCAGCCACTTTCCAATTGTCTTCGACAAATCCTTTTTATATGGACCAAAAACATCACTCACCGCTGCAACCACATATATAGGGAAAACCATCACCGCAGAAGCCAGTCTGAATATCAGGCACATCCCAAGCGCAACGCAAAAAAGCCACGCGTCAACAAAACGCCTCCGCCGATGATACCTGACCATCAACAATATTGCCAAGACCAATAGCAGTGCTACCTGCGTTTGTTCCTGAGTATTTACCGAATAGTGAAAATTCATCGTGGCAAAAGCAAGTACCGCCGATGAAAAAATCGCAACCTTCTTGTTATAACCCAAAGAAAGCACCAGCCTGTAAAATAACCACACAAGCGCTGCTCCTATCACCGGAAACGAAATTACACTCGCAAGAAATTGTGCTGCCAGGTCAGCCGTTCTTGCATTGACCCTCCCGACCTTTTCCATCGCTAAACCCATTGCTGCAAGGTCAAGCATACATATCGATTGGCCAATCCCAAAAAACGAATAACGCCTGCCGTCAATGCCCACAGCATAATTGCGTGTTTCGCACGCCTCTTCAAGGGATATTCCCCTGCCGCGGATTATCTGTCTCGCGATTGACCAGTGAATCTCCGTGTTGCCTGGTAGATTACCGGGGCTTGCCAGGCTGTATAAGAGAAATGACGCCGTGAATAACAATATCCCCCCGGACAGCTTATTTTTTGTCACCTGGCCTCTGTCAGCCATCCTCTACCCGCCATCACTTTACCCGTAATATGAGCAGTATGTCTTATCGGTTTCCCAGACGGTAACACAGTGCAGTCCGGCATTTTGCCGGACCTCACCGAATTTGCCCGCCAGTTTGTTCCACGCAAAAACCGCAATATTTTCAACAGTGGGGTTAGTCTTGCCAAACTCAGCAACGTCCAAATTTAAGTTCCTATGGTCCACCACTTTTATAAGCTCGTCATCCACTATTCTTTCAAAGTCCCCAATGCACAAGCCATCCTCGCCTTCCGGTGCCTTTATCGTAACCTCAACAACATAGTTGTGCCCGTGACCGGTAGGGTTTGCGCACTTGCCGAAAACCTTGAAGTTGCGCTCGTCAGAAAATTCATCGTTCCAGAGCTTGTGTGTCGCCGCAAATTCAAATTTCTCGCTAAAATAAATCATCTTGTAATCCTTCGAGTTTATTTTTACCCTCCTGAAAGGATTCAGGCTCAAACTCAATTGGCTTATCTTCGCCGCTCCAAATTTATCAGCCAATTGTCCCCAGCTCGATTTCAAAAGTTCAGCTATCTCGAAAAGCCCGACATGTTTGCCCTGCCGATAGTTTTCTCTTATTCGCTCGGCAAAAATCGGCACCACAAATTCCCGAACATTCTTATCGATATCAAGCACATTAACAACAAATCCCGTGGCCGGCTCAACCTCACCAGCCACCTCCACGGACAATTCGAAAAATATTGACAGCCCTTCACCTGCTGGCTGGGACGCAAATGAATTAAAGCCCACTTCGTCCTTCGCCAAAAAAGGATTAATCGAAAACCGTACCTGCCTCCCCGCTTTATGCATAATTCAAAACCGTCTGCCCATTTGCTAAATTCGAAATTCGAATTTTATCTATTTTCTTTCTCTGCGGCCTCCGCGTTCTCTGCCCCGTTAGAAATCTTCCCTTTTTGTCCCGATGTATCGGGATTGCCCATTGTAAAATTTCTAACGGGGCTCTGCGGTTAATTCCTACTTATTCATCAGGCTCATAACCTCGCTTCGGCTTTTCGGGTCTCTCTTAAATATCCCGCGAACTGCCGATGTCACCATCATCGAGCCGGGCTTCTTTATCCCCCGAATGGTCATACAGCTATGGGAAGCCTCCAGCACGACCGCAACGCCTTGTGGCTTTAAGCTGTTCATTATAAAATCGGCTATCTGGTATGTGAGCCTTTCCTGGGCCTGAAGTCGGCGAGCAAAACAATCCACAATTCGAGCCAGCTTGCTTATCCCGAGAATCGCTCCCGAAGGCAGGTACGCAACATGTGCCTGGCCGATAAACGGCATCAGATGATGCTCGCAAATACTGTAAAAAGGTATGTCACGCAGAAGAACGATTTCGTCATAGTTTTCGGCAAAGACACTGCGAAGATGCTCTTTAGGGTCTTCATGCATCCCTGCTAACAGTTCAGCATACATCCTTGCCACTCGCTCTGGCGTTTCCTTTAGACCCTCACGCCCAACTTCTTCACCAACCGCCAGAAGTATTTCCGTAACCGCCTTCTCGATCCTTTCGATATCTACACTCGTTTTGCCTTTATCATTCATCTCTTTGACCTTTTTATGACCAAAAGTCAGAAATCAGATGTCAGATTTCTGTCTTCTGTCCTCTGTCCTCACTTTCCTACCAGACTCATAAGATAACTCGTCAATAGCCGCACTCCAAATCCACTTGAGCCTTCTGCTGAGAATTCTGTGGCCTTCTCAAACAGCTCCACACCGGCGATATCCAGATGTGCCCATTTCTTATCGTCGACAAACTGCCTCAAAAAGGCTGCTGCCGTGCAGGCGCCGCCCCACTTGCTGCCGATATTTTTCAAGTCGGCTATCTTACTCTTCATCTCTTCTGCATACTCATCACCGCTCGGCATAGGCCAGACCTTCTCACCGCTGTCATCTGCCGCTCTTTGCAGCTGTTTTATCAGCTTCTCATCGTTGCCCATAAGACCCGCCATATATTTGCCGAGCGCAACCCTGCACGAACCGGTCAACGTCGCTATATCAATAATAACGTCGCAGTTTTGCTTGATGGCATAGCTAAGCCCGTCGCACATTATAATCCGTCCTTCGGCGTCGGTATTCTGAACCTCAACCGTTTTACCGCTGAAAGTTGTAATGATGTCACCGGGCCGATAGCTTGTCCCGCTCGGCAAATTCTCCGCCGATGGAATTATCCCGAAAACCCTCACCGCCAGCCCCAGCTCCGCAACCGCTTTCATTGTCCCTAACACGGCAATACCGCCCGTTTTATCTAATTTCATCTGGTCCATATCGACTGCCGGCTTGATGCTTATCCCCCCGGAATCGAATGTTATAGCTTTACCAACCAAACCAACCGTGGGTACTTTCGAATTCACTCGATGGGCCGGAGTGTACCCCAGCACTATTAGCCGTGGTTTATTTTGTGAGCCGGACCCAACCGCCAGTATCCCGTTCATCCCTTTTGCAGCCAACTGTTTTTCGTCAAAAACCGTACAGCTTAAACTCTTGGAACCACGAGCCATCTCTTTTGCAGCAGCCGCCAATTTAACCGGATTTATCATATTGCCCGGCCGATTCATCAACGTCCTGGCGTAACTTTGTGCTTTGCCGATAATAGTCCCGCTCGAAAGACCCTTGTTTAACTTTTTTGTTTTCGCTGAATCGGAATCTATCACCTCAACTCCGAGCCTGTCCAATCGTCCGTCTTCGCTCTCGGTAATAAACTCGTCATATCGGTAGCTGCCGAAGTATGTCCCCTCAGCCATGGCCTGTCCCAGCGTGCCCAGCTCGAACCGCCCCCCGAATGCCCTGTGCAGCGCCAGACTGAGGGTATCTGTTTTCATTGCTACCGCCTTATTAGCCGCGTTAGCTGCCGCCTTGCGAATGGTATCGGGCGTTGACTTTTTCCTTTCGCCTAAGCCGACCAGCAAAACCCTCTTGGCGCCTATATTAGCGTTGCCGTAAACAATTGCATTCGTTCCATCTTTTCCCTTGAAGTCGCCTAACTTAATCAATCGCTCAATCGCACCGTCGAGTTTCCTGTTGAGCTCTGCGCTCACTTTGTCTAATCCTTTGGCGTCGCTGAATTGACCTACCGCAAGTAAATCTGTTTTGCATTTGCTAAAATCAACCGTTCGCGTTCTTAGCTCGACATCAATAATCTCTTTCATCTTTGCTTACCTTTACCCTTTTTACTTTTATTCCCTCTGTGTTCTCTGTGACCTCTGTGGCTTATTTGATTTTTAATTATTTCTCTGCGGTTAATTTCTACCTTCCCTTTTTTCGCCCGGTGCCGCAGATGGCTTTCGATAAATCCGTCGAGTTCGCCGTCCAGCACCGCGTCCACATTGCCCGTCTGAAAGTTGGTTCGGTGGTCTTTAACCATTCTGTAGGGCTGCAGGACATAGCTTCGTATCTGATTGCCCCAGGCGATTTCGCCCTTCTCGCTATAAAGTTTCGCCAGCTCAGCGTCGCGTTTTTGCTGTTCGAGCACATATAGTTTAGCCTTGAGTACCTTCATTGCCTGTGCCCTGTTCTTGTGCTGGCTCCTCTCGTTCTGGCATTGCACCACGATGCCGGTCGGCTCATGTGTAATCCGCACTGCTGAGCTTACCTTATTTACATGTTGGCCCCCAGCCCCGCTGGCACGGTAAAAATCAATCCGCAAATCCTCTTCATCTATTTCAACATCGATATCGTCATCGAATTCAGGAACACAATCTACCGCTGCAAAACTTGTATGCCGTCGTTTCTGAGAATCGAACGGGCTTATTCTAACGAGCCGATGCACTCCGGTCTCGCACGACAGTTTCCCGTATGCAAAAGGCCCGCTCACCCGCAGTGTTATTGACCGGATTCCCGCCTCTTCTCCCGGCGTAATATCGAGCTCCCGGAACTTGTATTTGTTCTTTTCAAAGTATCGGCTGTACATTCTAAGAAGCATATTTGCCCAGTCGCAGCTTTCTGTCCCCCCCGCCCCCGCGTGAATACTGAAAAAGCAGTTCTTCATATCCTCAGGCCTGGATAGCAGCCCAGCCAACTCGATTTGTTCACATTTTTTTACCAGATTTGCCAGATCATCTTCTAACTGTATCAGCTCATCCTTGTCTGACTCAGCCGTTGCCAGCTCGAACAGCTCTCTCAGGTCTTCGACCTCACGCTGGGTTTCTTCGACCGGCTCAATCACTGATTTAAGTGCACTTAGTTGAGAGACTACTGATTGAGCTGTATCGGGATTATCCCAGAACCCCACACCAGCCATCTTCTCTTCCAGCTTTCCAAGGGCAGTTTTCTTATTGGACAAGTCAAAGCCAGTCCCGGATTTTCTCAATCCGGGCCGCTAAATTCTGTATCGCTGTTCTTAATTCCGCAGCTTCCATATATTTGTTCCTACACATTCAGATTAAAACCTGCTTATATCATATTAACCTAACAAGTGCAACCCCCCATATTATTGCAAGCAGACCCTATCACGACCGACGCCGCAATCTAAACGGCACAACTATAAATTGGAAATTCTAACCGCCCCTCGATCTAACAAGCAAAAGCGTGGCCCCACAATAAGCGAAACCACGCCTGCTTTATTTGATTATTGAAGTCCCGTGGTCGCCAGACCCGCCTGAATGTTAGCAATACTATTCGGCTCAACCGCCCAAAGAGCCAAGTTTGTTACACCTTCCGCTTTATTATTATCATAGTGCGCGATGGCTTTATAGCTCGCACTGAAATTCTCCACTACCTCGCTCGCCCCGGTTATCTCAAGCCCAATCAAGTCACCGTATTCAAATCTTAAGATAAGGACAGGTTTTATTTTTCGCTTTTGAAGTTTGGTGTATATCCAACTAACATCCCCATATACTAACTATTATCTGCCCTATACCATCTCGTTTTCTAACGGTCTGTCACAGCTTGATTGACGATTGTCATTCCTGCGCAAGGTTGTCACCCCTGCGAAAGCAGGGGCGGGAATTCAGAACTGTTGGTACGCCTATATTGCGCATCAAGTGCAAAATCACAGTCCTTCAAATTACGAGTGACAGAGCACTAATTCCTTTTGCTCTCTTTCTTTCTGATTTCTTACTCCCGTCTCCAGACTCCTGTTTTTCGCCTTCCAATTTTGAATTCTTACTTTTTTGTTCCACGTGAAACATCTTGACCCGGACAATTCCGCTCTCCAGGCACCCCGCCAAATCAAATGAGTCTTCTTCTGTCCTCTAAGATGCAAGCCTGCAATACACATCGCGATATTGGACGGACCCTGCTGGTTTGTTTGTTCTCGCACCGATTTGCGAACTCTTCTCATACAAAGCCGCATCGTAATACAGCTCTTCAAAAACCTGCTGCCTTGTCACTGCTCACATGATCGTTTGTCATTCCCGCGAAACTTGTGCCTGCGAAAGCAGGTGGCGGGAATCCGTATCTTGACACTGTCAATTTATGCCTTGCCTAATCCACTAATGCAGATATGACAAACCACTGCCGTCCTCGATCACGCTCTGAAAGTCCGCTTTTTGAAAAAGATGGTTCTTTCTCGGCTGATTTTCTGTTTTCTCTGCGTCCTCTGCTGAAAGTCTCAACTTGTCGGTATGGTCGGCCTCATTATCTTCTTATTCCTATTTATTCCTAACTCCTTGTTGCTATTTTCTGTTTTTCGCTTATCATTGTTTCACGTGAAACGTTTTTTTATGCTGAAAAGCGCTTTTTGGTCATATAAAGTTGCAGAATTTCCACCAAAAATTCCGAAATATTATTTAGGCCGACCGCTAAACGCCGGCTAAAAGTAGGCCGAAGAAAAACAGGATTGCTAATATAAAGGGCCTCCATTCTGCAAGTTGTTGTGTCCTCAAAACTTTGCTCACCTTCGGTGGATCAGAAGTATCCACCCCAGGTGGACGCAGTTTGGGTGCCCTCGCAAAATCGCAATCGTTTATGAAGGAGCATTTATATGACTAACAGAAAAAGAGAAAAACCAAAACATCTTGGCAGGGGGCTTGAATCGCTGTTAAGTCCGATAACATTAGATGCCGATGTAGAGGCCAATCGGCTACTGTCCAATACCACGATAGCCCTTAACTTCCCACCAGACAAAGAGTTACGAAATTCTCTACAGGAAATAAGCATCGACGACATATCTCCGAATCCCTATCAGGCCCGAACGGTCTGGGACCAGCAGGAGCTGGCAGATTTGGCCGAGTCCATCAAGGCCAATGGCGTAATTCAGCCGATTATCGTCCGTCCGTCCGCGGCCGGATTCGAGCTAATTGCCGGCGAACGCCGATTCCGGGCCGCCCGATTAGCTTCGCTGACTACCATACCCGCTCTCATCCGCCAGGCAACCGACCAGCAGCTACTTGAGTTGGCACTAATTGAGAACATCCACCGAACCGACCTCAATCCCATCGAACGCGCAAAGGCCTATCAAAACTATTTCAATACTTTCTCTCTAACCCAGGCCGAAGCCGCCGAGCGCCTCGGCGAAGACCGCTCCGTCATCGCTAACTACTTGCGGCTGCTGGACTTACCGGACGAAATCAAGCAAATGTTAGTCCACCGCCAGTTGAATATGGGCCACGCCCGTGCGATACTTGCCCTGCCTACAGACGAGCTTCGCCGAAAGCTGGCCAATCGAGCGATGGCAGGCCGGCTCAGCGTCCGGGAAGTCGAAAGATTGGTCCGAAAATATCTTACCGGCACAGAGCAGCCCAGGACAACCGTCCGCTCGAAACCGGCCCATATCCTCGACCTGGAGAGCAAACTCAGCACCTACCTTGGCACAAAGGTAAGCATTGAGACCCGCAAAAATGGCCAGAGAGGCAAGATAATCATCGAGTTTTACTCTCTGGATGAATTCGATAGAATTGCAGAAACGCTTGGCCTGGCAACCGTCGAGCAGGTCTAAAAAATCGCCCAAAAAATCAAATTTAGCCGGTTTTCATAACGGAGAGCTAACATTTTGGTGTATAATGTCTATATATATGTGTTAAATGACCGGTTAAAGGCGCACCGATTGGTCATTATTAACGTTACCACAATTTTGGAGGATATATCGTGAAGCCTTTGGTTATTTCAATTCTATTGGTTGTGTCTTTCGGCCTAACTCCCTCTTATGCCGTACAAAGTGCGAATATCACAAATAAGTCGCTGCACCAGGCCGCAAGTGATGGTGACATTGCCAAGGTCAAGTTACTCATTTCAAGGGGCGCCGATGTAAACGAAAAAGTTGAGGGCAATACACCGCTGCACCCAGCCGCCGAAAGAGGCCACAAGGATGTGGTAGAACTCCTTATTGACAGGGGAGCAGAAGTCAACGCTAAGGGTAATGGCAACTGGACTCCCTTACACCTCGCGGCAACTTGGGGTAAAAGGGATGTAGTGGAACTGCTTATTGCCAAAGGTGCCGATGTGAATGCTAAAGACTTGGATGGTCGGACACCAATGTGGTGGGCGAAAGTAAAGCGCCAAAACCAAATCGTTGAACTCTTGAGCAAGCACGGAGCTATACAGGACACATCTACGAGGCCTGTAAATCAAGAAAAACAGCCATCCGGAGCGGAGAAACAACTGCCAACACAGGTAATCGACCTCAGCTCAATAGCCAATATAGACCCGCTTGCCGACCCGAACGCCGTTAAAGCCAGGCTCAAGAAGTTCGAAGGTCTCGAAGAAGCATTGAAAAACGTGGAAAAAGAAAGCGAAAAGGTGATAACCGAGTGGATTAGCGGCCTAACGGGCATCACACCTACTATCGTAAAAGCCGTCTATGAGCAGGTCGGCGCAGAGTTTGATTTCGTACGAAGGCAGGCTGTTGAAGAAACCGCCGAAAAGACTACAGCCGCGATCGATGGTATGATATTAAACAGAAGTGAGCGGTTCGACAAAATTGTCGAGAAAATGCAAGAGGATACGATGCGCCGCGAGTTGCGGGAGTCAAGGAGACCTGGAAGGTCGAGAAGGAGCACCCGGGGCCGCACAGGTGCTATGGACAGCGACTATAATAGAAGAACGTACCCAGGTACTATGGAGCAGGACTACAGAAGAAGGTTCCAGGGAGATATGACAAACAGGCCGTCGACACCCAAAGTAACCATAAAGCTGCCGTTTAACGATCCGAACAAGGTCAAAGCCGCACTAAAGGCATTTGAAGGCCTGGAAAAAGCATTGAAAACCGTAGCCAGGACGGGCGTAAGGGAAATGCGAGGGTGGACAAGCAGACAGAGCGCCAGCTCACCCATTCTGGCCAAAGCCGTATATCAGCAAGTCGCAGCCGAGCTTAAGTTCATACGAAAGCTCGCTATCGAAGAAGCAGCGGCAAAGACGACAGTGGCAATTGACGGCCTGCTGGTAAGCAGGCACGAGCGCTTCGAGAGACTCGCCAAAACAATGCTGGAGGAAAAGAGAAAGTTACGCCGCACAGAGCGCCGCCCAGGCAGAACCAGGACCCGACGATAGACGAATAAAACCGGCCAAAAACCTGTGAAGTAGCGCCACCCCCTGCCAGCATCCGGCAAAGAGGGACTTTTGCTTTTCAAAATTTTCCGTTATAATCCCTGCACAATTTTGGGAAGGGCTGCGAAATGGAAAAAAGATTAACCGGAAAAGTCGCAATAGTAACAGGAGCCAGCCGCGGAATTGGCAGAGCTATCAGCCTTGCATTAGCCAGAGAGGCCGCAACGGTCGTCCTGGCCGCACGCGCGGTAGATAAGCTAAGAGAAACCGCCGAGCAGGTTACGGCAGCCGGCGGAAAAGCACAGATAATCCCCACAGAATTAACAGATGAGCAGTCCATCAAAAACCTCGTCAAGGCAGCCAGCGAAAGATTCGGCCGGCTCGACATACTGATAAATAATGCTGGTATCACTCACTCCGCAAAATTGGAAGAAACCTCGACAGAAGATTGGGACCGCTGCCTCCGCACAAATGCGCGTGCACCATTTATCCTTTGCAGGGAAGCTCTGGGGCTGTTAAGAAGATCGGAAGCAGCCTATATTATCAACATCGCCTCGGTCGTAGGTGTCAAAGCTTATCCACTTCAAAGCGCCTACACCGCATCGAAGCATGCACTTCGCGGGATGACAATGGCGTTAGCTGAGGAGCTGCGGGGCTCAAATGTCCGCGTGCATTTGCTTTGCCCCGGCGGAGTCGATACCGATTTGGTCAAAAAAGTCCGCCCTGATATAAAAAAGCAGGACCTTATGCAGCCGGAAGAAATCGCTGAATTAGTCTTATACCTTATCACCCACAAAGGAAACGCCGTCATCGATGAGCTGCACATCCGAAGGGCGGCCTCAACACCGTGGTTTTAACAGATAACGCAATACTATATACGCACGACGCATAACGAGAAAGGACAGCTATGCGGATAGTTTGTCAGCGTGTTTTGCAGGCCAAGGTTGAAGTTAATGGCCAAACGGTTGGCCGAATCGACAAAGGACTGCTGGTTTACCTCAGTGTCGCCAAGACTGATATCTTAAAGGACGCTGAGTTTATAGCTGAAAAGCTCGTGAACCTGCGCATCTTCCCTGACGAGGCCGGTAAGATGAATCGAAGCCTGCTCGACGTCGGCGGCGCGATTTTGTTAGTCAGCAATTTTACCTTGCACGGCGACTGCCGAAAGGGTCGCCGGCCCGGCTTCGACGACGCCGCCCAGCCGCAGTTAGCCGAGCAGCTTTACGAAAAAGTAGCGGACCTGATTGCTCAGCACGGCGTTGCCGTCGAAAAGGGCGTCTTCGGCGAATATATGCACGTAACAAGCACCAACGATGGCCCCGTAACATTCCTGCTCGACAGCTCCCGACTATTTTAACTCTATTAGCTGCAGAAACTAAATAAGACCAATCGTGACTTTAATCGAGCCGGGCTTGCTGTTCTTTTTTTCTCATCAACCGCTTTTGCTTCCTGGACTTGAGGACAAACAGAACCAGTAAGCCGCTGAAGATAGCCACAATCGCTAAATTTATCCCCCAAATTGGCATATCATAATCAGGCCGATAAGATGAACTCGGGCGGTAAAACTCCATCCACTTTCCCCACCGCAGATTGACTACCACTAACGTAAACAACGCAACGGACATCATATCGATTATAATAATACGCCAATATTTACCCGGTGCGCGTAAGCATATTTTTGTACTGACGGCGAAAAGAAGAACGCCAAATATCAGCACCGCTAAGGCGATTAACCAGTCTTTTGTGATAAATGATATTACGAAGATCCAGCATACTGAGCCGAAAATACTTCCAGCAAAAGCGCCATACACATTGGCTTTTGAGGATTTTGCCGGCTGATATTGAGGTTTGATGTAGGTGCCATCTTCTATCTGGATTTGTCGCTGTCGGGCATTGCTCCAGATTATCAGCGGCAGCAACAGAGCAAAAAATACTGCGAACAACACCCAGTAGGCCCATCTTGGAATCACACCAGTTAGCATTAACACCAGTGGCAGCCCTATGAATAGCAAGAGTGCCGCCCAAACGGCGCCCCCCATTTTGACCATAAATCTCCTCTCGCGAGGTGATTTCGTGTGCTTAATGCTCATCCACGACCCAAAAATCCCGCCAAGCAGTCCAACTACCGGGCCAAGCACCGCCCCGGAGAGGCCGCTGAGAAACGCAGCT
This sequence comes from Phycisphaerae bacterium, assembly GCA_030615025.1. Lineage (GTDB taxonomy): Bacteria > Planctomycetota > Phycisphaerae > Sedimentisphaerales > Anaerobacaceae > CS2-K091. The sequence goes on along the minus strand of JAUXAB010000018.1, from coordinate 1,024 downwards.
TTCGCTGCCGGTGCTCCTTTTGCTGCTACTCCGGCTACTGCCGCAGTGGCGGTCTGCGCAGTTATGGCGGGAAGCGCAGCAACAACGGCCACGGTAAACATCTTCCCCGGTTTGGTCCGCCCAAGTGTCTCTTCTACAAGCGCTGCCACTTGCTCTTTCAGCATCTTACGACCGCGAGAAAGCCTCTGTTTAGCCGCATCCTCAGATAGCCCAAGCCCCGTCGCTACCTGCCTCACCGACTGCTGCTCACGATAAAAAAGCACCATTGGCTCACGATACCTCTCCGGAATCCCCTGCAGCGCCCGCCAGACAACAGCCTGCTGCTCTTTGCTTATCACGCTTTCGACCGGCCCCGGCTCGGCTGATTTGATTTTCTCCACATCCTCCAACGGCTCAGCGGCACCCATAACGTCTCTCAGCCCCCTCTTAATTGACTTCCTGACTACGTTCCGCGCAATCGTGCACAGCCAGACCCGAAACTTGCCCAAATCTTTTAACCGGCCCAGCCCCCTCCACGCACTTATAAACGTCTCCTGAGCCAGCTCTTCACTCTTGCTTAAATCCCCCGTAGAGCTATAGGTAATCCCACAAATCAAAGACTGATACCGTTCAACGATTGTCCCGAAGGCCTCGGTGCTGCCGGCTAAACTGGCCTGCAATAATTCCGCGTCACTTGTTATATTCTGCATCTCTCAAATCCCGTTCAATCAGCCCATATTATAGTCTCATTATAATAGACTCCGGAAATGAAAAAAGGTGACACAAATTCCCCTACGTTTTAGAATATAATCCTTGCTTTGTTGCCGGGTTTGCGTTAGGATTTTTTATAGTGGTTTCCACATTAGCAACATCCCGTTCAATTTGGATGGTGATGAGAAAAGGTGGAAGGAAAGGAGTTGTTATGGAAAAATGGCTTGATTGCACAATATCTCCTGGACAGTTTACAGGAGAATATGCTGTCCGAGGCAACCTGTTTGACGGCACGGAGTTTTCGCTCTTCGCTGAAAAGGATGATGTGAAGTTT
>JAUXAB010000071.1 GCA_030615025.1 Phycisphaerae bacterium | reverse complement strand
CCACGTAATCCGCGTTTAAAATCTGTGAAATCTGTGGTTAAAAAAGCATTATTTTGCATCATAAAAGCCAAGTTTTTAAACATTTGGGTGTATTAATGGCCAAAAAACACTTATTTAGCCGGCTTTTGAAAAAGGCCATTTCAATGGCCTTGTGGGCGAAGGCAAGCCTCTGCGTCAAAAGCTCGCTTTCAGAACAGAGCTTGCCGAGAACACCAAGCCGGCTAAAAACCTCTGTGCCCTCTGTGCCCTCTGTGGCCAAAAATCCATTTAATCAGCGCAATCCGCGATTAATAAACTACTTATATGCCTTTGGCATCTTTACAACTGTAGAGGACTCTCTACAAATCAGACCTTTTATGCAAAACAAACCCAATTTCCGAAAAAGTCAAATGAACGTAAATAAGGTATTAACAAGGGCTTATGAAAAAAGGACACTTGGTGAACGCGGGAAAAACAAACCCAATTCAAACCCAATACAAACCCAATTCAAAGCCAATACAAAGCCAATACAAACCCAATTCAAACCCAAACAAACCCAATCAAACCCAATCCCTTCCCGCAAAGAACGACCAGGGCGCAGTAGAGGAAAATTCATTGAAAACGTATCAATAGTAAATAATCAATATCATAGATCCGGCGTCCGTTTTGCGGACTTGTCCGCCATCAGTGTGGCGGAATCAATTCAATCGGGACAGCTTTGTGAGAATTGGTTTGGAGACTCGAAAGATCGTTCCATGGCGGGTGCCTTTGGGAAAATGAATCTTATCGGAAATATCCTCCCAATTCTTCAGGTCGCGGGATTTCACCGCACCATACTGGCCTTTTCGATACTTATCAAAATAGACAAACCATGTATCACCTATCTTGATTGCCGAGGGCCCCTCGGCCCAATAGTCACCCATAATGGGCTTCGATGCCGGCCCGTAAGGCCCTTCGGCCCTCCTGCCCACAGCTACCCGAATGTTCTTTTTCGGCGGATGCCGCGTCTCATCTTTGATGAACATTATGTAACGCCCGTCGTCCTTGACAATCGTTGCGTCGATTGTGTTAAAGCCCGGGTCGTAAAACAATTTGGTTGGGCTGAAAGTCTTAAAGTCCCGCGTCGTAGTAAAATAAATTCTATGGTTAAGCCCATTGTCTCCGGTTTTATCTGTCTGGGGAAACCGGCCTGGAATGGTCGTCGACCAGAATATCAGGAACTGCTTACCCGCTTCATCATAAAATACTTCCGGCGCCCAGCAATTCCTGGCCCTGGGTTCGTGCTCCATTACCGGAATATATTTTTGTTCCGACCAGTGTACAAGGTCACGGGAGCGGGCATATCCGATGGCCTTTCGACTCCACGATGTTGTCCACACCATGTGAAAGGTTCCCTCTGGCCCCCGAATAATACACGGGTCGCGCATCAGTTTGCCGCCAACTTTGGGTGTAAGCAAAGACTTGCTGTTATTAAGCGGCTTCCAGTTCAAGCCGTCAAAGCTGTAAGCCAGATGCAGGCCGTCTTCGCCGTTCCCTACAAAGTAAGAAAACAAATAGCAGTAATTCGTATCGGTAAATTTGAACCTGCGAATGAGCTCAATCTCTTCCGTATCGTATGGCCTGCCGTTGGCATGAAAGATGTCATGCCGCCATACTTTCGGCATGGGGTCGCCTTTTTTAGACCCCCACGGCATATACGTTTGCGTGCGTCCCGCCACCAGGCCCCAGTTATACCATCCCGTATTGTGCTCGGCAAAAATCGGAAGAACGGCATCAAACGTATTGCCAACCCCACGTCGCAACCACTCCGTACAGATGACAGGCCTTCCGTATTCTTGACATATCCTGAGCTTGCCCTTGATACCTTCCACTCCGTCGTAACCGTGAAATGAAACGATATCGGACAGCTCCATAAGACGCTTTGACATACGGCTCTGAAAATTAGCCCAGGCGCCGGTGGTTAAAGGCTGGCAAGGGTTTGTCGCCCGTGCCCATCCGAAAGCCGCTTCAGCCAGGGGCAGGCTTTTGGCGCCCATCCTCGAATTCCCCGGCTCATTGTAAAGGTCCCACATCAAAACTCGCTCGTCGTTTCCGAAGCTGCCAACGATATCTTTGACGTATTTTTCAAGGTCAGGCCAAACCGACTTGTCGGTTACCCGTTTCAGACCGGGACTGGGCACCCAGCCGCTGTTATGAACACCGGGAACAGGCTCATCTTGTTTGCCCAGGTATGGCTCTTTCCCGGCAAATGCACAATCGCAGAATAATATCAGCATTGAGCTGATGCCGTGCTTATCGGCGATGGTCAGGAATTCATCAAGCCGTTTCTTGAGTCCATCCGGGTCATCCTTCCATACTAAGTACTGCAGGTAGATGCGGACACTGTTGTAGCCGGCCTTTTCGGCCCAGCCCAGTTCTTGGTCGATGGTCTTGGGGTCAAATGTGTCCGCCTGCCACATCTCAGTCATATTGACGGCCGTTCGGGGCAGGTAATTACATCCGCGCAGGGGCGAAACCTCCCAGTACCACTGCCAGGCCTTCTCTTTGCTCCAGCGACTTTTGGCCGGCTCGGCGGTTCTACTTTTTATCGCTGCTTGAGAGTAAGCATTTGGCCCAAAGACAACTACGCTTAACGCCAAAATGATGACCTTCTTCATATCCTGTTTATCCTTATACCCTTTCTGTCATTGCGAGCGAAGCGAAGCAATCAACTCATCGGCAGTCCGAGATTGCTTCGTCGCTTACGCTCCTCGCAATGACAATTCCTCAAACCACAGGTCACAGACTACTACGGCACCGTTCCATCTTCGGAGACGAATACATAGTTTCCTGAGCCGACCTCGTACACGACCGTGTCCTCTTCCATCTTCAGGAACCTAACGCTTTCGGAACCTGCCGCAGGCCTACCGCTTTCAGTAACACTCTCAGGGTCCCTGGCCGGCACGTACACCGTTGCGGTCGTGTTGGCCGGGATAGTGACATTCAGCGTGAACGTGCGGCCTTCAATTTTCCAGTCGCTGACGATTTTGCCATGAATGGATTCGTAACTCGCCTTTGCATAGCTAAAGCCACCGCCCGGACGCGGGCGAATGATTATTCGCTTGTAGCCGGGCCCCTCAGTATCAATACCGGCAACGATTCCAAAGAGCCATCGTCCCACCGAGCCGAAGGCGTAGTGGTTAAACGAGTTCATACCCGGGTCCTGGAAGCCTTTCTCCTCCGTCCAGCCGTCCCAGCGCTCCCAGATGGTGGTTGCGCCGTTTTTGATACTGTAACCCCAACTGGGGAAGGTCTCGTTATTAAGCAACCGATATGCGATATCCAGATTCCCTGTCTGCGTAAGCGCCGGCAACAGATAGCTTAGGCCGACGAATCCGGTCGAGAGGTGCCAGTCTTTTTTCCTGATAGCTTCGACCAGGTGCTTAGCGGCAAGTTCGCGTTTGTCCAAAGCCAGCAAATCAAAGTACAGCCCCAGCGAATAGCAGGTCTGCGTCTCGCCCTTGATGCGGCCATCGTCAGAAACGTACGCCTTATTGAAAGCGGCTTTGATTCGTTCAAAAAGTGCCTCATATTTTTTCGCATCTTCGTTTTTGCCGATAGCTGCTGCTGTTTTCGACAACAACTGTGTGCTGTAGGCAAAATAGGCCGTCGCGATTACGTCCTTCGGTGTCTTGGATCCGACAGCGACCCAGTCGCCGTAGCCGTAGGCCGGGCGCAGCAAGTTATCGCTGTGCTTCTGCAGGTAGTCGATCCACTTTTTCATCGATTCGTAGTGTTTTTCGACGATACGCTTATCGTCATAAACCTGGTAAATTGTCCACGGACAGATAACACCGGCGTCACCCCACGCAGCTACGCCACTACCCATAGCAACCTTATGTGGCGCAACATCGGGAAATGCTCCTTCTTTAGTCTGGGCATCTTCCAGGTCTACCAGCCACTTCGTGAAGAACGCCCCCACATCCATGTTATAAGTCGCCGTGCGAATGAAAATTTGTGCGTCGCCGGTCCAGCCCAATCGTTCGTCACGCTGCGGACAGTCGGTCGGCACTTCGATAAAGTTGCCCCGCTGGCTCCAGACTATGTTGCGGTGGAGCTGATTGACCACCGGATTGGAGCACTCGAATGACCCCACCGGCGGCGTGTCTGAATGCACGACAATTCCGGTAATCGCATCAAGCGAAGGTTTGCCGGGATAGCCGGTTACCTCCACATATCGAAAACCATGAGAGGTAAAGCGCGGCTCCCAAATCTCTTCGCCTTTGCCCGCCAGGATATACGTATCGGTGCACCGTGCCGCACGGAGGTTCCTGGTGTAGATGGTACCATCCGGGTTAAGCACTTCCACAAAGCGCAGTACCACTTTCGTTCCAGCTTTGCCTCTGACTTTCAACCGAACCCAGCCGGCAAAGTTCTGACCCAAATCGAAAACGTAAGCACCTTTTTTGGGTTCGGTGCGCTTGACCGGCTTGATTTGCTGCGTTTCTCGAACCGTCACACCCGGATAGCCCTGCACCTGGGCCTCCACCTTCTCGGTGACAGCTACCGGGTTCCAGCTGGAATCATCGAAGCCGGGCCTGTCCCAGCCGCGCGTCTCTCTGCGGGCATCATAGGTTTCGCCCATCAGAAAGTCGGCCTCAAGATGTGGGCCATAGCTGGCCTTCCAGGATTTGTCGGTAATGACCGTCTGCCTGCTGCCGTCGAGGTATTCGATTTCAAGCTGCACTAACAGCCGCGGCTCGCTGCCGTAGTGTTCCCGCTTTCGACCGAAGCCCAGATACCCGGCGTACCAGCCGTCGGCAAGAATGGCCCCGATGGCGTTGTCACCCGGCACCAGCAAACTCGTAACGTCGTAAGTTTGATAGTACACCCGTTTGGTATAATCGGTCCAGCCCGGCGTGAAGTAGTCCTCGCCTACCCGTTTGCCGTTGATATGCAGCTCATAAAGCCCCAAAGCCGAGGCGTAAACCGTTGCCCGCTTAATAGGTTTGTCAACCGAAAAGGCCCTGCGCAGGTATGGCGGCGGAGGTAAAACCAGCTCGCCCCCCTCCAGGGGCCCCCACGGCCCTTCACCAACCGGGACAATCTCTTTAGCATCCTGCCACGTACTGTCATCGAAACCAAGCCCTTGCCAATTGTCCTGCTCGATACTGGATACCTTCCAGAAATGGTCGGTCAGAACCGCCACTGCATCGCCATTTTCAAACTCGACAAGCAGCTTACCCGCAAGTCCCGCAGGATTGGGCGCATCGCCTTTATTTGCGGCCTCTATAGAAAAGCAATTTGTACCTGCGATTAGTCTCTCGGTTATGTCGAACGTGTAAGGCGGCTTCCATCCTGAGAACTTTTGTACTTCCTGGCCGTTCACAAAAAGTGTCCCTTCATTATCCACGATAAGCCGGAAACGTGCCCGTCTGATTTTCTTACCTGGGGTGATTTCGATATTCCGCCGGAAGAACCGCGTGCCAATCGCAGCGCTCTTCTGGGGCTCGGAATCGGGAAACCATACCCACCTGCATCCTTCGAAATTAAGCAGGTCGGGTTCCAGCTTTTCTACGTAGGACGGCGGTGCTGGGGCATCATAGCCTATCCATTTAGCCTGCCTGTCCTTCGGCGAAAGCTGCCCTATTGTCCAGAATGCCGGCTCGCTCCAGGCCGATACCTTGCCGTCCTTATCCCACACTCTCACCTTCCAATAGCAGCGCTTACGTGACTTCAGCGGCTTGCCTTTGTACGCAACGTGAATGCTCTGGTCCGACTTCACCTTACCGCTGTTCCAAACATCGCCTTTATTGCGTTTTAGCTTTTCTTCACTGCCGGCCACAAGAATCTGATAAGCCCTTTGCATCTGCCCCCGCTCGTCTGATTCCAGAATCCAGCTTAGCCGGGGCTTGACCACATCAATCCCCAGAGGATTGAGGCAGTATTCACAGCGTAATTTTTTTACTGTAATACCGCTATCTGTTGAAACAGCGCAGCCACTGAAAACTAACATTATTGTCGCCGATAGAATTGTAACCAACCATCTCATCCTTATTCACCTCCACTTTTTTGCCACAGAGAGCACAGAGAGAATATTAAATTGTTTTTTTGAGATATATTATTTCTCATTTCCCTCTGTGGCTTTTTTCTTTTTTCCTTATTCTGAAATCCAACCGCAAGTGCCCAAATTAACACCTTCTTTAAAATTGTTTCACCAAACTAATACCTACTGCCGAGCCATCGGCCCCCCCCATGTATGGCAGCACCTTAAAGCCCGCGATCTCGAGCTCTTTATGTTTGCCCGCTATTGTGTGGCCGACAATCCAGCCGAGAGCTGCACCAAACACAACGTCACTGGCCCAATGGTCGCCCGTGTCCATCATCCTATAGGCCACAAGAGATGCTAACGCATACGCAGGAATACCTACCTTCGGCCCGTAAAACTCATCCAATACGGAAGCAACCGTAAAGGAACTCGAAGTATGACCGCTCGGCCAGGCCCAGCTCTTGCCGTTCGGACTCTCGTTGTCTCTGATACCTTTCAGTCCCACCGTAGCCAGCCCCGTCACCGAAAGGGCCGTCATCATCGTCCAGGCCCGCTCTCTGTTAAACTCATCCTGGCCTTCCGCACTGAGAACATACCAAAGACCCGTGGCCGCAAAATGTGTCCCCGGATGGCCAATCGCGTTAAAGCTCTCATCCACAAAACCGTGAAAGGCTCCATGTTTCTCGAAGTGCTTCGCTATCCTTTTATCGGCGTTACTGTGGTGCATTGCAATGCTTGCGCCGCCGGCCAACAACAGGGGCGTAATATTATCCGTTTTCAAAAGGGTGTCTTTTGAATCTTTGATAATTCTTCTCGGCCAATTGATAAAATCGACCTTTGCAGATTCAAGGAAAAGACTTTTATTCGACAGATTCTTTGTCTGCCTTGCCCCGTTAGAAACCTCCGCCAAATGTAAGGCAGGCGCTTCTGGCCCCGTTAGAAGTAAGACGTTTGCGTCATCTGCTCCGTCAACAGGCCAGACTTCTAACGGGGCTGGTGTCTGATTTGGGTTCCCGCGAAGCGGGGTCCTTCTAACAGGCCCTGCACAACCGGCAGCAAAGAACGAAGCTGCACAAACAGCTCCCAGCCAGAACCCATTCCAGCGAAATTTATCCATTTCGGATACTCCCTTTTAACGTAATACGCCTCACGCGATATATAATACAACAAAAACTATTCCCATACTGGTAAATGGTAACTGGTAAATGGTAAATGGCAAATGGTATATTCAAATAACCAATCACCAATAACCAATCACCAATAACCAATTACCAATCCAAGAAGCTCCCGTAGAATATTTCTGTTAGCCGGCAAACCATAAGCATTAGTCCTCAAAAGGTAGAGTTGCCGAATAGTTCGGCGCCTCTTTGGTTATCTGGATGTCGTGCGGATGCGATTCAGCCACTGACGCTGCGCTTATACGCACGAATCGCGCGTTCTTCCTCAGCTCTTCGATATTTCGTGCTCCGCAATAGCCCATACCAGCCCGCAGCCCCCCAACCAGTTGATAGACAAAGGCATCAAGTGTCCCGCGGTATGGCACCCGCCCTTCCACACCTTCCGGCACGAGTTTGTCTTTCTCCGTGGAGCTTTTCTGACCGTATCTTTCCGCCGAACCTTTGACCATCGCTCCCAACGACCCCATACCTCTGTATTCTTTGAACTGCCTGCCCTTGTAGATGACCAGTTGGCCCGGACTTTCCTTCAGGCCTGCAAACAATGACCCTACCATCACACTCGAAGCCCCGGCGGCAATTGCTTTTGTTATATCGCCCGACTGCCTTACTCCCCCGTCGGCAATAACCGGGATATTATGCGATTCGGCCACCTCGGCGCAGCTCATTATCGCGGATATTTGCGGCACCCCTACACCGGAAATTACTCTCGTGGTACAAATTGCGCCGGGCCCGATGCCGACCTTTATGGCATTTGCGCCGGCTGCTATCAAATCCTCCGCCGCAACAGCGGTCGCAATATTGCCCGCAATCACGTCGATATCATACTCTGCTTTGATTTTCTTTACGGTATCGATAACATTCTGCGAATGGCCGTGAGCGGTATCGACTACGATAATATCAACATCCGCTGCTATTAGGGCCTCGATTCGCTCATAGTCGTGAACGCTCACCGCCGCACCGACGCGCAGCCTGCCTCGCTTGTCCCTGGCGGCTCTGGGATATTGCTGGACCCGGTCGATGTCCCTCATAGTAATCAAACCCACCAGTGCGCCATCCGAATTGACCAGAAGCAACTTCTCAATCTTGTGCTTTTGCAGAATTTCCTTCGCCTGTTCAAGGGTCGTCCCACCCGGGCCGGTAACAAGATTGTCCTTTGTCATTACAGAACTTATCTTGACATCGTAGTCTTTAAGGAATTTCAAATCCCTGCGTGTCAAAATGCCCACCAGCTTTTTGCCGTCGACAATGGGGATGCCCGATACATTCTGTACGTTCATCAGCTCTTGTGCCCTTCTGACCGGTTCACTCGGCGATAACGTTACCGGGTCGAGAATCACGCCGTGCTCGGAACGCTTGACTTTTGCCACCTCTCTTTTTTGGGCCTCAACCGATAGATTCTTGTGGATTACCCCGATCCCGCCTTCCTGGGCCAGCGCTATCGCCAATGCCGCCTCGGTAACCGTATCCATAGCAGCCGAGACAATCGGGATATTTATCGTGATATTGTTGGTCAATTGCGTGCTGGTTTCGGCCTGGCTCGGCACAAAATCACTCTTTGCCGGCAGCAGCAGCACATCGTCGAAGGTTATGCCTTCAGCGACAATTCGTCTGGTAGAAGTCCGGCCAGGGCGGATATCCGTTTTGCTCTTGTCCATTTTTCGCTCCAACAATTAATCGCTGTTTCACTTCGTATTGAATCGGTCAATATAATATCGCTATAAAGGGCCGTCAACCCCGTTAGAAATTTTCCCTTTCTTTGCCATATTATTATCTTGCATAGAATTTCTAACGGGGTCAAACCTATTTTCGTACAAGAGGCACAACCCTTGGTTTCAGCCCACACAGGCCGGTTTTTCTGTACGCTTATCGTGCCGAAGCGAATATAATGAAAAGGGGACCACGAAACGGCCTTTATTGTGTTGGGGACCCCAAAAAATCTGCAAAAGCAGGAATTTCAGCGCCCATTTTCAGCGCAAATGTAAGTCTACAATAATGAGAGCTGTCCTTGGGACTCCTTACGGAGGACCAAGACGCCGGGAATGTTGAAAAAGGAAAAGTTAGTGCTACAGAAGCTGGATTTAACACTAATCGAGCGAGCTTGCGACGGCGATGCGGACAGCTTCACCGAGTTATGCCGGCGATACTATCCGGCTATGGTTGCCATCGCCCATTCGATAATCGGCGACAGGCACCTGGCTGAAGATGCAGCCCAGCAGGCCTTTGCAAAGGCCGTTCGAAAACTGCCGCAGTTGAAAAATAAAAGTAAATTTGCCGCCTGGCTCGCTGCCATCTGCAGGAACGCCGCAAGAGATATGGCACGCAGCACAGAGACACTCCACACTGCTGACGACCTTTCGATGACAGCAGCCAAATCGCACGAAAATGATATCACTGACGCCGTTAAGGAAGCCATAAACAAACTCTCGGCCACGGCAAGAGAAGTAATTTTCCTGCGGTATTACGACGGTATGACGTACGAACAAATATCCATTGTGCTGGGCATCTCCGAACAGGCGATAAACGGGAGGCTGCGAAGAGCAAAGAAAAAAATGGCAAACCACCTAAGGTGTAACGGTTTTGACAAGGTGCAATAATGAGCAAAAACAAAGATGAAAAATGGCTGGACGAACTAATCTCCCGGACCATCAACTCAGGTAAACCGGAGTTTGACGTCGAGAAATGGAAACAAAAATACCCTGAAGAGTTTCAAATGCTCCAGTCGCTTTCAGAGCAGGATTCCCGCACTGGCCGATCGAGCATATGGCGAGTGGTTCGCCAAAGCCCAATCACAAAGCTCGCAGCGGCGGCTGTGATAATCGTGGGTATTGGTTTATTTGCCGTTCTCGTTCGCCGGGGCCCGGGTGAACAAATTGGTCCGAGAGTTGCAAAATCCCCGGTCGAAATGATGACAGCGCTGTCGCTTGAACGTGCATTTCGGAAAGGAGGAATAGAAGCTGTAGAAAAACAATGCAAACAGGCTTTCAAGCTGTGTGGATTACGGCCAAGTAGCTTATCCGTTGAGCAAATACTCGCAGAATTTAATGGTAATGGTAAAAGTTCAGAAAGGACGAGGCTATGAAAACAATTAAAAGCAGAAAAACAACAACGGCGATATTCGCTGTTTTGGTACTACTTGTATCAGCCCCATCAGTCTTTGCTTATCCACCGGACAATGCGGCAGTGCTTTATTACAAGGCCTTCATGCTCTATGAGCCGGAGCACCAGATTGATTTGTGGGACTACTGGAAGGGCAAGATTGAATCCAACGAGAAAATAGAGCAATACCTAAAGAAGAATCGCAGAGTCATAAACATCGTGTTCGATGCCACCGGGGTAGACCATTGCGATTGGGGATTGGACTACTCCCAAGGCACTGAAGTCCTGCTGCCCCCTCTTCATAAGGCGAGAGAGCTATTTGTGCTTCTCGCCGTCGACGCAAGGATGCAGGCCCAAAGAGGCGATTACAGGAAAGCACTGGGTCGCTGCATCAGTATCTACAAAATGGCCCGTCACCTGAACGAACGTCCAATCTTAGGCTACCTTGTCGGTGCCGCAATTAACGCTGCGACCAACAGATGCATGACCCTCATCCTGTCGGATATGCCACAGGATATAGAGACCTTGACCTGGCTGAGAGACAAGCTCACCGAGTTCGACAAGCGACCGTTCTCCATAGAACCGGTCCTTCGCTGGAAACGCGAAGCAGGAATCATCTCTATGTCTCCGGAGAAAATTGGCAATGTCGTGCGTTCCGGTCTTGACGATGGGCCTTTTAAAAAGAAGATTCTTCAAAAAATTCTTGAGGCTGATGAACAGTTTTTTGACAGAAACAAGGCCTACTGGAATAAATATATGGACGCCGTTCAAGCTGCCTTCGACTTGCCGTACCTGGGAGCGTATTCAAAACTTAAGCAGTTGGACGAGAAACCGTCGAAGGAATTTAGTAAAAATCCCGATGCAACCTTGGCTGCTGCTTGTTCACCTACATGGTGGAAAATTTACACCCTGTCAACGAGGTTGGGAAGCCACAGTAATGCCATTAAGGCAGCTATTGAGATTTATATAATAAAGGCTAAGACAGGCAAACTACCTGATGCTTTGCCCGCCGACCTGCCGCGAGATTTATTCAGCGGCAAGGATTTTCAATACGAGAAAACCAAGACCGGTTTCATCCTCCGCTGCCAAGGCAAAGATTTAGACAAAGACGAAGCTTATGAGTACGAATTCAAGACCCCAAAGTAATTAGTACGCATCCTCTCTAAAGAATGGCCGGGCTTGTTTGGCTCGGCCTCTTGTATGCGCATCGACAGCAGAAAACAAAAAAACCTTGCGAAAAGTTGTTGCGCACAAGCTGTCCTTTTCGTCTATAATAGTGAGCTCTTGAAACAGGAACCTGAGGAAGTTTTTTGAAAAACGGGCACGGAAAACTCTTGGAGCTGTTGGAAAAGTCCGGGGCGGCTCTTTACGCGCTTCTGACCAGGCTGACACTGCGCGAGGACGTTGCTGAAGAGCTGATGCAGGAATTGTTTATAAAGCTCAGTAATTCCAGCGAGCTGGACAAAGTAAAAAACCTGGGCGCTTACGCCCGAAGGGCTGCGATAAATCTGGCTTTTGACTGGCGGCGCAGCCAAAAGCGGAATGTTTTAGGTTTGGACCGGCTAAACGAACCGGCCTCGAATGAAAAATCGCCATTGGCAAAACTGGTTCAGAAAGAAGAATTACAGGAAATACTAAATGCAATTGAGCAGATTAATACACCTGCCCGCGAGGTCTTTGTGATGCGATACATCCAGCAGGAATCTTACGATGATATTGCTGAACAGCTTGGCAAAACACCTCACCAGGCACGCGCCTTGTGTTCCAGGGCTATGAGCAACCTTAGAAATATACTTGGATCAAACAATTCAGGTCTTTCCGGAAAGGAGACATATAATGTCGAAGATTGACGAAAACCAAATCCGCCGGCGGCTAAAGACTCTCTCGCAGATAGAGCCCACTTCAGAGGCGACCGACCGTGCCATGGAACGCGTCCGGGCTGCTCTTGTTGGTAAACAACAAAAGCGTGGTAGCAAGGGCACAAGGGTATGGCCGTTGATGAAAAGTCCAATAGCAAAATTAGCTGCCGCGGCGGTGCTGATGATTGGCCTCGGATATGCCGTCGGCCGGCTCTCAGCTCCGGCGCCGGATATGGACCAACTCCGCTCTGCTCTGGAAACCTCGTTGAAATCTTCTCTCGCAGAGGAGATGAACCGCCGCTGGCAGCCGGTCTTCGCGGCCGGTTGTGTCCAGCTTAAAAACGAGCTTCGTCAGCAGGTTCGCCGCGACCTGACTGAGTTCGCCGACCAGATTTTAGCTGCTTCCGGCACCCTGACGGAGCAGCGTTTGATACAGCTCATTGAGTTAATCGAAGCCACTAGGGCACGCGATCGCCGACAGGTTGCCGCCGCTTTTGAAACAATAGAATTTAGTAGATTACAGGACAAAAGCCAGCTCGGAAAAGATTTGGTGGCCCTCGCTGCCCGGACGGACAAACTACTCGATACGAAGGAAAATTAGCCCGATTGTTTTGCAGCCGGGCTCGTTGCTCGGCTCCGGATGTATATGAAAGTTTAACCAATTAAAGGAAAGGAGCAAAAATGAAATCTTTTATCAGAACAATTATTGTGCTTGTCGTTTTCGGTTTAGCGATGGGAAGTTCTGCCTTGGCTCAAGGAGGTGTTGTAGAAACCCAGGCAGAATCAGGCACGGAAACCAAGCAGCCTGTAGTCGCCATACGATCCACAGTGCCTCCGGCTCCACCTCTTCCGTCTCTGGGGGTTTCGGCTGTAGAATCGACTACGTATTCGGAAGAGCCAGGTGTCGGTGTCGCCGATGAGTTTGTGGCTGTTGTGCCTCCTCCGTCTCTTCCGTTGGCGGAGGTGGTTACCTTCGGCTTGGGGCAAGCCACAACCGGGCGCAGCAGCAGCCGAAAAGTGCTCGTGATTCCAAACACAGAGATTAAAGCAGAAGACCTTGCAGCAATATGGCAAGATTTGTATGTTATGCTGCGCATCTTTGACAGAAAATTCAGTAAGGGCTCTTACCTGATTCGAGAAGTTTTTCCCGATTATGGCGACTTCTTTGGGCGGGACAGTCGCGCCACAGAAGCCATCTACCTGCAGGGCTACGGGGCGCTCTTTTTAATGCAAGCGAATTTTCCGCTCACAGCTCCACCCAAATCAAAAGAAAAAGAGGCCAAAAAAACCGAAGAACACGTCGACCCAATCTGGCAGCGGGCAAAACAGGAAATATTTGACCCGATGAATCGCAGGAGCAGCAGGGACTACCGCTTAGAACAAAAATACGATGCAGAGAAAATTGAAGAGATGAAAAAAGAGCTTATCAAATCGCTGAAACACGCGGCAAACATTCGAAACTTGAAACCGGACGAGTGGGTAATTCTTACGGTTACCGGAGCGGGCCGACAACCTAATGAGGTCATTCAATATAATAGACGCTACGGCCTCGGCGGCATGTACGGTGGCGGCGGCATGTACGGCGGCGGCGGCATGTACGGCGGTGGCGGCGGCATGTACAGCGGTGGCGGCGGTATGTACGGCGGTGGCGGCGGCATGTACGGCGGCGGCGGTATGGGCGGCTATGGTGGCGGTAGTTACAGCGAAACTGGCTCTTCCTCGGCAACGGTGCTTACCATTCGTGCCGAAAAGTCGGACGTGGACGCCTTCGCGGAGGGCGTTCTGGATTACGACAAATTCCGCGAAAAGGTACAGGTCCTAACATATCCCTCTTTGGGCCAAAACATGGGACGAGCACGTCGTACTACTCGAATGCGCTCAAGACCCAGAGTCCCCCCTACCAGGGCAGATGAGTCTACCAAAGCAGCCGAATAAAAAAGCCTCTAACAGGTGAAAGGAAAGCCGGGCTCTTAGGGCCCGGCCTTTTTTATGCGCTTTTGGGGCAATAAAGGGTAAAATAGAAAAAGTTAAAGTTTTTTGTAAACGAAATCTGGTTTGGAGCCTCTATAATTGTGGATGTGTGGATTTTAGCACATTCGAGCTATGCATAGTTTAAGGTTTTTAAGGGTAAAACAGTGCCACAGCTAAGTTTCAAAGAGTTAGTCAATGATTACAGTAAAGCGGTTATGAAAACGGCGATTCGGATATTACGCGATAGTCACAAAGCCCAGGACGTTCATCAGGAAGTGTTTCTTGCAATCTTGCGGCGATGGCACAAATACAACGGCCAGGTGAACTGGGGCGCATATTTGTATCGGGTCACAGTGCGAAAAGCAATCGAGTTTGCCAAACAGTCAAAGATGGAACCGCTTGTGGAGCAGCAGGACTGTCCCGCCACGAGGGAAAGGCCGGACGGCCCATTGAGAACTGCCGAACTGCAGCAGAAGCTGACCGCGTCCCTTGCCGGATTCCCGAAGCGTCAGGCAGATGTGTTTGTGTTCGCGAGAATCGAAGGATTAAGATATGAGAAGATTGCACAGATTTTGGGCTGTTCGCAGGAAACAGTGAGAGTCCATCTGCATCGGGCGTTGAAGCGATTGGCTCGGGAACTTAGCGATTATTTATGTGAATAGGACAGGTGAGCTATGAATACACACGAACAAATCAAGGAACTGCTGGTGGAGTTTGCCCTCCAGGAATTGTCGGAGCAACAATCATCCGAGGTAAAAGCACACCTGGCTGAGTGTCGGCAGTGCAGAAGTGAGCTGAAAAAGCTTGAAGCTGTACTCGAATGTGCCGATTCCATGAGCGAACTGTCGGCTGATGAGCAGGTGTATCAGTCAGCTAAAGAATCGCTCCTCGAAGCTGTGGCGAACGAAGAAGATAAAGAACAAACACCCAGGCATACCATTCGCCTGGACTTAATTTGGAGAACTATTATGAAAAACAGAATAACGAAACTCGCCGCTGCGGCGGTGATAATTATAGCCATACTGGCCGGTCTTCCACTCATTAACAATGGAGGCTCGGGCATCGCTTTGGCGCAAGTCCTTGAGAAGGTACAGCAGACCCGTGCTTATATGTACACAATGGAAATGAAAATAACAGGAAAACTAATGCCGGGTGTGGAGACTACAATTCTCGCTACCCACTCAGACGATTATGGCGTGAAATGGTATTGGGACAGCACCGATCCCAATACCGGTAAGACAATGACCCAGCAGATTTATCTTCTCCCGGAGAAAAAGATGGCCATTACAATTATACCGGAGAAGAAACAATACATACGAACGCCATTTGATGATGAATTGCTCGCCAGGATGAAGAAGCAGAACAATGACCCGAGAGAAATGATAAAGCAAATTATGAAGTGTGAGTACACTGAGCTGGGCAGGTCGGTGATTGATGGTGTAGAGGTTCAAGGTTTCCGGACGACAGATCCTGCTTTCATCGGTGCAATTGGCGGTGATTCAACAAGTATTGAGTTTACACTTTGGGTGGATGTCGAAAACTGGCTGCCGTTCCGCTCCGAGACGGACCTCAAGTCTGGCGAGCAAATGCAGATGACCAGCGCTACTTACGATTACCGGTGGAACGTCCCAGTCCAGGCAAGCGATTTTGACCCGGTTATACCAGAAGATTTCAAGCCCTTCCCGACCGATGGTGTGAAGATGCCGGGTATGAGTGAGGCCGATGCCGTTGAAGGCCTAAGGCTGTTTGCTGAGATGACTGGGAAATACCCGAAGACACTTAATATGTTGGAACTTGCCCAGGAGTTCGCCGCCCTAAAAGACAATCAATACCTGAAGGACCAATTACTGAAATTGAAAGAGGAAATGAGCCAGACTACCGAAATGTCAGAAGACGAGATCCGTGATGCGCTCATGAAAAAATCGATGGAAACAGTAAGGCCGCTTCAATCAATCGGCTTCTTCTATATGACGTTGGTCCCGGACAAAAAAGAAGCCGTGTATTACGGTGAATCGGTCGGCCCGGATGATGCTGATATGGTACTGTTAAAATGGAAGGTTTCGGACGACCACTACCGTGTAATTTTCGGAGATTTGACCGCCGAAGACCTCACCGCCGACCAGTGGAACGAGCTCGAAAGGTAGTTATCAAAACAGCTCTATAAGATAGCAAACATAATCAGGCCGGCCCCTGCCAGCGACAAGCAGGGGTCGGCCTTTTTTACGCGATTCCGCCATTTATCATAAGTTATAGAGTTCGGCCATATGTTTTTCCGGCTTGAAGTGATATTGACACTGACTCATCGGCGTGCCGACAACATTTATCTTTTCGAGCTCTCCCTGTCCCAGACCCGCTTCAGTCAAGGATGTAAGGTAAAGAATCCGTTTCGGGTCAAATCCCATAATCTTGGTAGCTACGATGTCCGCCGCCAGGGCATCCCGGCTGGCCAGCGCAACCCGTGAATCGAAGGCAGTACCCCCTACCGGGCCGTTACCTTCCATTCCCACGAATCCGTCGATAACCCCAAGGTCAGGATATACCTCCTGGGCTAAGTGAAACATATTATAATGGCAAAGGGTGTTGACGGCCCGCTGACCGGTGTGCACCTGCCACTTATCATTCTTTTTGTAATCATTCAAAGGACTGCCCAGAAGAACATTCTTTAACGACAACGTAGTCAGTACCCGGTCGTGGGTCTTCATCCGGGCTGCAGAAATAATATAGATATTGGGGTCCAGAAAGGTTGAGATAATCCGTATCGGCAGTGGACGATTTCCTCTGCCGAAGACGTACCGGTATTGGTAGGTGTCCCGATTAAGGTCGACCAATTTCACGTTGTATTCCTTCTCGAGCGCAAGATACCCGTAATTCTTAAACCCATCGAATGTCGATGTTCTCGCGGCAGTCGATTCTCCAATAATAATCTCACTTTTATAGTGCGGCCTAAGAAAATCCAGGATAGCCCGTATCGCGTCAACGTGCGTAGCGCAAAGCGGAGTCTTGACCTGCACCATATTTGGCTTAATCAAAATCTTTTTGTCGCCGATAGAGCCCAGAACTTCATCCTCAATTTTCTTTAGCGTCTGATATACGATCTCTCGCCGGTCATTGCCCTTGACCAGGCTTACCCGCGCCGGTTTAGTTACCTTCTGATATAATTGGCCTTCTTTGACCAGCGGGCTGCTAACTGCAGCCCGGCTGCCGACAGGCCCAAAAATTTTCCCGCCGAACGTAACACCCACCAATCCAACACCGATGCCTTTCAGAACATCGCGCCGATTCAGATAGTTCTTATTACCTGCCATTACCAGCTCCTCTCATATTATCATCTCCCCCTTTCCGGGTATTCCGTAATCTTCTCTTATCGACATTTATCTGCCTTTATTCTTCTGTTGGGCCGGGGCCGTTGCCGGCGTAAAGGGCTTTTATTTCGTCTTGCGACAGAGCATAGCTGTAAATCCGCACGTCGTCGATCAGGCCGTTCCATTTGCGGTCCGGCCATTTCGCGTTTCCGCCAATCCACACGTCATAGGCATTTCTGGTTATGCTGCCGCTATAGGCCAGCGGACTTTTTGGGTCCTCCACGCCGTCCACGTATAAACGGATATTCGCCCCATCATACGTTCCACATACGTGATGCCATTGGCCGGCTGCTACCTCAATATTTCCGTTGATGTAGTGACCGGCAGTACCAGAGCTGATGGCAAAGTGAAATCTTCTCTCGTCACGTGCCGTAGAAAGCCTCCAGGCTGAGTCCTCTTTAGTGACGATACTTGTCCAGATACCGGGAACGGTGGTGATATTTACCCATGCCGTAACCGTAATCGAGTTGGTAATGTCGAAGGCCGGATTACTTCCGCAATTTACATAATCACCATCACCGTCGAGACTGAGCACATTACCTCTTACGGGTTCTGAAATGATGTGTGCGTCCCCCACGAGTTTGCCGTCCAGACCGCTGCCGGACGAATCAACAGTTACACCGCCCTTCGCCTCTTCAAATTTCCACCAGGCGACCATTCTCCCCGTCGAAAAGCTCCAGAACTCGCCTTTTATCATTGACCCATCTAATTTCTCAGCATCAACTCTCCACCAGTACGTCTGGCGCTTTTCCAGCCTGGGTAACTTGACTTCGCTGGTGTCACCGGCCTCAACTCTGCCCATATACTTGAGACTATCAGGGTTGGTGCCTAAGTAGACTCTATGGGCTTTCACACCCACCCCCGGTGTCCAACTGAGCTTTGCCTCCATTGGCACACCTATGTCTACACCATCAGCAGGATGTGGTCTAATCGCCTCAGGACCCCGCCTTTGGAAAAATCGAACTTCGCTCAGACCGACATATTCCTCATCACCAAGACTACCAAGGTCGTCAAAACGCACCTTTTGGGCCTTTACCCCGTCAAATCTCACCAGTATCGGCTCATCATAGTCAAAGCTGCCCTCCGCTTCGGCAAAATTGAAATCATCAAATATCTTCTGCCAGCCGCTATCTTGCGTCCAAACCAAGATATCCGCGCTCTTAACACCCCGCTTTGTGTGGCCCCTCTCATTGTAGTTCCACACTGAAATTGAGCCCAGCTCATACACACCTCCAAGGTCGAACTCGACCCAGCCCCTCGTCCCCCCTTCTTCACTGAGCCACATATTTTCGGGCGTTTCTCCATGTTCGAGCAGGCCGTCTCCGTCTCCATCCACCAGACCGGCCCCATCTAAGATATGCGCCACTGTCATATCTAAATGGCTGCTATCGGCCCGGGCCGTTACCGCCGCGACCTGTTTACCCATAAGAGGCGCCTTACGGTCAAATTCCTTGACCTTGATACCCATCAGTTCCGCAGCTTCTAAGTAAAAACTATATAGAATTGAGTCTGGCTCCCGGTCTATATCAATATTGCTCTTTTGTATCCATTCAATTGCCTTATTGTACCAGTTTGCTGCCGCGGCCTTGTTGCCTGATTGCCAGTGAGCCATAGACAGAAACAAGAAATTCCGACTATGTTCCCCGCCAGCTATTTCAGTTGATTTGGTTAATGCGCTGATTGCCTCTTCCCACTGGCCCGCGCGGTAGTGTGCCATCCCAAGGCCATTGAGATAGCCCCACCTCTCTGGCTCTATTTCGTTTGCCTTACGATAAAGCTCCACGGCGATTTCGGGACTGACCATCTCCTGAGCTCTGCGAACTAAACCCCATCCCAGGCTGTTATATCCCGCTGCTGCTTTTGATGGGTTTATCTCGGCATACTTCTCTAAATCAGCAAAAGCTTTTTTGTTGTCCTGGAGGTAAACGTAGCATTCCGCGCGCGAAAGATAGTTTCCTGCATCCTCAGGATCGGTCTTGATTCGGCGAGTATAGAAGTCAACCATTTCCTGGCAATGCTGCTCAATCGTTCGTCCCGGCCCGAACGCTGCGACCTCGGCGACCCAGATTTCGTGATGCAGATCCCCATATACCCTTTCGATGGCCATCTTGCTTATGTCAGGGGCAGACCAACTACACCACCCAAATGAACCGCTCAGCAGCTTTGAGGGTCTTTGCGTTTTCAGGTCGTAAATCCAAAACCCCAGAGTGCCAAAGCCTCCAACGCCCAGCTCCCTACCATTTGGTGAGAAGTTCATGAGCAGAAGTTGTATTTCAAGAGGTACAAGCCATCTGGCAATTACGGAACCGGAGGAGATTTCCACGATTCGAAGCTCGCCGCCCACCCTATAGGCGATGTACTTCTCATCCGGTGACACTACAGGATAATTACTCGGACACGAGATGAGCGGTGTCGGTTTTGCACCATCTTCGATGGAAATTGAGTAGAGCATCATGTCCAGCCGTGAATGATAGAAAACTCGCTTTGAGTCACTGCACCAGCAAGGCCAATATCCCTTGGCCAGCAACCGCGGCTCCTCTGTGCCATGGGCTCTGATAATCCAGACCTCTCGCTCCCCGAGAGACGGATCTTTCGCCGCACGTTCGGCCGTAAGATCAGTAAGTAATAGGGTCTGTCGATAGCGGACAAACGCAATGTAGCGCCCGTCAGGAGACCACGCCGGATCATGACCGGGAACCGTCAAGAGCCGAGTCTTTCCCGACTCCAGATTGATGATTTCAATACCAGCAAAGCCGAGAACTCCCCGGCTGTAGGCCAGCTCGGTTCCATCAGGCGACCAGGTAGCATGAAACCCCTCGGCCACTATACGCTTGGCCTTTTTAGCTAACTGCTCATAAATTTCGCCCGATTCGTGCATTGCCAAGAAAGCAGCACCTTCGGGTCTGCGCTGCGGCTGATACCATGATAGACCGGCATCAAGGGTGTCAGACACATATTTCGCAGCCGATCGATCAAGCTGCCGTTTTGTCATTAGGCCGGACTTAATGATTGTGTCGTATTTGACCTTCGCTTCATCATAGTAGCCCGAAGCAACGAGTGCACAAAAAACGTGGAAGCGATAAATACCCTCTTCAGGTTCCAGTTCAACACATTTGCGTGCATCCAAAAGTGTCTGTTCGTAGTTGCCCATTCGCATCTGCGTCCGGCGGCGCTGGTTATACAATTCGGGGTCGTCAGGCGAAATCTTGATCGCTTTATTGTGGTCCCTGATGGCCTCATCTAATAGCTCCTTTTCGCCCACTTTTATCGCCTTTTCCCGCCGGGCAATCGCACGAAGGGCATACCCTAATGAATCCTTCGGCCGCATCACAATAACTGCCTCCACGTCTTGCTCCATCTTGCCGTAGTCTTTCAGCACATAATATGCCAGGGCTCTCGCTTCGCGAGAGTCATAATGGCCCGGTTCAAAGTCTATGGCCTTGTTCAACCATTCAAGAGTTTTATTCACGGTGCCAGCCATCATAGAACGGTTGAAGTAGGCCTCGGCGGACTCCGAAAATAACTTCTCGCCTTTTTGCTGATGTTCTTTTGCCTTCTGCTGGTATTCTTCTGTTGTTTCAGCGTCACCAGGGTCACTTTCCAGATATATCCTGGCCAGAAGAAAATAGGCCTGGCAGGCAATCTCATCTCGTTCCTTCAGCAGCTTCTGAAGTTCTTTCACAGCAGCGGCAGGCCCTTGTAATTCCAGAACGAGTCGCGCACGCAATAGATGTGCTTTAGGGCCAACGTGTTCGCTATCGACAATGGCTTCGACTTTGGTCAGGGCCTCCTGGAACTGTCCGCTGGAACGCAATTCCATTGCCTTCGACAGAGTGTCTCTGTGTTTGAGGGATTCAACCTCTTTACCTCGATTAACGGCCCGAAGGTACATCACAGATATGACTGTCATACAAGCAAGTAGAATCATCACCGTTGCTGCCGCAATAGCCTGCGTTCGGTATTTGCGAAGCAATTTTTTCAGACGGTATATGGTGCTGGGCGGCCCAGCCAATACCGGCTCGTGGGTGAGGTGCCGCTGGATGTCCTCATCCAAAGCGTGGGCCGTCTGATAACGGCGGGTGCGGTCCTTCTCCATCGCCTTGAGTGTTATCCAGTCAAGGTCGCCACGAAGCCTGCGCTGAAGTGTGCCGGGGTCAATGCGACGACGCTGGGCCAACCTGGTTGACTCTTCGCCGCCGAGTGTGCTCAGCCGGGTGCTCGGCGTCTTCGGGTCTTCTTCCAGGATGACC
>JAUXAB010000061.1 GCA_030615025.1 Phycisphaerae bacterium | reverse complement strand
ATACGATATACGATATACGTATGTTATTTATATATTATACCATAAAACAGGTTTGAAGTCGAGTGAATTCCGGAAAAATCTCCGTGACTCCGTTCCGTCTTACTTTATTGGTCAGCCGACGGGGGCGGCGATTGTTTGAATTTGGTTTCCTTTAGCGTAATTACTGTCAAAAGCAGCGTCTTTCTGAGGTGCCCTAATCCGCCAGCCCCCGCCCTTATTGCAAAGGGCGAGGGCCAGTGACCGGAGCGTCTATGGAGTTATCGCTCGGTTGTAGATCCGAACGTCATCGATCAGGCCGGAGAAGAAAGTCCCGGCTTCGAGATTCTTGCTGGCACCCAAATATAGACCGCCATCCGAACTTTCCAACATAGAGAAAGATTTTGCATCTTTTGCAACCTCTGCTCCATCAACGTATAGGTACCTGTACGAGCCGTCCCATACAAAGCCGATACGGTGCCAGTTGCCATCGGTGATTACAGTTTCCGACACTATTGGGACGTCGCCGCCCCGGCCAAGAGTCTTCAATTCCGTCATCAGGTTACCTTCTAATGAATCCGCAGAAAGCCAGTTTGCACCTCCTATTTGCGACAAAACAACTTGCCCTGGAGCGCCTCCTTTAATCCAGACAAAGACGCTGAATGCCCCATCCTCTGGATTCAACACAAAGTCGGTGCTGACATAATCATCGGTCCCATCGAACTGCAGCGCGCCATCTACGTTACCGCCGGTAGGCTGCCAGAGCGGCTCACCATTGACCGTGCCGTCTTTGTCGCCAGCGCTTTCGTAGGCGATAATGCCTTCTGCCTCGTCCAGCTTCCAATATGCCAGAAGGTCAAAGGGCAGAAATTCAAACTCCTGCTGCCAGTAGCTTATCAGGACCTCTAAGTCAGCCTCATCCACCACACCATCCCCCCAGGGAATGGGACCAATGTCACACAGCGGCTCATCTGTACCCCAGTGTTCAATCAGTTTCACCAGATCCTCAATGTCCACGATTTCATCGCCGTTGAAATCTACAATTGGGATGATTGGCACCTGCCACAGGTCCCTGTCCCCGTACCCTCCAGGCCGTTCGGACGCAAAGTAGAGGGTAGAACCATCAGGCAAGATGGTTGCAGCATAATCAGAAGCCGAACTGTTGACAACTGGCCCAAGATTGACAGGCATGCCCCAGTCGTCGTCTATCGTTGCCCGCCTCGTCATATATAGGTCGTGATCACCGAACCCGCCCGGCCGATTGGAGTGAAAGAACAGTAATAGGCCGTTGGCCGATATGCATGGACTACCGTCTGAAGCCGAACTGTTGACCGTTGGCCCCAGATTCACCGGTTCACCCCAAGCGTCGTTTGTCGTTGGTCGGGTTGACATATATATGTCGCCAGGACCCTTAGGAGGTGGCTTCCGGTAGAAGTACAGTACTAGGCCATCGCAAGATATGGACGTAGCGATATCATCCTGCGAAGTATTGATCGTCGGCCCCAGATTCGAGGGTTCGCACCAAGGGTCGGAGACCGTTGCCCGCGTCGCTACCCAGACGTCGAGGCTGCCGTATCCACCAGCTCGGTTGAGGGACGTAAAGTAGAGCGACAGGCCGTCAGTCGAGATTATCGCGCCAGCGTCTAAACCCGAACTGTTGACAGGTGGGCCAAGTTTCACCGGCGTACCCCAAGCGTCATCTGTCGTTGTTCTGGTTGACACGTATATGTCGTCTTTGAAAGACCCAGATGGGTTGGATCTAAAGTAGAGCGACAGGCCGTCAGACGAGATGCTGCCAGGGTCCTCCACATGAGGACTATTTATGGTTGGCCCCAGATTCGTGGGCTCACCGAAGGTGAAATCTGCGTTGGCAACGCCCGCAGGCAGACCTACCACCAATGCCAAAACCAAAATTAGTAACATTCTTGTAGTTTTCATCTCATTCTCCTTTCAAAAATTGTTAATATTTTCACGCCGCACACTGTGCGCAGCTTTACAGGCCACGAGCCATCCCCAAGCTGCGCCCTTCGGCTTCGCTCAGGGCAGGCTTGAGGCTGCCACCCGCCGCGAGATTCTTCGCGGAGTTTATCCTTGAGCAAAGCGAAGGGCTCAGAATGACATCGTAATTGAACGCTATTTTGACTCTCTCCTCCGGAAAACTCAAGAGGCGTTAGCGCGTATTCAGAGCAGATTGTCAAGTGTAGAAACTACGCATCTTCGCTATTCTTTCCTGAAAATAGTCTGTCCGATTGAGACAAGTCTGTCAACAGAAAACTCGCGTAGTGGAGAAAATCTTTGCAGAAACAGCGAACTGGGCCTGAAAATCGGCAAAATCATATGGAATATTCACCTCATCCGGCTGGGGCTTCGTGGACGAGAGCATAAATGGCACCGAGGACATCTGGTGGATTCTCGAAGGCCAGGATTATCCCCGGCTGACCTGGGAGCTGGTTGGCAATTGACTATTTTCTATTGAATATTGACTATTGTTTTAATATGCAATAGGAGCAGCCCTTTTTGTTTTTACGTATCCTTATCCTGTTACTCGTGAGTCGAGCAGCAAGTATCGAGCATCGAGTATCAAGCATCCAGTATCGAGCATCGAGTATCGAGAGCCCTATTTCAGTCCCAGTACGTCGGCCATTGAGTACAAAGCCGGCTTTAAATTAGAGAGCGATTTGGAGTTCCTGTTTCCGTGATTTTACTTAAGGATATTTTTTAGATTATTCAGCTATTTCCGAAATAAGCTCATCCATTTGGCCGGCAGCACCTTTTCTTACCATTTTTCCTACGTCAATGGCCTGCTGAATTTCCTTTTCATCAATTTTCATTTCGCGGGCTTTGCCAACGTGATACTTTACGCACGGGTGACAATTTGCAGAAACCGAAGCTCCAACAGCAATCAGCTCCTTTATTTTTGAATCAATCATTTCGAACCTCCGTATATTAAAAACGTTTATTTGCTTTATAAACCGAGCCTTTTGCCTTTGGGAAGATTTTCACAAATAGCTTTGTAAAGCAATGGCCAACAAATGCTGCGCGGTTAGAACAACTACCTTCCCGGATTACTTCACTATTGTCATTAGTTGCAAGGCGACCTCAGCGACTCGACGGCCCAGGTTCCTGGCGGTGGCCATACCAAACTCGTCTCTGGTTACCTCGCCCTTGCCGTCATTCCATATAGTCGCCCCGATACGTGCGCCTGGTCTTGCATCACCTACGATGATCATCTCCTGGCAGAGCAACGCCGCCTGGACTGATTGAATAGTTAATTCCTGTCCACCGTTGCGCGCTCCGCCAACCGCGAGCACGCCTGCAACCTTGTTGCTCAGCGCAAAGTTGCTCTTGCGAAAGGCAATACAGCGGTCGAGGAATGCTTTGCAGAGTGATGTCATGTTGCCAAAGTAGACCGGCGTGCCAATGATGATACCTCTCACTTTCGGGTCGCTGAGTTTCGGGATGAGCTTGCCGAAGTCGTCCTTCTGACCCGGTGCCAGCGGCAACCCGGCTGCCAGGGCACCGTCGATCTTCATCTCCGCCAGCTCGATAAGTTCCACCTCAATTCTCGTATCAAGCTGGGCGGCGGCCTCGAGACAGACCTGTAGTGAGGCCGCTGTGGTCTTACCCTTCCGTGGGCTGCAGGCGATACCGATAATCCGGATCTTGTCTGGTTTCGAACGCCGGCTGGCATAAACCGGGTTGGCTGCAGCATCGATTGCAACTGCCGCGCCTACAGTTCCCAGGAACTTTCTTCGATTTAATTTGTCTGACATTCTTTTTTTCCCCTTTCTTTTATCAGGCTGAGTAGATCAGGTAAATTCCACCAAGCAAAACCAAAACACCGCAAACCCTCTTGACTATCACCGTGCCTTTGGACTTCTCGTTCCAGCTCATATACCGCTGAACAAGCTCTGTGCACGTCCCTGCGAAAACGATTACCGAGCAGTGTCCGATACCGTAAATCAGAAGCAATAAAACACCATAGAACAGATTCGTTGAAGCCAGCTTGAACGTCACGCCGAGCATCGGGGCCATATAGGCAAACGTACAGGGACCTAAGGCGATACCAAAGACCAGACCCAGGATAAATGCAGCCAGCATCCCTTTGCGTTTGATTCCTACCTGGCCGGGACCGGTCCACGGCATGGGGACAACACCCAGCAGGTGTAGTCCGACGACAAAGAAGATTATCGCCACGAAGTAGTTACCATACTTGCCGACGTCTCCCATCATTCGTCCGGCAGCTGCTGTAATTGCACCGATGGCTGCAATGGTTATCAAGATACCCACCGCAAAAAGTGTCGAGATTAGAAAAGCCCGTTTAGTAGATATTCTGCCCTGTTCGTCTATAAAGCCGACGATCAGAGGAATACTCGCCAAATGGCATGGACTCAACAGTATGCTAAGAACACCCCATACAAAAGCGGCACAAAAGGCGATCAGGGCAGTGCCTTCCACCGCCCGCGTTAAAGTTGTAAAAAGCTGCTGCATCATTTTGTTTTTGTAAGTTCGGCGCCGAACTGTTTCCATTTAGTCAGAATGTCTTCCTTGGAAAAGAATCCTTCGTGGCGAAACAGCTCTTTGCCCGAAGCATCAAAGAATATCTGTGTTGGAATTATTCTGATGCCGTACTTCTTTCCTGCATCAGGATTTTTCCAGACATCAATAAATTCCACGCTGAAAACTCCGGCATATTCTTTCTTCAGCTCTTCCAGGATAGGGGCCATCATTTTACAAGGAATGCATTTATCTGCTCCGAGATCAACCAGCTTCGGCAATGTTTCGGACTGCTCAACATCTGACAATTGGTTTCTAATTTTTTCCTCTTGGACAGTATTAGCCGTGTTGCGAGCACTGGTTTCCGTAATCAAACGCGAAGACTTTTCTTGCTTTAGAATAATTACAATGCCAACAGCAACAACTAACACCACAATAACAGCGATTTTGCCTACCTTGTTCATACTTGACCATCCTCTACGAATTAAACTATACCTCTCAATTCTTGAGCACTTTGCAAAACAGCTTGAGACTATGCAAGTATCTGCTTAATCTGTTCCGGCGATGGCACCTTGCCGACCGCCTTGACATCTCCGTCCACCACAAGTGCCGGTGTTATCATTACTCCGAATTTCATTATCTGGTTTATATCGGTTATCTTCTCGATTTCACATTCGATCCCCAAATCTTCAACTGCAGCTTCGGCGTTGGCTGCAAGCTTCTTACACTTTGGACAACCCGGACCAAGAATTTGTATTTTTTTCATCGTTAGGTCCCCTTAGAAAAACGTTTCTGACAAAACTCTTTTCTGCATCAACAGTTTTCACTCTGAACAGCTCCGAACCATTTTTGTGTTCTAAGACATATTCGCACGAGCATCAGCATTACCGGAACTTCGATCAGTACCCCCACAACGGTTGCCAGTGCCGCACCGGAAGACAGACCAAAGAGCATTGTCGAGGTGGCAATCGCAACCTCGAAGTGATTGGATGCTCCTATCATCGCAGATGGGGCTGCATCACGGTACTGGAGCTTCAAGGCCTTCGAAAGTCCGTAAGCCAGCCAAAAAATGAGATTGGTTTGAATAAAAAGCGGTATCGCTATCCAGAGGATTGTCAATGGATTAGAGACAATAACATCTCCCTTAAACGAAAACAGCAAGACTAACGTCGTAAGTAAGGCAATTATCGTAACGGGCGTGAGAAAGTGCAGGAATTTCTCCTTGAACCAGACGTCGCCCTTCACACCGATGATCCATTTTCGCGACAAGTACCCCGCAACCAAGGGCAAAGCAACGTATATGGCAATCGACAACAATAATGCCTGCCACGGAACAGGAAGTCTGCCTACACCAAGTAAAAATCCGCCTAAGGGTCCGTAAAGAAAGAGCATAGTCAGAGAGTTGATTGCTACCATCACCAAAGTATGTCCATCGTTTCCTTTGGCAAGATAACCCCAAACAAGAACCATTGCTGTGCATGGAGCTATCCCAAGGAGAATACAGCCTGCCAAATAACTCCTCCAAAGTGGAACTTCCAGCATTTTAAGGCCTTCAACCTGAATAACTGTTCCGGCCCCATAAGTGGCACCTACAGGTAAATCGAGTCCAAAGGGCATCTTGACTTGATCCACTGCATCAGGACCAATAAAGCCATGAAAGAGTGTGCCCAAGAAAAGCAGTGAAATTGCATACATGGTGAACGGCTTTATGGCCCAATTGACAAAGAGAGTGAGTCCCACGGGTCTGATACTTTTGCCCGCTTTGAGCACCTCAGCGAAGTCAATCTTCACCATGATCGGATACATCATAAAGAACAGGCAAACTGCGATAGGTATTGAAACAACCGGGGCCTTGTTCACATAAATTGCCAAGCCGTCAAGATATGTAGCAACTCCTGGAGCCAGTTTGCCCAAAACAATCCCGCCGACAATGCACAGGACAACCCAGATAGTCAGGTACCTCTCAAAAACACTCAGGCCCTTGTCTTTACCACGGTTCTTTCGACTTGAATTTTTATCAATAACGTGTGCCATCTTTAGGGTACCACCTCAAAAAAATGTGCCGAACAACACACCGACAATTGTGGACATAACGACTACCAGTATGATAAAAACGAGCGTCTTAAGATCGCCCATTACCTTTCTGATGACAAGAATATTAGGCAGTGACAGAGCCGGCCCCGCCAGCAGCAGCGCCAGAACCGGCCCATTATGCATACCGAGCTTCATCAGCGCCTGCGTGATTGGAATCTCGGTCAGTGTGGCGAAATACCAAAAGGTGCCGATGACGCTGGCTACGAGGTTGGCTCCCAGACTGTTGTCGCCTACCCACTGCGCCACCTGCTTTTCGGGCAGCAAGACACTTACGAAGCCGACGACGAATACCCCGCCATACAGCAGCGGCACGAGTAGCTTGGTGAACCCCCACGTGTTGTGCATCCATTCGCGAATTTCATCGTACTCGAACCACCGCCAGGCCATAATAACAACCGCCAGCCCCATCAATCCCGCCAGATACCAGCGGGCGTGATAGACGGCGAGCACCCACGTGCGCCGCTCCTGCATCTCGGCAATCTCGGTTTTAGGCAGCGTTATCTTATCACCGGACTTTTCTGAGCCGAGGTCTTGCTCGAGTTGAAAGCGAACGGCGTCCTTGGTCTCATGAATAACCACGGCCTTGAATTCTCGGCCGTCACTTGTTTTCACGATGACATTGCCGGGGTTGAACCAGTCGCTGAACACAAGAAAAAGAACCATACAGGCAAGGTAGAGAGCAGTCTTACTGATGTGGCGACGGGGCTTTTCCGGTTCGGGCATTTGCAGTGCGGCTTCGGCCTTTGCCTGCTCGCCTCTGCGAAACACTGCCGCCATCAGCAATCCAATCACAACGGAAAAAGTTACCGCGCCGATCGCCCGCCCGACACCAATGGAGAAGCCCAAAACACGAGCGCTTAAAAAGATGGCGAGAACATTTATGGCGGGCCCCGAGTACAAAAAGGCCGAGGCCGGCCCAAGGCCCGCGCCAAGCCGATAGATACCTGCGAACATCGGCAGCACGCTGCATGAGCAAACCGCCAAAACACAACCTGACACTGATGCGACGGCGTATGCCAGAATTGGGTTGGCGTTCGGACCAAGGTAACGCATTACTGAGCTCTGGGACAAAAAGGTGATGATAGCTCCCGCAATAAACAAAGCGGGCACAACACACGCCAAGGTGTGGTTGCGCGCATACCACTGAAGCAGCCGAAATGCTTCCTGGATTGCCTCTTGAATTTTCGGGTTGCCCAAGGGTAAAGCATAGGCCACAACGAAGATGGTGACGAGCGCGGCAAGTATCTTCAATTCACGATTCATGATTCTTCTTTCCTCAGCAGTTCATAGCAAGATGCTCAGACTATAGAACCTTAAGCAACTTTTCGCTATCTTTGGCCTGTTGCCTTAAGCAGTTGGTTATGCATTTGAAAAAGTCAAGGATACACGGGGCTTTAAGCCTATACATCACCCAAAGCCCTTCTTTCCTATATGCCAGCACACCTGCTGAAACCATTACCGAAAGATGTTGAGAAACATTGGAGCGCTCTGAGCCGATGTGTTCAGCAATATCACAGACGCATTGTTCCCCATCTTTGAGAAAATACATTATGGCAATCCTTAATGGATGGGCTATCGCTTTGGTGATCTCGGCCTGTTTTTCAAACAGTAAACGTTTTTTCTTATCGAGCATTTTAGCCACCTCAATTATAATACTATGTGATTATATACTCACATAATATTAATTGGTTCAGGCAAAATCAAATATTTTTATGATTTTTTGCTGTGGGGGCGGGTCTCCTTCTACCAGCGTTACTATCTCATTTGGTCCGCTTTATCTGGCTTGTGAACGAACTTCGTTGAGGCCCCCGCAGCAGCATAGATTTCAGCGACTTTCCTAAGATGTTCACTGTGGTTACCGTAAATGGTTAACGCCCGCGGGGCAAGCATTCCCAACACGTCTGGAACGTCGCATACCCTTAAGACATTGAGAAATTGAGGTGCTTCGGTGTTCATGTGGGATAGTGGCGGTTTGTTCAACAGCACACCGGCAATCTCCGGTTCCCACAAGGCAGCGTAGGCCGCCAGGACACCGGCAGTACCTTCGCCGAGCACGTAGACGCCAATATCCTCATTGTACTTACCTTGCAGATAACGGGCTGCCGCGACGATATCCCACACCCGCCCGGTATCGACGGTCCGGCCTATCAGGACGTGACAGCGCTCGACGTAGTTGGGTGGGTTCTTACGGGTCCAGCGTGTCTGGTCAACACCGCGTGGGGCACACACATATACGTGGTCGCCCGGTTTGTACACACGGTGTATCCAGTCAGAGACGCACTCAGTTGAATTAGGGCCTCGTACAATCATCAGAATACGTTTGGCATCCTTGGTTGACTCCAAGGCCGTAACATATTGCAAGCGAACTTCGAGGCCGGGTTCTGACGCAAGCCGTGCATCGTCCGGCTGGACTTGTTCAAGCAACCTCGCCGATGGAATCCGCTCAGGAAAATATCGAAACGTAACGCGACGCAGTTCAGCCAGAATCGCCGCTCTCCAAGCGTCATACTCGCCTTTCCGCGGCGGCTCTACTCGCGCGGCAGGCACGAAATGCTCGTCGATGGTCGTGTTCAGTTCATCTCCGGGAATATCGGAATCATCAGGAAACACGCGAAGTCTATTTGGCTCAATCGGATGCAGCTGGTTATTGCGAGGACCCGTTACGAGGTCGGCCTCGCTATCGTTGACCACACTTGCGTCGTTTTTCAGGTGTATGTTTATAAAGCGATAGGCCGCCTGGCGGATATCCTGCCGATAGGCGTGACCACCGATGCTGACAACGCTGTCGACAAAGTCACCTGCACCATATAGGCTGTAGATTTGTTCCAGCCGGTTGATCACCCGTTGATTGGCATCCATCGGAAAGATGCGGTCGTGATCGCTGTTGACGAACAGCAGCGGCCGAGGTACCACGAGGGCAGCGATACGGGTCCATGGCCACTGGAACGTGTTATACAGAAACATGCAATCACAATGCCCGTTGATTACCCGGTTGGGGACGTAGGACGGCAGATCCGCCATCCCACTGACCGGCACGGCGACCTTGACGCGCTCATCGGCCGCCGCAATCCAAAAGGTGGCTGCTCCCCCGCCGCTGATTCCGGTCACCGCAATCCGCTTGGGATCGACGTCTGCCCTGCTGATGAGGTAGTCAATGCCTCGCATGCCGTTGAGACATTCAACACCGGCGGGAGTATAGCCCCGCGAGTGCCACCACCAGCGACTTTGGCGGTAGGTCCCGTGGTGGATGGCCGCGATCTCACCGAGTTGCAGCGTGTCGAGCATTAGGCAGATGTATCCGTGCCGCGCAAACCAGATTCCATGTGACTGGTAAGCGGTTTTGTTGCCGTTTCGGCCCCGCCGCGAGTGCCCACAGACGTACAGCACAGCAGGCAGACGCTCACCTTCTTTGATATTGGTCGGCCTGTAGAGGTTGGCGGTGACGTACAGTCTTGGCTGGCTCTGATAGCCGAGCATGTCGACGACGTACCCGTCACCTTGAAGCGTGCCGGTAATCGTGGCTTTGAGCGGCGTCTTGGATGGCAGCGGCCAAAGCCCCAACATGTAGAAGTACTCCTGCTTGTACTTAGGGCGAAGCTTCTCCCAGTTTTCGGCCGATTCAACGCCCCGTAAGAAGCAGTTGTGAATCTTCTGTGTCTCGCAACTCAGATATTCCTGAATCATTTCATCGCCGGGTTCGTCACGGTCGGGCGGGCTGTACGCCTGGCCTTGTGCTGTAGACCCGTCCCCGAATGTTATTACGGATGCCAAAACCGCCAAGTACCAATATCGCATGATTCTATCCCTCTCATATTTTATGTGAGTATTTGCGTCATTATAGCGTGCACCACCATTATAAAGGGGGCATACACAGGTTGCAATGGTTGGTCAGCTACATTACTGCCCCAACGATTGTGGGACAGACATATATAATCCGGAAGGTTGCAATTTGAAGACAGATCTGCTATTCTTAGACAAGCCGAGGACCTGGCCGCGTGGCTAAGCGTTATATATGGGAAACACATACCATGATTGAGGTAACATACCAGTATCAACCCGAGAACTCAGGAGGTAGATACCTTGGCTGAGAGGCTCACACGTCGTCAATTTATTCGTGATAGCACGGTTGCGGCTGCTGCGCTTGCTGCCGGAGTGGGGGCCGGCAAACAAAAGAAAACGCGAGATTTAGAGCCAAAGTTTCAAAAAGAAATCATAAAATCAAAAGTGGTCATTTCAAAGAGGAAAAGAATCTGTTGAATCTGGGCTGATACTTGTCGGTAATGTCAATAGACCCGATTACTCCCTTTGCTTTTCCCACTATTAGTTTTCTTTCAACGAACCCAAAGGACCTTGAATCCCTGCTGATATCCCTGTTGTCACCCATAACGAAATAGCCGCCCTGCGGTACTGTAATTGGCCCGAAACTTCGCACTGCCCCGATTGAAGGAACACTCATTACCGGATGAGCGGCTCCATCCAGATCTTCCATCGCTAATATGGACCTTCCTCTCAGTTGGCATGGTAGGTACTCCGTGTATTTCGATTGGATTTTTGTATAGGCTACTGTTTGGCCGTTTATGATGAGTATGTTGTTCCTCATTTCTACTGTATCGCCTGGTTGTCCGATTACTCTTTTGACTAATCGGGTTCGGTCGTCAGGTGAGAAACAGATTACTATATCTCCTCGTTGTGGGTCCGACCATTTTGCGAGCCGATGTAGAGTAAGGGGAAATCTTAAATCATATGCTATCTTGTTTACATAGAGCAGGTCGCCCTCCAGAACTGTAGGATTCATGGAACCGGTCGGAACCCAATTCCAATCTGCCAGGCTCGATTTCACGGGTACCACCACAAAGACGATGAGAAGAATAGTCATTCGCCACTCTTTCCACATTCGATAAACGAACTTTGTTACTTTCTGTGTCTTCATTTTGTTCTCCATAGATTATCGACCGGAAAAGTACAACTCTATACGTGAGTAATTTGTCAATGTTCGTATGAATATCGTCCGTCTCCTGGCGGAATAATTCATCGTCGAAGCGGTCTGCACCTGGAGACGTTGGTAGGAAAACGTAGAAAAACAACAAAATAAATGTATATGATGACCTGACAACTCGGCTCGGCGACTCGTCAGGGCGGAGCCTGCCGTAGCACGGAGCTGCGCCGGGGCAGACCGGGGTGATGGTGAGGGAGAAATACATTCAAAAAGAAGCCCCTGCGCTAACAGGGGCGAGCTATTCCCATAATTTGTTTTTTTGGTTATGTTTGAAATACTCGCCTTCTGCTTCGCAGGGGCAACGTTGAACCAAGTGCAGCTCTTTCCTTTACATTTTTAGCTTTTTGCTTGCTATGCCCGCGTTTCGCTCTGACTTGTGTGCGATACTCTCAAGATGGACAACGCAAGTTAAAACTAAGATGGCCGGATTGGTCATTTTCCAGAGCCACTCTTTAATCTAACACACTGCATCGGCAGGTTTCGTTCTTAATCTTGAGCCTTTATTGATTGTCCCCGACCCAGGCAATACAGCATGGTTTAGCACAGGCAAAAACCCAAAACTCTGGAATCTTCTCACTCTTCCGTAACTCACCCTGACCTTCGACTTGACACTCTTGCTGTTTTGCCCCATGCTAAATAACTTACCCCGCTTAACCCCGATAATAAAAGATATTCTTGCTACAAAATTTTTTGGGGCGGATTAAAAAAATTAAAATTTCTTTTATTTTTTTCAATTCGGCTGGGCCTTTTTTGCACCCCAGAGAATTTAGGCTGTCCACTCGGCTTGGGGGCTGATGGTGAAGAAGAGAAGAGAGGCTGGAACATCAACGCCTAAATGTACACAAAATTGATTGAAATACAGCCACCAATTGGAGTATTATGATGACAAGATAGCTAAGTGGCATAACTGGGTGAAAATCAAGATCGAAGCGAAATGTTAATTTGTAAGGAACTTGGACTTTTCTGTACTAAAGGAAGCAAAATGCGTAATAAGCTAAAAACATTCAGCTCGTTCTTCAATGTTATTGTCGTTTTCGTGCTATTGAGCTCAATATCAGTTCGTGGTCAAGAGGCTCCATTCGAATGTTTTGCGGTAAGTGATTTGGTGAGGGTTTTTGAAGACGGTTACAACTGCCCCCAGCCGCAGGGAGTAATAGAGATATTTGGCATAAGAAATGAATATATTTCTGCGCAATGTGTTATCAAAGCCAATCGGGATATAAGACGTGTTACAACCTCAGTGAGTCCTTTAAAGCATGTTGAACGTTCTGCTTCTGTGCCGACCAGTGCCATAAGATGGAACTTTATAGGTTCTATACCGATTGCGGAAAACACGCCTAAGTACAGAAAGACTGATTTAGTTCGGCCTGCCCCCGCCCGATTCCCTGATTATCTGGCAGAAGACAAAGAGGTCTCTGTAGAGAAAGGCCATTACAAGGCGGTCTATTTGACGGTAAGAATTCCGCGCAATGCCGAGGCCGGTGATTACGAAGGAGCCGTGACTATAAAAACAGAGAAAGGGAATAAATCTCTGCCTTTACATCTGACCGTTTATCCCTTAACGCTGCCTGACGAGCGGCATTTGATGGTTACTGAATGGTATACGACAAGTAATTTCGAAAAATTCCACGATATTGATACATCAGATTCCGAACGATTCTATGAGATGCTCAGAGTGTACGCGCAAAACATGGCCGAACACAGGCAGAATGTCTTCAGGATTAGTATGAACCTGATTACCAGCAAGCAGAAGGCCGATGGCAGATTGGAATTTGATTTTTCACGATTCGACAAGCGGGCGGACATTTTTTGGAATACCGGGCACATGGACTTGCTTGAGACAGGATTTGCGGCAAGATTTGGCGAGGGAGGCTGGTCGAGCAGAGAGATTGTGTTGAGAGATTTCCGTGTTCAAAAAGAATCAACAAACCGGGTAATAACGATTCCAGGGAAAGAGTTTCTTCCGCAGTTTTTACCAGCATTGGAGAATCATTTGAGAGAAAAAGGCTGGCTTGAGAAAACAGTATTCCATATTGCCGATGAGCCGTCGAATCATAATGTGATGAGCTGGAGACAAGCTTCAGAGTACGTACACCGTTATGCTCCGTCGCTGCGAAGAATAGACGCCATAGAAACGTCATACTGCTTCGACAGATTGGAAATCTGGGTTCCCAAATTAGACCATCTCGCTACCTGGCATGATGCTTATAAAAGAGCCCAGAGTCAGGGCTGCGAATTGTGGTTCTACACCGTCGGCATACATCAGAAAGGCTCGTATCCAAACAAGACCGTAGACGTCCCCCTCATAGAATCACGTATCCTGCACTGGCTGAACTATCGCTTTGGACTAAAGGGCTATCTGCATTGGGGATTTAATCGCTGGACGGATGACCCTTTTGGAGCTCCCGGAAGGCACCGCGGCGACGGCTGGCACGTATATCCGAAGAAGAACGGGCTAATTAATTCCCTGCGCTGGGAGCAAATGCGGAACGGGATTCAGGATTATGAATATCTGTGGATGCTGGAAAACAGAATACAGCGGATGAAGAATGCGCTTGGTGAGCATTTGTCAATGATTGAACCATCTCGCAGACCAGTGGAAATAGCTTCGCAGATTGTTAAGACGATAAACGCGTACAACAGGGACCCGGACGCATTGTATACCACGAAAAAGCAGATCATTGATGAACTCCTGGACTTAGACACCGCGCCCCAATTGATTGTTCAGACCAATCCTCTTGAGCATGCAACCGTAGCAAATGATTGTGCCATAGGCGTATTTGGGTGGGCAGAACCTGAAACAAAAATTGTTGTCAACGGCCGAGAATTGCCTCTGTCACCGCAAGGTTTGTTTATGGAGAACGTTCGTCTTTCACGAGACAATACGATTGTGGTGGAGGCTGAACATAAAAAAGGAAAAAAGACGTTAGTCCGTTCTTTCGATGTCCTTTACTAATTGAATTATGATGGATTGAGTATGGGCAAGAAACTTAAAATAAATGCATACAAGTTGGTCGTGCCGTGGGTGATGGCGGCTTTGGCAGGAAATATGGATGGCTTGTGCAAAGCAGAAGAGCCGGTAGTAAAATGGCCCTCTCACATACAGGTTGTATTAGATGCAACCAAGCCCCTGAAATTTGACCGGGGCGAGCGTTTGCCGCTTTATCTCTGGCAGGCCATGGACCCCGGCTCACTTGATGACCAAGCCACAGAAGAGCTTGTCAAAGAGCTCGATGAGCGGGGTATTGGACTTATCAGTTCCTGGAATCCGAAGAATCGCGAAGAGAGTCTGGCCCAGTCAATAATGATTGCCAAAGTGCAGGAGAAGTTGAGTTTGCGTGTTAATGTTAATGCCACTAAGTGTCTTTATTCGTTTTTCGACGGGGATGAGGAAACTGCCCACATAGACGATGAAGGTATGCGGTTTTGGGACGAGTCATTTGGCAAACAGCATGAGATGGGATGTCCGTTCGCGCTCGATTTCCGCCGGCCTTACATCCAGGAGCAATTGGAATATTTTGTCAAAGCGTTTAAGGAGGCAGGATTGGATGTTGGTTTTGTTTTTGCTGACTGGGAAATTGACGGCCCTATTGAGTTTAATGAAGCCCACGCTGCTTCAAAGCGATGTCGACGCTGTCGCGAAAACATCAGTAATCTCGATGATTTTGCAGAGTTTCAAAAAGTGCTTCGGAAGCTCAGATGCCAGTTACAGCGTGAACTTTATGCCGAACCAATTAAATTTAATTTCCCCAAAGCGCTGGTTGGCAACTATGGAGTTTATCCGCACAGTGGGTACCGCTGTTGGTATGATTACTACGAATACTACGTTGATGGGCAGCCCTGCCAGGTCGACGAGCGGGCAAAGTATCGAAAGTGGTATCATGAATTTCCCGAAAGCGGTTATACGTTCGCCATGCCGGTAGTGTACACATGGGGCAGGATTTTTGATTGGTATGACTATACCGATACCGACTACCGGTGGTTTTATAACATGCTGCTGGTGGCAAGCAATGCTGGACAACACACTGAGCCTGGGGTGCCTATTGTTAGCTTTGTGCACTGGCACACTATTGAGTCTAAGCCCTCCGGTGCTGAAGTGAAACAATTTAGTGAGGACAAATTCCAGGAGTTATTGTGGCATATGTTGTTGAGAGGGACTGACACGTTCTTTCTCTGGTGTCGAAAACAGGAAGCAGCCAAGGAGATTCAACTGGTTCATCAGGTGTACGCAGAGGCCCTGCAATACGGA
Source organism: Phycisphaerae bacterium (assembly GCA_030615025.1). GTDB lineage: Bacteria > Planctomycetota > Phycisphaerae > Sedimentisphaerales > Anaerobacaceae > CS2-K091. The sequence goes on along the minus strand of JAUXAB010000061.1, from coordinate 9,120 downwards.
GAGTTCCTGTCCAAGGGAGAGCCTATCAATTTTAGCGTTCCTAAACAGCCGGGAACAGTTATCTCCGGGTTGAAGTTAGCAGGCCGTGTTTTGCTACGTCGAACGGACTTTGGAGAATCAAGGGAGCCTGTAGGAATCGGTATAGCTAACAGGCGGCTCAAAATCTGGCCCGCCCCACGGCAGTGCCAGATTGTTTCGCTGCGCTAAGCCATATGGGCCATCTTGCTTGGCCTTGGCATCTCGCGGAATTACTTCAAAACAAAAAAAATCCTTGAATCCAGTCGCTTTTTGATTTAACCTGGTGTCATAGCCAAAATCAAGTTTACTATCAGTCTGGTAACCGTAAAGTAAGGAGGTAACCAATGAATCGACAAGTGAACCGTCGTACGTTTCTTAAACAAACCGCCGTGGCTGGAGCAGGGGTCATGATCCTGAAGTCGGGGATACTCAAGGCCGGCCAGTCGCCGAACGAGAAGCTCAACATCGCCATCATCGGCGTTGGTGGCCGAGGCCGTGCCAATATGAGCAACGTCAAGACCGAGAACATCGTCGCCCTATGCGACGTGGACGAGCAGACCCTGGCTGCAACCGCCAAGCAGTTCCCCAGGGCCAAGACGTACGTTGACTGGCGCAAGTGCCTTGACCAGAAGGACATTGACGCCGTTGTCTGCTCGACAACCGACCACACACATGCCTTCATCAATGTGTGGGCGATGAACCGCGGCATGCACGTCTACTGCGAAAAGCCGCTTGCCAACTCGGTCCACGAGGCCCGCGTGGTCCGTCAGACGTACCTTAAGAACAAGCGCAAACTCGCAACACAGATGGGAACACAGATACACGCCTCGGACAATTTCCGGCGCATGGTCGAGCTGATACGGCACGGCGCAATCGGCACCGTAAAAGATGCTCGCGTCTGGTGCAGCCGCACGCCGATAGGCGGAAACTACCTGCCGGAGGTCAAGCCCGTGCCGAAGCATATTCGCTGGGATTTATGGATTGGCCCGTCACCGTTCCATCCGTACAACCCAGGCTATTTCAGAAGCGAAGGAATCGCGGGCTGCCTCAAATGGAACCGGTTCTGGGACTTCGGCAGCGGACAGGTCGGTGACATGGGCAGCCACCTGATGGACATGGCGTACTGGGCCCTTGACCTACGATTTCCTACGAGTTGCGAGGCCAAGGGCACCCCCGTCCATCCCGACACCTGCCCGCAGTGGCTCATTGCTGAGTGGGACCACCCGGCCAACGACTGGCGGCCGGCTGTCAAGGTTTACTGGTATGACGGCGGAAAGAAGCCCGGCATGCCATCGAAGATATTCAACCGTGATGAGATGTTCAGGTGCGCTATCTTCACCGGTGACAAGGGCTCCCTGATTGTTGACTACGGCTACCGGGTCCTGATGCCCAAGCTCGATAGTGACATGACCCACTACAAGCCGCCTAAGCCCCATGAGCTGATCCCTCCTTCGCCCGGCCACTACAAGGAGTGGATCATCGGCTGCAAAACGGGCAAACCAACACTTTGCAACTTTGATTACTCCGGTGCGCTCATCGAACACAACCTGTTGGCCCTGGTTGCCTACCGCGTGGGCGAGAAACTGCGGTGGGACGCCAAGAACCTGAAGGCCACCAACTACCCCAAGGCCGACCGGTACATCCGCAAGACCTACCGCAGGGGATGGGTACTGAACGGTTAGCTCGTTGGAAGAGCGCTACGTCGGTGAGCACTGTCAGGACATTAACGGCTGCCGCTTTTCACTCGACTACGCTGAAAACTCCTGCAGCAGAGATGAAAACCCGCTTTTCAAGGCCTTTGGCGGATGTAAACCGGTACTGGTTCTGCCCTTTCAATGTTACGTCGTTCTTGTCTGTGATTATTTCAATGTCCTGCTCTGGATTCCTTTTACGGATTACATTAGCTAATAAAAAGGCCTTTTCGAGTCCGTCGCCGGTCTTGTAATTTGCCACTTCATCAGGTTGCGCCAATCGCCTGCCATCGTAAATCGAGATATTTTTCATTTGTCCGAGCCACGCATATATTTCTTCGACCGACATTGCCTCTGTCATTTGAATCGAAACAGGATTACGCTCGGCTGCTGCTTTGATAAACGGGGCCCAGTCGCAGCTTTCCATATCACGATATGAATAAAAAGCAAGGTCGGCAGTCGGGTTGTTTCGGCGCACTTGTTGCAGATAGTCGATTATCTGTTCTCTACTTTGCTCTACAGAGATTTCAATCGGACCGGTAGGCAGGAAATTTTTGTCCAAAGCAGGCAGCTTTGCTTCAGTATGAACAAAATCAGCTAACCTGTCTACAAACTTTTGCGCCTCAGGGATGGTCGGCTCAATAAATTTTCTAAAGGCCGTTTTGCCCTCGAGACTTCTCAAGTCGGGCTTTTGCTTTTCCAAGAATTCTTCAAGCTGGTCACAGCGAATTCTGCCGGACAACTGATATGGGACAAAATCCTCATCGGAAACCTCAGCGAGCAATTTATCGAAAGTATTGTCGGCTATTCTGTAATTACTGCTGTGCTCATAACGAAACAGAAGTTCGGCCTTTAAGAACTGTGCCTGTCCATGGCAGTCACGGCAGACCTGAAAGAATTTTTGGTAGTCGTGGTTGGACCGCAGAAAATTTGCAAAGACCTGCAGCGTCAACTCTGCTGACAGATATGAGCCGAGTCTCTTGGTAAGATGTTGGTAAGCTCTTCTGTGTATCGTTGCATCTTGATACAAACAATGTATATAACCGCTGCGATGGGTCACAATTGTAACGTTTTCGTTGCGCAGCGCCCGCTGGGCCTTGTTGGAAATGGCGGTGCCGTTGAACCACATCGTTTTGGTAACGAGCCTTCTGTTGTTGGTCAGAACGCCGTCCTGTATGTCGATGAAATTTTGCGAGTGAAGCGGGGTAAGTATCATATAGATATCTTTCAGAGGTATTCGGCAGACGATAAACGCCGCTGCTACATACAAAGTCGATAATGAAACGCACTCTCCAGCCCGTTTTGTGTAACCGGCTTTGTACCGAAAAGCATCCATCGCCTCGACGGTTTCCGTCTTCCAGTACGGGATAATGTCACTGTCATATTTATCCAGCCCAAAGTGCCTGCGGATATCCACATCGAAGTAGTATTTGTCCCCGTGGTAGCCGAACAGCGCGTTGCTTCCGGCGACATCATCGGGCGAAACAAACTTCTCAAATCTTTTGAGCTCTTTGGTCTTGCTGGTAAGGCCCCAGGTTTCAAGGTCAAGATTAAACTCGTACTCATCCATTATGAATTGTTTGAGCCGCATCAGTTTTTTGTAGCTGCTCTTGCCCTGGAGCTTTTTGAAGCATTCGAGCCGGCGCCATTGCCAGATAACCGGGCTCATAATATTGGCCAGAACGAGACTGTACATCAGCTCCGGAAACACAAAGATTTCCATATCCGAAAGCGTTATCGCAGAAGTATATTTTTCCAGTTGCTCTGAATTCATTTCTTCTCGGTCGCCCCAATTATTGTTTGGCTTAAACTAACCAGTGTATTTTAGGTTTTATCATACAAATTGCAAAGCCTAAATTTCCCCTGTGTATGTTGGAGTTGTGCTGTTTATGTCAGCGCTTGAACCAGTTTTGAGTTCGCAGGCATATCTTAACGAGCATAAGCATTACCGGGACTTCTATAAGTACACCAACGACCGTTGCTAAAGCGGCTCCGGATGAAAGACCGAACAGCATTGTCGAGGTAGCAATAGCAACTTCGAAGTGATTTGACGCGCCAATCATAGCGGCGGGAGCTGCATCTTTATAGTTTAGTTTTAGCAACTTCGCCAAGCCGTATCCTAACCAGAAGATAAGATTAGTCTGGATGAAAAGCGGAATCGCAATCCAAAGAATTGTTAACGGATTGGAAAGGATAACTTCGCCTTTAAATGAAAACAGCAAGACCAGAGTAACAAGTAATGCGATTATTGTAACAGGGGTAAGAACATGCAGAAATTTTTCTTTGAACCACGCTTCTCCCTTATGGGAAATAATCCATTTACGTGAAAAATATCCCGCTACCAAGGGTAAAGCTACATATATTGCGATAGACAGCAATAGCGCCTGCCACGGCACCGGCAGTCTGCCGACACCTAATAAGAAACCACCAAGAACTCCATAAAGTAAAAGCATTGTTAGTGAGTTTATTGCCACCATTACCAGGGTAAGACCATCGTTGCCTTTGGCCAGATATCCCCAAACCAAAACCATCGCCGTGCAGGGGGCAATGCCGAGCAGGATACAACCTGCCAGGTAACTCCGCCAGAGAGGAACCTGAAGTATTTTAACGCCATCGACAAGAACTACCTGGCCTGCGCCGTGGACAGCTCCTATGGGAAGGTCCAGTCCGAAAGGCATTTTGACGTTATCGACAGCATCGGGACCAATGAAGGTATAGAATAGTGTGCCGAGGAAAAGCAGTGAGATTGCGTACATAGTAAAGGGCTTGACAGCCCAATTGACGAAGAGAGTGAGTCCCACGGGTCTGATGCTTTTGCCGGCCTTAAGTACCTCGGCAAAGTCGATTTTAACCATAATCGGGTACATCATAAAAAACAAACAAACTGCGATAGGTATTGAAACAACCGGAGCGTTGTTGACATATATGGCCATTCCATCAAGGTGCTCGGCAAAGCCTGGAGCGAACTTGCCCAGGACAATACCACCTACAATACACAGAACTACCCATATCGTAAGATATCTCTCAAAAACATTCAGGCCCTTGGGCTGTTTCGTAATCGGTCCTTCTGTCGTCATTGCTTTGACTCCTGTTCTTGATTATGACTCTTTGTTATCCTTAACTACCGCCGAGATAAGTTTGTCCATCTGGTCAGCAGCACCTTTTCTTACCATTTTGCCGACCTCTATTGCCTGTTGGATTTCTTTTTCATCAATTGTCATTTCGCGAGCTTTGTTCACATGATACTTTACACACGGCTGGCAATTGGCGGAAACTGATGCGCCAATGGCAATCAATTCTTTTATTTTTAAATCAATCATCTTCAATCCATTTTGCGAAAACTCTATTTTCTTTTCAAAGCAGTAATGTCCACGCTTACCACATAGTCACTGAGTTTTTTGCCTTTGGGAAGAGTTTCACTAACAGCTTTGTAAAGCTGGTCATTGCACCCATCCAAAATGTCCATATTATACGATTTGGGTGTCAGTTTGATATTAACAAGCCCTGCCGATTTCATCATTGCTTCCGTCTCACTTACAAGAACAGCGCCCGATATACAGCCGACCAAAGCAGCAGCCGATTCCTTTACTTTTTCCGCTAGTAGCTCCAGCAACGCCATATCAGAGACGCAAACCCGTCCGCCCGGCTGTAGAACCAATGCAATCTCTCGCCAGACCTGGGGTTTATCGGGAGAAAGATTTATAACGCAGTTGGAAATAACCACATCTATGGCTTTATCTTCAATCGGCAGATGCTCGATTTCACCCAGACGAAACTCAACGTTTGAAAGGCCTGTTTTTTCAGTAAACTTTTTGATACTGTTTCGGGCTTTGACTATCATCTCAGCTGTCATATCAGTGCCAATTACAAATCCATCCTTACCGACCTTCTGGGCAGCAATAAAAACGTCAAAGCCGCCGCCGCTTCCAAGGTCTAAAACAAACTCACCTGGTTTTAATCCGGCTAAAGCGGTTGGATTTCCGCAGGATAATCCCATATTTGCATTATCGGGCAGAATATCAAGCTCATCTTTAGAATAACCTATTTCTTCTGCAAGCTGTTGTGGGGATAATGACCCGCAGCAGCAACCGGATTTATTTTTAGCTATCTCCGTATATCCCCGGCGCACTGTTTCTCTGATCTTTTCGTTTGATTCCATACTATCAACTCCAGATATTATTTTTTTGTCTGTAAACTTCGAATATACTCTGAAAATAACCGGGCGGGTGGACAAGGCTCACAACCAAGGCAACCATGCATCTCTTTACGAGAGACTTTAAGCGGTTCAGTTAAATCCGTTATATTATCTTCGCAGTCAATTTCGAGCTGTGTAAGCAATCCCTGGAAGCAGTCACAGTACCAGCACTGTTGCTTAATAGCGGATTCTCTCAGCCTTTGGATGAAACGTTTAGCATCTTTTCTCTTCAGTTTTTGTTTCATTTTTCTGTTCGTTAAGTACCCCAGGCAGTTTTTCTACAAAGGCCTTTATTTGGTCACGAACCCTTCGAAATACCGCCATAACCTCTTCTTCGCTGCCGGTCGCGAAATAGGGGTCGTCAAATGCTTTGTGGAAGAGCTTTGCCCGGCCGGGAAATATAGGGCACTGCTGCCTGGCATTATCACAAACCGTAACGACATAATCAAAGTTGATACCCACAAGCTCATCGACGCCCTTGGATGTGTGACCCGAAATGTCAACGCCTGCTTCGGCCATCACTTTTATTGTCCTGGAGCTAACTCCAATCGGGCGGATTCCCGCAGAGTATGCCTCAATAACATCAGACTTCAAATGCCTGGCCCAGCCCTCGGCCATCTGGCTCCGGCACGAATTACCCGTACAAAGAAACAGCACCTTTATCTTGTCTTCAGATTCAGACATAACTGCTCTTTACCCTTTCAAGTTGACCTTGTTATTACACAACTTTGTTGCAACAAGAACTACTGTTTTCTCGATCAACTTTAGAACGTTCCGAAGAAATAAAAGCCGGCGAGGATAAGCAAGACTCCAGCTATGATTCTTATGGCAGTCTCGGCTTTCTTTGCCTTAATCGCCGATTTACCAAAGGACACTCCTAACATTATTGCAGCCAGGGGCAAGCTGAAGCCGATCGCATAGGCGATAAGTATCGCTACCGTCCAGAAGGTGTAGCCCTGCAGGATAGCTACTCCCAACACGATTAAAATCCCCGGATTGCAGGGCATAGAGCACACGCCGATGCCTCCTCCCACGACAAGGCCGAAAATCGCCGCACCAAAGAATCCTTTCGGCTCGGACTTGTCCCGGGACGGTCTTATCCGGGGTAGCTTAAATGGTAATAATTTAAGTGCAGCCAGACCAACAAAGATTGCGATAAGTCCGGCAAAGAGCTTCCAGTATTTGCCTAACGTAGCTTGAGCAACCTCGCCTATAAAGCCTGCCACACCTCCAAGAATGACAGTCGCGATAATTGTACCAATCATGAAAAAAAGTGCGGCAAGCAGACTTGCCCGACGGTTATCATCTTTTCGCGTGCCCGAATACCCGGCTATGGCCCCCAATATCGGGAGCGTGCAGCAGGCACATGCTATTGAACTGAACAGCCCGAGGAGAAATACGAAAGGCAGTGCCGCAGGACCAATCCCGGTCTGCTCAAGGACGGTCTTAGCCCATTCCATTATCGACTGGAACCATTCCACCGTTTTCAACACCCTCTATTATTTGCAATCGGGACCAGCACCTGACGGACAACATCCTGAGGTTGCTTTTGAGGCCATTACAAATGCCTGCAGGAGCTTCGTCTCGGTGATCTTGCCCGTGACGCCGCTCATTCCGCGACCTTTTACCATAGCAAGCACGCAGGGGGTGGAAAACTGCTTTGCCAACAGTGCATAATTAGGTGCGTCTTTGTTAAGTGTGAAAGCCGAAATGCGAGTTCCATTCGATTGGATTTTCCTGGCGGCTGCTTCGATCTCGCTGGTAACAGGCTCCATCTTCTGTTGGTCCTCGGCGGCAAGAAGGATAAAGACGGCGTCAGTATCCACGGCTACTTTGTTGAGAGAAGCAAGGGAATTAAGGGGCTTACCCCACAGGATTGGCTCAGGACCAGCAGATACCGGCACCTTTATCGCGGGTTTCACGGTGGAAAGATTGTCTGTGCCGGCTTTGGACTTGTCGGAGGTCTCCACCTCCATCGCAGCGTTTGACGGCGAAAGAGTATCCGACTTGCCATCAGGCTGGATTGTGGCAAATAGCTGTTGCGTCTGGTCAGTTGTGGAGTCTGATTTCTTCATAAATGAACGTGCCAGGACCGCCCCTGCTGCAACCACAATAACAAGAAATACCAGCATCTTCCAACTTTTCCCACCGCTGCTGGAATCGGGTGAACAACAATCTCCACTGCCGGATGCTGTTGAACAACACGCCTGCGCGTCGTCCGGATTTTCCTGCCCGGCTTCATCAGAATTATCCTTCTCGAGCATTTTATTTTCCTTTCCAAAGTTTCCTTTTATTTCCTTTTTGGAGTGGTTGATTTTATTATTATCCTTTAGTTTTCGGCTTTTTGTAGCAATCACACAACTGCTTCTTGTCCATTTTACAAACACCCTTAACTTGCCTGGCATCTGCAAGTGTCTGTTTGTCCTTAGCAAGGCTATTTTGGACCCATCGAATAGCTTGCAGGACATTCTCAGATGCATCGCCATCAGTAAGCCGATAATACATCCATCTGCCATCTTTACGGCTTTCAACCAATCTTGCCTGACGCAGAATGGACATATGCTTAGAAACAGTGGACGGAGCAAGTCTCAGCATTTCAATCAATTGACAGACACAAAGCTCACCTTTGCATAACATCATCAGTGCCCGAACCCTGTTTTCATCAGACAAAGCCTTCGCAATATTTATAAAATCATACATTTAGACATCCCTTATACTTCGTCATATAACGAATTATACCAAACGGTTCTCTTCTTTGCAATAGATTTTTATATTTTTTTATAGAAAAATACCCCGGTATGATTGATTTTTGGCCTTACAGCCTTTATCGATGAAAACAAACTGCGAATAACTCACAAAACTCACAGCCGCTGCGGTGGTGCCCCGTACAGTTATCCAGTATTCCGATTCTGGTCAATGCAAAATCATACTTCACCGGGTCAGCCGGTTCAATTTCTGCAAAACTTTCTGTTATTTGTACTGCGGTTGACAAAGAAGCTGTTTTTCGGTCGTAGAGGCCTAAAATTCTGCATAATCTGCTCATATGTACATCAGCCGGCACAATGAGCCTGGCTTTATGAATCGATTTCCACAAACCCGCATCGACGTCATCATTACGTACCATCCAACGCAGAAAAAGATTGAGCCGTTTGCAGGCACTGCCCGCAGTTGGCCTGGGCAGTAAATAGCTCAGTCCCTTCGGAATGTGACCATTGT
>JAUXAB010000074.1 GCA_030615025.1 Phycisphaerae bacterium | reverse complement strand
AGGCCAGCAATGGATTAACTTCAGGGACTATGCTTTCATAGCAGGTAGCTGGCTTGAGGAGAAACTGTGGCCGGTGGTGCCATAATCAGCGTTAGTTAGCGTTGGTTGGCCCCGCCCCTTCGCGAAGGGGCGGGGTTAGCCTATGGCTTTTGCATCAGTTCGGGGCCTATGCTGATTGATACGGCATAGGCCCCGATTGTTTTTGGTTCATTTTTAGACAGGATTTACGGGATGAAACAGGAAGTAAACAAAAAGGAAATCCTGTTAATCCTGTCCGAAATGTGGGGGAATCTCACTTGACGTAAGAAAGAGTTTCAGATATAATGGCTTGGTGGATGCCAGGTTTTTGAGTTTACGCCCGTAGCAAAAGGTTTTAAGAGTAACGCGAAGTTTGTTGCCTTTATTAACGGAGAAAATATGTTGACGAATGCAACTGTAACTGGTCTTCTGCGCCCTTATGAGAAAGGACGTGCTGGATTTTATGATGATATCGCTTTGATTATTGGCGGCTCTTTAGTCATCAGCCTGTCTGCTCAGGTCGCAGTTTTGCTGCCTTTCAGTCCTGTTCCTGTTACTCTGCAGACCTTCGCTGTGTTGATGATAGGGGCGTTGCTCGGGCCGCGGCGAGCAGGCTTGTCTGTCCTTACCTATATAATGGAGGGGGCCGCGGGCCTGCCTGTATTTGCACTGGGAAGAGGCGGTTTGGCCGTGCTTTCAGGGCCGACAGGCGGCTATCTCGTTGGTTTCATTGCTGCTGCCTACATTACAGGACTGCTGGCTGAGAGGGGATGGAACCGGCGGACCGGGACAACGGTTTTGGCGATGGTTCTCGCCAATGCTGCTATATATCCTTTTGCTTTGCTTTGGCTGTGCTGCCTGATAGGTATCAACAGGACTGTGCTGACCATGGGTTTATATCCTTTTATTGTCGGCGATCTTTTGAAGATAGCCTTGGCGGCAGTATTCTGCCGTCGTGCTGAAAGCTGCTTAGGCCGATAGACTTGCCTCAAAAATATATTTAGCCTGCGGTTTTACCGCAGGTTGTTTAGCCCCCGAGTTTAGCCCCCCAATTTATTGGGAGGGTTGTTTAGCCTAATTTTCTTGTATTATTAGCCTGTCGGATGTAAATTAAGTAGAAATTTGTCGCAACGTGTTTTTGAATTGGCCAGCATTAGCTATAAGGCCTTTTCAAACATGTAGTTGCTGGGGAATAGTGTAACGGTAGCACGACTGACTCTGGATCAGTTAGTCCAGGTCCGAATCCTGGTTCCCCAGATCACCGCCAAAGCCCATCCTACGCCAACGCCGGGAGCGGAAATCCACCCTCCAATAACCAATCACCGCGAAAGAATTTCCATTTTTTGCTTGCATATACCCAAATTTCCTGCTTTAAATTACTGGAAAAGCTCAAATTGCGGTTTGGCCGCATTGTCCAATGAAAAGGCGAGGCAAAAATGAGGAAATGTCTCTAATTTTTTCTACGGCATATTGCCAATTGAGGACAGAAGTTGAAATGTCGATTTGAAGAAAGGTGCGGTGCTGATATGGCGAATGAAATGAAGAAACCACCACCCGTAACAGGACGAACAGCCTGGGATTTTACAGCAGAAGTTACGCGGCGACTTGGTCCGGGGATTCTGATTCTTATCGGAATTGCATACGGTTTCTATAAGTTCGTGGAGCAGGCTAGACTATTCGACAAAGCTCGGCAAGAGGCCACTGCGAGCGTGCAACAGCAGTTGAATGATGCACATAAAGAACTACGAGAGACCTCTGTCGCTATCGGAAATATGAACAAGACAATGATCGAAAATATTCAGGATGGTTTTGATACGCTTCAATCGCTTCAGGGCCGTCTCAAAGATCTACAAGAAAAGGCCATAGTTGAAGCTAAAGATGCAGAGGATGCGATTGCTCTAAGAAAAAAGGCCGAGGAGGCCAGAGATGGAGTTCTCAACCAACTGGAAAAAGTCAAGGCCGAACACGACAGACTCCAGAAACTTCGGATCGCTAAATCAGGACCTTTCAGAGACGACGTAAAATCTCTATTGAAGTTGTTATCTGATAGGCCCATTGATGATTCCGAAATTAGGAATCTTGCCGACCTAATTAAACAAGACTACCTCGTAGATCCGTCAGAGCTCTTTGAAGCAGTTGCAAAGGATCCAAACCTCAAGAATCTGCAAGGATTGAGCGAACTGGAGGGCCTGAAATTCGATACATTAATGCAAGTCGTTAAAGAAAACAAGGCTGACTTTGCCAGTTGGATGCTTGTGCGGGTAGAAGACCGAAGCGACGTCGTGGGCGCCCTCGGTGTAGTAAGAACGTCAGAGTATGAGGCCAGAGGGCTTATATTCATAGATATCGACGAAGGACGGGTACTCTCCGTTGATAGTGCCACCCGCTCTGCTTTGGTTTCTTTTCCTTCCGAGCATAACTGGGACTCAAACTCGACAGGTGGCATAGTCGAAGTTACTGATGGGGAACCTGAATATTTCGTGCTACCTGCCACGGCAGTTCTAACCTTACCCCGCGGGCAAAGGCTCTTGTCCGAATTCTGGCCGAATGAGGATGAGGGTGTTAAGTTCGAGACTCTGGTGGGAAAAGAGCCATACCTCATACCAATCGCTTTGAATGATTTCCAGAGAAGATACCCAGCGACTTATAACTATCTTTTAACTGAAGAGGATGAATTCATAATCGCAGCAATGATGATACGCAAGGCAAAAACATTTAGTGCCGCCACTGTAGTTCCTGTCGATCTGGAGCGGGGCTATGCAGACGTCGGAAATCTCCGGGATACAATCATCCAGGTTCTCGGTGCCGCAGTAAAAAGAGATAGCAAAAAAAGACGGGCCCTTGCCGCAGAAAACTTCAGCGAATCAAATTGGGGACCTCTTGCCGCGGTGGCACTCAAGCAGCAATTCGCTGTCCGTGAGCTCTCGGTAACGCCCGACCGGCTTAAGGCTTCCGTAATCTGCTCCTTCCGGGATCAAGAGATGGGTCACATCCTCAGGGCAAACTTAACCCTTAAAAGGGCAGAAGACTCTGCACAAAGCCAGTGGCGTATAACGGGGTTCGCGAAAATGCCCCGTGAAAGACCTGCTCAATCAGCACAGCGAGCAGCTCGTTAGCCGGTCCAGGCCCTTCCAGACTGAACGCCAAGTCGGTATGGTTGTGGCTCGTACATGTTTCGTTTGTAAGGATTTGTCGTGATGGGGGAATCGACTCTGGATCAGTTAGTCCAGGTCCGAATCCTGGTTCCCCAGGTGTTTTTTACCAGTCGAACTCAGCGACAATAGGGGTGTGGTCGCTGGCGGCAGGCCCGGTCTAAAGATGCCAGGGCGAGCGCATTGCACGGGCAAGCATGCGGTTGGCTGCCGGGTCATCGAGTATCTTTTCTCGTTCCGGGTCCCAGCGAATCTTACGCCCAAGTATCATTGCTATGTTGCCAAGGTGTGCAACCGTCACAGAGCGATGGGCCACCTCAACGGGCGTAATCGTCTGAGCACGCGTTTTCACGCAGTCGAGGAAGTCACGGCGGTGACCCTGCCGATGTTCACCTCTTGGCTTTGCTAAGTGTATTTCGTCAGGGCCGATTTTCTCCTTAAGCAGCCTCTTGGGACTTGCGTCAAGACCGCTTCGCGTGACATGGACCCAGCCTCTCTCGCCGATAAACCTCACACCCTGCCGAAGATGGTTATTGCTTGCCACACGCATCACAAGGCCGTTGGCGTATTTACATTCAAAATCATAATCCACCGCCGCGTCCCACAACCCGTCGTCGGGGAATACTCCGCGTCCGCCGACTTCGACCGGCCCGGTCTCGTCACAGCCCATGCCCCAGTGTGCGATGTCAATATGGTGGGCGCCCCAATCGGTAACCTGCCCCCCTGAGTAGTCGAGAATCCAGCGAAAGTTCCAGTGACAGCGCTTTTTGGTGTACGGTGCCCACGGAGCCGGCCCAAGCCACATCTCGTAGTCCAGGCCCTCCGGCACCGGCTGGACCGGCTGAGGACCGATGCCGTATACGGTCGGACCGCCAGGGCTTTGGAAGCCCGGACCGATGCCGACTTCCACCTTTTGCAGCTTCCCGATTCGCTCGTTCCGCACTAATTCGCACCCAAACCGAAAGTGTGCCGTCGAGCGCTGCCAGCTGCCAGTTTGCCATACACACTTGTATCGACGTACAACTTCGACTATTTCCCGGCCTTCTGCAATAGTCAGAGCAAGCGGCTTTTCGCCGTAAACATCCTTGCCCGCGAGGATGCCTGCGAGCGCGATAATCGCGTGCCAGTGGTCAGGCACCGAAATGCAGAGCGTGTCGATGTCGTCGCGCCCGACCAGCTCTCGGAAGTCATTATACTCCGCGCAGCCATCGTGGCCGTAATGTTTGTTTATCTCCTGGAGAGCTGTTACTCGCCTGCGGGCATCAACGTCACAGACCCCAACGATCTGGCAGTCATCTTCCTGCAAGAACCCTTTCACGTGCCGCATTCCCATGCTGCCTAAGCCGATTAGCCCTATTGTCAGCCGATTGCTCGGACCCGGTCGCCGGCCGCTGCCGAGGACCGATGACGGAATGATGTAAGGTGCCGCAAGGCCCGCGGCCACGGTCTTTAGAAACTTCCGTCGCGAGATTTGTTGGTACTGGCCCTTCATGTCCAATTACACCCGCTGCCAGGGTGCCTTTCCTATTGTGACTTCTTGCCGGCCTCGCGGGCCTGCTTGAGCATTTCGATCCAGACACCGACGTAGTGCCCGTGGTCGTGGTACGTTCGACCGCTCACAAGGTTGCCGTCCACAACGCAAGGCTCGTTGACAAAGGTGCCGCCGCAGACTTCAAGGTCGAACTTGCACTTTGGGACCGTGGCCATTTTACGCCCCTTTACGCAGCCGGCATACGCCAGAATCTCTACGCCGTGACATACACAAGCGATGGGCTTGTTCTTCTCGAAGAAGTCACGTGTGATGCGTACCAGGTCCTCATCGTAGCGGAGGTATTCCGGTGCCCGACCACCGGAGAAAAAGATGCCCAGATACTCATCTGGGTCAACGTCCTTAAAGGCGATGTCAGCCTGTATAGTGTAGCCCTCGAACTCACGTGTAACTTGGCCGTCCCAGTCGGCAGCAATCTCGTGCAGCACCATGTGGTAGCGCCGCTTCTGGGGTCCCGCGACGACAGGCTCAAAACCATCTTCCTGCAGGCGGTAGTACGGATAAAGGGTATCTACGGTCTCCGTGGCATCGCCCACGATAATGAGTACTTTATCCATCTTCTGCTTCCTTTCTTTCAGCTTGTTAAGCGGATTATAACCGATTGAGAACGTCTTCACCAGTCAAACTCAGCAACAATAGGGGTATGGTCGCTCGGCCGGTCTGCAAGCCGCGGTTCTTTATCGATGTAGCAGGTGGTGCACTTTTTCGCCAGCCGCTTTGTAGCCATAATATGGTCTAATCGCCAGCCAAGATTGCGTTCGAAGGAATTCAATCTGTAGTCCCAGAACGTGTACTGGGCCGGCTCGCTGCAGTGCATTCTAAACACATCGACAAATCCCCACTGCATAACCGCGTTCAGCGCTTTTTGAGCTTCCGGATGGAAACAAACATGTCCCGATAACGCTGCGGGGTCATATACGTCTATTGCTTCCGGGGCCACATTGAAGTCACCTACCCAGAGGACGGCGTCGCAAGGCTTGAAATTCTTACCGAAGTATGTAAGCAGGCGATTAAACCAATCTAACTTATATTCGAACTTTTCGGACTCTGGCAAGTACCCTTGCGGGACGTAGGTATTGACAATTGCTATGCCGTTGATTTCAGTTTTTATAAGCCGTGCCTGGTCCTTTGGCTCATCGTCGAAGCCGAATTTTACGTTTATGATTTCACTTTTGCTGAAAATCGCCACGCCGTTATATTTTTTCTGGCCTTTAAAGACGTATTTGTATCCGCTTTCGTCAAACGCATCCGTTGGGAAGTCGATGTCCTGGACCTTGGTTTCCTGGACGCACAAGACATCCGGCTGGAACTCGGCCAGCCACTCAAGAACTATCGTCAAGCGGGCCCGTAAGGAATTGACATTAAAGCTAACAACTTTCATTTAGCCGACCTTCTATTGTTCTATAACGTTGTTTCTACTTGCCAAACAGTAATAAATTAGATTTGGCAACGCTGCCGGTAGTTTGTATAATATTATCAGAGTATTTACTATTTTCTACAAACATTGTGTGGGGTTGGGCTTATCACAAATAAAGGGGGGCTGAGAAGATGGTTAGAAAAATGCTTCTGGTAGTTACTTTAATTGTTGTGGTCCTTTCAAGAATCGCCGGCCAAACTGTCAAAGCTTTAGGCGAGGATATTAAGTGGACTGGTGAAAAAGGCTCCGAGCTCGTCGGCCAGCAATAGTAATCCACCCACGTTAGGTGAGCCTTAGATACCACTTTTCCCCCACATCAAAAAGCCCCCAAGCGCCATGCTCACGGCCTCTTTATTTGAAATCAAACTCGTAATATTCGCCTCTTATGTCATTGCGAGGCCTGAAAGGCCGTGGCAATCTCGAAGTAATCAATACTCTTGTCATCCCCGCGAAAGCGGGTAGCAGGGCCACCAATCCATTTTGAACATTCCGATTTTGAATTTCGAATTTGTTCCGGATTTCGTCCTTCAAGTTTCGGGTTTTCCTTTATCTCCTCGACCCATCCTTACCTACTGTCCTCATCCGCTAATTCGCTAATTCACTAATCACCCGATTCCCTCCTGTCTTGACTTCCTGATATCCTGATTACCTGCCCCCCTAACATCCTGACCCTCCCTACCTCTCCTCTAACCAGTTGGCTGCCATTTTTGCAAAGTCGAGAAAATCTACATCGCCATCGTCATCAAGATCGCCCTCTAAAATAGGACGAGGTGGTGGACAGAACATTAGCGGCTCATTGCCACCGTTGTCAGTATAGGGGCCATCAATCTGATCCGGTATATTGCCACAAAAATAGCTGCCGCTAACTGTCGGCGAGGAACCACTACCAGTCCACATACCGCCGCCGCTGCCACCTGTCGTATTATCGATGAATGTGCAATTGCTAACTATAGGCGAAGAAGGAGGATAAGAAGAATAATTAAACATCCCCCCGCCCCAGGAGGTGCCTTCATTATTACTGAATGTGCAGTTGTTGACTGTAGGCGAAGAAGCCGAATTACACATCCCGCCACCGGAGTATGCCGAATTACCGCTGAACGTGCAGTTGCTGACTATAGGCGAGCAAACAGATTTATTATACATCCCGCCGCCGCCTGCTCCCGAATTACCACTGAACGTGCAGTTGCTGACTGTAGGCGAGGAACCCGAATTTAACATCCCGCCGCCGCCTTGTTTTGCTGCCGAATTGTTGCTGAACGTACAGTTGCTGACTATCGGCGAAGAATTATAAAAATTACACATCCCGCCGCCTTGTTCTGCTGCCGAATTGTTGCTGAACGTACAATTGCTGACTATCGGCGAGGAATTATCATTAAACATCCCCCCGCCGTAGCCGTCGGGTGACGCCCAATTACCGCTGAACGTGCAGTTGCTGACTGTCGGCGAGGAATTATCATTATACATCCCGCCGCCGTAGCGATAGCCTCCATACAAGTTTCCATTTCCATTTGTAATTACAAAACCTGCAATTACAGTATTGGTATCCTCGCCGGAATCGCACGTAATTGCAGAGCCGCTTCCTCCACCATCGATAATTGTAGAAACCACAACTAAAGGATCGTTCGGATCGATACTGTGAAGCGTTATCGCCTTGCCTTGCATGTTGATATTCTCAGCATAAGTTCCCGGCATAACAAGGACTATTTCTCCATCGTTAGCATCATCTATGGCATCCTGTATTATTTGATAAGGTGCGAAATTATCATCGTCAACATATAGTACGCCGTCACATAGATCTCCAATCCCGTCGCCGTCACTATCGGCTTGGTCAGCATTCGGTACAAGCGGACAGTTGTCGCATCCATCACCTACACCGTCACCATCTGTATCTACTTGATTCGGAATAGAATCGTTAGGACAGTTGTCACAAACATCACCAAAAGCGTCGCCGTCACTATTGACCTGGTCGGCATTCGGTGTAAGCGGACAGTTGTCGTTAATATCAACTACACCATCGTTATCGTCATCATCATCACATATATCGCCAAAACCGTCACCATCTGTATCTACTTGATCAGGATTAGAATCGTTAGGACAGTTATCACAAACATCACCAGATCCGTCACTATCCCTATCCACCTGGTCAGCATTCGGTGTAAGCGGACAGTTGTCCATATTGTCATAAATACCATCGCTATCGGTATCAGGGCAGGAACCAAAAAGATTGCCCCCACCGTTATTGTATATGCCTACAATATCATCCGGTGTATTGCCGCAAAAATAACTTCCACTAACTGTAGGCGATAAGTTCATACTCCATATCCCGCCGCCGTAGTTTGCCGAATTACCACTGAACGTGCAGTTGCTGACTGTAGGTGTCAAACTATGTAAAAATTGACTATAATTACACATGCCGCCGCCGGAGTAACCCGAATTACCGCTGAACGTGCAGTTGCTAACTGTAGGTGCCGAATAATTATAATTATACATCCCGCCGCCGTAGTTTGCCGAATTACCACTGAACGTGCAGTTGCTGACTGTAGGCGATGAGCTATTATTATACATCCCGCCGCCATCGGTTGCATTTCCGTTTGTAATTACAAAACCCGCAATTACAGTATTAGCATCCTCACCAGAATTACACGTAATTACAGTGCCGATGTCGTTCCCGTCAATAATTGTTGCAGCTACAACAGCCGGATGGTCTGGATCGGTGCTGCGAAGGATTATCGCCTTGCCACTAAGGTTAATATTCTCAACATAAGTTCCCGGGTTAACAATGACAACGTCGCCGGCAGTGGTATTTTGATCATCAATCGCAGCTTGGATAGTAGTAAAATCGCCCGAACCGTTTGGATCAACGATAATTGGACTCCCCCAGCAGGTGCAGACACCACACACAACAAAGAAAACAGAAATGAGCAGTTTTGCCCTTACCTCCATAATACCTTCTCCCACTCAAACCAGCCAGAATATTGCTACCTTCCCCGCCGGAATATTACGCCGGTTCTTCTACCTGGCTTTTTTTGGATTTACCCTTAACAGATATACTTTTTATAGGTGCCGGTTTTTGGATTGTTTCCCGACTTGTCGGGATTGGCAAGGCCTGCCGCGAGGGAACGATTTTACCGCTCTCAATCTTGTCGATTAAGGCGTAACTTTCGACCACGGCCAACAAGCTCAACAGAAAGCTCAGCGTGCTCTCTGCACCCTGATTGGTGTTAACACCGTCTTGTATAAGCCCGTCGTAACAACCTTTGGTTCTAAAGTTGTAAACTGGAATATACAAATCGTTTGCGCCGAGGAACCAGTCAAAAGCTTTCCTTTGAAGTGTCAGGAATCTGTCGTTTTTTGTAGCGTCATAAGCAGCCCTTAGCATCATAACCGTACTTGCCGCTTCTATTGGCTGCTGGTCAAATGTGGCCTTTGGCCGGCCGCGTTCGTACCATCCTTTGCAGCCGATAAAGCTAAAGTGCCTGCCATCGAAGGTATTTGCAAGCAGGAATTCGCACGTTTTTTCTGCAACTTCGAGGTATTTTTTGTTCCCCAAAGTCAGGCTGGCAACAAACAACGCGTGCGGCAGAACGGCGTTGTCATAAGTCAGAGCGTCCTCGAACCACTGCCAGTCAGGGAAACTGTTTTCTTCGTACTGAACCATCAGTTCGTCTGCCGCTATTTCCAATTGCCGCTTGATGTCACTGGCTCCGGGGAACTGCTTGAGATAATCGGACATACCGAGTATCGAATACGCCATTCCTCGTGGGTACTGCTTCTCCACGTGTTTTACCGACCTATCGAAGCAGTCTTTGATAACTGATAAATACGATGGAGTCGGTGGTTTTGCCATAACCGTTCCGAACGCCCACAGCACTCTGCCTAAAGCATCGTTGAGGGGTTCGTCTTTTTGCCACGTTCGGTCAAAATTCATAAAGTTTATCACAGTGCCGTCGCTATTTTGTAAATGCAGGATAAACGACAGATATGTATCGAAAAGCTCAAGGGCTTCCGACTCAGGATATTGGGCGTAGTACTTAGTCATTGCGATTACCGCCCTTGCATTATCGTCTGTGGTGTAGCCATATTCGCGATTTGGAACGGTAAATTTGGCGTGTTGAAACAGGCCTGTGTCGTCCGTTAGTTTCTTCAGGTGCTCTAACGATGGCTCAGGCACTTCAATACTTGATATAGTTTCCGCTGCTGACAGTGTGGTTTTGGCGGAAATGCGGACTGGCAGGCGTTTTGCGCTGAATAATTTCCAGTAGGCCTGCCCGATTTTCGGCCAGGTCCTCGACCTGCCGTATTCGTAAGCTCGTCTTCGCAATGAATAAAACAGCGAGTCCTTCTTAAGTATTTTTATTATTGCCTCAGCTATTTGTGTCGAGTCACCGAAGTCTACCAGTTTGCCTCGGCCGTCAGCTAACAGCTCCATGGCCGCCCAATAAGGCGTCGAGACAACCGCTTTCCCTGTCCCGACCGCAAACGATAACGTGCCGCTCGTCAATTGTTCTCTATTTAGGTATGGCGTTACATAAATGTCGGCTGCGCATAGGAAGTTATGAAGCTCTTCGTCATTTACGAACCTGTTGTGAAAGATCACGTGTTCCTGCAGGCCTAATTCTTTTACCATTCGCTGCAAGCTGAATCTATATGATTCGCCATCCTGTTTTAATACCGATGGATGCGTCATGCCTAACACTATGTACAGAACCAATGGCTCAGCCTCCATTATAGTCGGCATTGCCTTAAGCATCACTTCTATACCTTTGTTCTTGTTAAGTAGCCCGAACGTCAAAATAGTTCTTCGACTTTCCATGCCGAACTTGTGCTTATAGTAGTTGCTGTCGACGAAGGGTAAATCCGGTATCCCGTGCGCAATCAGTTCCACCTTTTTACCTGAAATCCCGTAAATCTCACGCAGCATAGTCAGGCCGCGCTCGTTCATTGTGATTACTTTGTAAGAGGCGTTACAGACGTCAGCTAATGACTTATGGTAAGCCGGATCCGGGTCATCAAGGACCGTATGCAGCGTTGTTATTATCGGCGCCTTTAGTCTGTTGAGCAGCAGGCTCAGATACGAGCCGGCTTCACCGCCGAACAGCCCAAATTCATGCTGCACTGAAACCAGGTCAAGGTGGCTGAAATTGATATAGTCGGCCGCGCAGATATAATCACTTTTCACATCTTGGCGGATTTCAAACTTTACAGGGTCATTGTATTTTAGATCGCTATCCGACCGCATTGCGACTACCAACGGCTCGAATTGCCCTTTGGCTGCTGTGCCCGTACTCTTGATAAGGTCTGACGTGAAAGTCGCAATTCCACATTTTCTCGGCGGAAAAGAGGAAATAAAGGCCACTTTTTTCTTCGTCCCCTTGGCCATTCGTAACATCCTTTTTGAAATAGCTGAAATGTAAACCACACAATTTTACTGGTAGTCGAGTAAGCTGTCAAGTAAATTGATTCTTGGGTCAGTTCCCGGGCATACTTTTTTCGCATGGATTGCATAAATCCTGTCAAATTTGCAGATAGGGGTGAATTTACAGCTATTTTTTCCTGTTTTTTCCTGTTTTTTCCTGTTTTTTTCATTTTTTTTGCAACAAAGTTAATAATTTTGAGTAAAATACTACTAATATTGTAGGAAAAATAGGAGATTCGCTATGAAGCTTTCCACTCGGACCAGATACGGCATAAGGGCAATATTAGAGCTCGCTCAAAATGAGGGCAGGGGGCCTTTACAAGTCAAAACCATTGCACAGCATCAGGATATATCAGTCAAATATCTCGAACAATTAATGACAATGCTCAGATCGACGGGATTTGTCAGAAGTATCAGGGGCTCCAAAGGCGGCTATATGCTTGCCAAAGCTCCGGATCAGATTAAACTTAGCGATGTTTTCGATTGCTTAGAGGGGCATGTTACTACTGTCGAATGCGTTGAAGACAAAAATTACTGTGCACGCGCTGCTGATTGTATAGCGAGGCAGGTCTGGGCACAGGTGCAGGATGCAATCAAAAATGTCCTGCAATCCATAACGCTGCAGGATTTGGTTGATAGGGCCAAAGATAAAAAAATGTTAAACTATCAAATATAGACACACAGGTGAGAAATTATGACTGTTATATTCGAAAATATCATTGCTACAGTTGGAAATACGCCGTTGGTGCGAATCAATAAGCTCGGCTCGAATAAGGCAGCCATTCTGGCCAAGCTTGAATCCTACAATCCTTGTGGAAGTGTCAAGGACAGAATCGCATTGTCAATGATAGAGGCGGCGGAAAAGAACGGACTGATAGAAAAAGACACGGTTATAATTGAACCGACCAGCGGCAATACCGGCATAGGACTTGCCTTCATTTGTGCCGTAAAGGGATACAAGTTGGTACTGACTATGCCCGAATCGATGAGCGTTGAAAGAAGGAAGCTGCTGCTGTTGTTTGGAGCAGAGATTGTGCTCACGCCCGCTGAGCGTGGCATGCCGGGAGCGGTAGAAAAAGCCGAACAGCTCGTGGCCGACAAACCTGATGCCTTTATGCCGCAGCAGTTTAACAACCCAGCAAATCCGCAAATTCACAGAGAAACCACCGCTGAAGAAATTTGGTCTGATACTGATGGTAAGCTTGACATTTTTGTTTCCGGCGTCGGGACAGGTGGAACATTGACCGGATGCGCAGAAGTGTTAAAACAGCGTAACAAAGACTTAAAGGCGGTAGCGGTCGAGCCGAAGGATTCGCCGATACTTTCCGGCGGCAAGCCAGGCCCCCACAAGATACAAGGCATCGGCGCTGGGTTTGTGCCGCAGGTTTTGAATACCGATATAATTGATGAAACTATACAGGTCTCGAATCATGACGCTATGGAAACGGCCCGGCAGTTAGCCGCCAGAGAGGGTATATTGGCGGGAATAAGCGCAGGAGCCGCGATGTACGCCGCAATACAGCTTTCACAGCGACAGGAAAATCAAGGCAAAACAATAGTTGTGATTTTACCCGATACAGGAGAACGCTATATCTCCACCGAAATGTTTGAGAAATAACGCAGAGGTTTTTGCCTTTTCGAGAGGGCCTGACAATGCGAAGGATTAAGTTGACCAACAAGAGAATAGAAAATCTCGTTGGCGAAATTGCCCGCACCTACGAGGGTGATTCCGGCATAAATTTTATCGATGCCTCTAATCTGCCTGTGCGAAGCAAAATTCTGGCCATTCTTGATTTGCTCTTTGAAGTGCTTTTTCCCGGCTATACCGGCAGAAGAACGATTACAAAGTCAAATATCACTTTCATCGTCGGCGATATTCTCTGGCAGATCGCGACGGCGCTTTCGGAACAGATGGAGCGCTCCTTTCAATATCAGTGCAGAATAAAGAAATGCAGGGGCTGTGACTGCAGAACAATGGCCGAGAATGTCACCCAGCATTTATTGACTCAACTGCCGAAAATCAGAGAGAGGCTCAAAGGTGACGTCGGCGCGGCTTTTGACGGCGACCCCGCTGCAAAGTCGTACGAGGAAATTGTCATCAGCTATCCCTGCATCATAGCAATTGCAACCTATCGTATCGCCCACGAATTGTATCTGAAGCAGGTGCCGTTGATTCCGCGCATAATGACCGAATGTGCACACGCAAAAACCGGTATTGACATACATCCCGGTGCTAAAATCGGCAAAAACTTCTTTATCGACCACGGCACCGGCGTTGTAATAGGCGAAACTACCGTCATAGGCGAAAATGTCAAAATCTATCAGGGCGCTACCCTCGGCGCCCTCAGTTTCCCAAAGGATGAAAGGGGAAGGATAATAAAGGGCGGAAAGAGGCACCCCACCATAGAGGACAACGTAACGATATATGCCGAAGCGACGATATTAGGCGATGTAGTCATCGGAAAAGGTGCCGTAATCGGCGGCAACGTCTGGATAAAGGAGTCGGTGCCCGCCGGCGTTACCGTTACAAGCCCGCATCCGGACCTCGTTTACACAAAACACTCACAGAAAAAATCAAACAACAGAGCCCTGAACGTACACAGAAAAATCAAACAACAGAGCCCCGAACAAAAACAAACAACAGAGCCCCGAACGTAAGTGAGGGGTAGAACTTACAATGAACAATAAACTCATAGAAAAAATCGAGCAGCTAAAACAAGACCATAATGCTGTCATACTTGCCCACAACTATCAGCCCGCCGAGATACAGGAACTCGCTGACTTCACCGGTGACTCTCTGGGCCTGAGCATAAAGGCAGCCGAGACCGATGCAAAAGTAATAGTATTCTGCGGCGTCCAGTTTATGGCTGAAACCGCTGCTATTCTTTCCCCGGAAAAGACCGTGCTTTTGCCCGACAAACTCGCCGGCTGTCCCCTCGCTGATATGATAACTGCAGACCAGTTACGTGAGCTGAAACAAAAACATCCGGACGCACTGGTGGTCTGTTATGTAAACAGTTCGGCCCAGGTCAAGGCCGAGAGCGATTATTGCTGCACAAGTGCCAATGCCGTTGAGATTGTAAACTCTTTACCCCAGGATGGACCCGTTATCTTTGTGCCCGACCAGCATCTCGGCCAATTTGTCATCGAAGGAACCGCCAGAGACCTCATCCTCTGGCCGGGCTATTGCCACGTACATGTCGTGATAACCGAAGAGGACATTAACAGTGCAAAGGCAAAATACCCTGATGCAATTGTTATGGCCCATCCGGAATGCACCGGGCCCGTCAAGGCCCTTTCCGACCACCTGTTTAGTACGGGCCAGATGCTCCGCTATGCCGCCAAAAGCGAAGCCAAACATTTTATAATAGCTACCGAGATAGGAATAATTCATGCTTTGAAGAAGCAAAATCCGAAGGCCGAATTTATTCCGGCAGCCGAGAGAGCAATTTGTCCTAATATGAAACGCATTACTTTGGAAAAAGTGCTCTGGTCGTTGCAGGATTTGCAATACAAGGTCACCGTGCCGCAGGACGTAAGAATAAAAGCCAAAAAAGCGATTGATATGATGGTAGAAGTTTTACCGGAGAAGTAATTAGGATTTTAAATATGGCAGAAAAAACAGAATATCGTTTGGAAACACTTGCATTACACGCGGGTCAGCAGGTTGATTCGGATACTTTAAGCAGGGCGGTCCCGATTTATCAAACCACCAGCTACGTATTTAAGGATACCGACCACGCAGCGAACCTGTTTGCCCTCAAAGAGTTTGGAAATATCTATACGCGCTTGATGAATCCTACAAACGACGTATTGGAAAAGCGATTGGCTGCGATGGAAGGTGGAGTAGGCGGCTTGGCCTTTAGTTCAGGACAGTCCGCAATCTATGTCAGCATCTTTAACATTTGCGGTGCGGGAGGCCATATCGTATCTTCGAATTCCCTTTATGGTGGGACAGTTACGCTGTTTAGTCAAACTTTCCGAAAACTGGGCATTGATGTAACTTTCGTTGACCCTGAGGACCCCGAAAACTTCGCCGGAGCCATCAGAGATAATACCCGGCTAATTTATATAGAAAGCATCGGCAATCCCAAAAACGACATCCTGCAGTACGAAAAAATAGCTTGTCTTGCACACGAAAATGGTATGCCCGTAATTTGCGACAATACCGTTACGACGCCCATACTATTCAGGCCCATCGATTATGGCATCGACATTGTGGTTCATAGCTGCACAAAGTTCATCGGCGGACACGGCACCTGCATCGGCGGAGCCATTGTTG
Organism: Phycisphaerae bacterium; assembly: GCA_030615025.1. GTDB lineage: Bacteria > Planctomycetota > Phycisphaerae > Sedimentisphaerales > Anaerobacaceae > CS2-K091. Next base: position 5,416 of record JAUXAB010000074.1, on the reverse strand, counting down.
ATTCGGGCAAGTTCGACTGGACGAATGGCCGCTACCCTGATCTGACTGAGCCGGACCCAAGCTATCACGGCGTCAAGTATGTCGAGTCCTTTGGTGAATTGGCATACATCATAAAGGCAAGGACGCAATTCCTGCGGGATATGGGTGGCTGTATGTCACCATTCAATGCTTTTCTCTTTTTACAGGGAATCGAAACCCTGCATCTGCGTATGCAAAGGCACAGTGAAAACGCCCTCAAACTCGCACAATGGCTCGAAAAGCAGGACACTGTCACCTGGGTCAATTATCCGGGACTAAAATCACATCCTGATTATGCACTCGCCAAAAAATACTTGCCTAAAGGTCAGGGTGCCATCATTGGTTTTGGGATCAAGGGTGGCAGGGAGGCCGGCATTAAGTTTATAAACAGTGTTAAATTAGCAAGTCATCTTGCCAACATTGGTGACAGCAAAACTCTGGTAATCCACCCCGCCAGTACGACGCATCAGCAGTTGTCAGAAGCCGAGCAGCTTGCAGCAGGTGTAACGGCTGATTATGTTCGCATCTCTGTTGGCACAGAGCACATTGATGATATAATAGCCGATGTCGAACAGGCATTGAAAGTAAGTCAGGGGTAAGAGCTATGTGGGAGTATACCGACAAGCTTAAAGAGCATTTCTTCAACCCGAGAAATGTCGGCGAGATAGAAAATCCCGACGGCGTCGGAGAGGTCGGCTCCCTGGCCTGCGGCGATGCTCTGAAGCTGACGTTCAAGCTCGATGAGAATGGCAGAATCAAGGATGCAAAGTTCAAAACCTTCGGCTGCGCAAGTGCAATCGCAACTTCCTCGGTGCTGACCGAGATGATAAAGGGAAAAACAATAGACGAAGCTGCCAAAGTGACCAACAGGGACATCGCAAATTATCTTGGCGGGCTGCCCGAGCAGAAAATGCACTGCTCGGTTATGGGCAGAGAGGCACTTGAGGCCGCCATCGAAAACTACCGAACCGGCGGCAAAAAGAAACACGAGCTCCAAGGCAGGGTTGTGTGTAACTGTTTTGGCGTCACAGAGAATGAAATCGAGAGGGTAATACGCGAAAACAATCTGACAACCGTTGAAGAAGTAACAAATTACTGCAAGGCAGGTGGCGGCTGTGGCGGATGCAAGGGTGAAATCGAAAAGATAATGGAAAAAATCCAGGGTGATAAAATAAAGGAAATACCGCCAGCCGCACCTCGACGAGCTGGCAAGATGACAAACATTCAAAAGATACAGTTAATCCAGCAGACGATTAATGAGCAGATTCGCCCCGCACTCCGCGCACATGGGGGAAATATTGAGCTGATTGACGTTGAAGGGGACAAAGTTATCGTGGCATTCCGGGGCATGTGTGCACAATGTATGTTAGCTGAGTACACTATGAAAGACCTCGTCGAGGCTAAGCTGAGAGAATTCGTTTCCCACCAGCTTTTTGTCGAAGAGGACAAAGACTCCGCGAAAGAGCCCCACAATCATAGGGAATAAACGGTGGTAAAAACTGGCAATCGGATTTTTGGTATTTAGCCTGCGGTTTTACCGCAGGTTTGGACATAAGCAGTAAAACAGGACCGAATAGAATGGAAACCGTATATTTTGATAATAATGCTACAACAAAAGTCGCTGAGGAAGTGCTGGAGGAAATGAAGCCCTTATTCTGCGAGCTTTACGGCAATCCTTCGAGCATGCACACATTCGGCGGACAGATAGCTCGCAAAATCCGCCGCGCCCGCGAGCAGGTGGCCGGCTTACTGGCTTCTGACCCCACCGAGATTGTTTTTACAAGCGGCGGCACTGAAAGTGACAACGCCGCTATCAAAGGAACGTTAGCTGCCGTGCCGGACAAACGTAAAGTCATAACTACCAGGGTTGAGCATCCTGCTGTGTTGACGGTCTGCCGCGATTTGGAAAATCACGGCTACACAGTTGTAGAGCTAACAGTGGACAAACAGGGTCGGCTTGATTGGCGCCAATTGGAAGAGCTGCTCGACGATGATACCGCTCTGGTTACGATAATGTACGCAAACAATGAGACCGGAGTCGTATTCCCCATCGACAAAATCGCCGAGCTGGTTACCGGCAGGGGGGTCATATTCCACACCGACGCTGTACAGGCCGTCGGCAAAATTCCGCTGAACCTCTCCAAAAGCAATATCGATTTGCTCAGTCTCTCAGGCCATAAGTTGCACGGGCCGAAAGGCGTAGGTGTGCTGTATGTCAGGAAGGGAACACGCATATCACCGTTTATGTTAGGCGGCCATCAGGAAGCAGGACGCAGGGCCGGAACAGAAAATGTCCCCGGAATCGTCGGCCTCGGAAAAGCCTGTGAATTGGCAGCGGAAAACCTTGAAGAGGAAAACAGCAGAGTCAAATACCTGCGTGACAAACTTGAAAATGCAATATTAGAAAAGTGCCCCGATTCTCGCCTCAACGGCGACAAAGATAATCGCCTGCCCAATACAAGTAATATCAGCTTCGAGTACATCGAGGGTGAAGCTATTTTGCTTATGCTCGACAAATTCGGCATCTGTGCCAGCAGCGGCTCCGCCTGCGCATCCGGCTCGCTGGAGCCGTCTCACGTATTGCGCGCGATGGGCGTACCCTTCACCGCCGCCCACGGCTCAATCCGATTTAGTTTAAGCCGATACAACACTGAAGAAGAAGTCGATTACACTATCGAAAAAATGCCACCCATCATAAACCGCCTCCGCGAGCTATCACCTTTCGTAGCAAAATAGTTGGCAGGTTTTACACTTGTACAACTTGACTTACTCTACCCTCTCAGCGTTCTCTGCGGTTAAACTTTTGTGTTTTTTCGTGGCTAAGCAAAATCCGCGTTAATCTATGTAATCCGTGGTTAACACTACCCAAAACCGCAAAAATCCCGTGAAATATCAGGGTTAGTCTTTCGCAAGGGCCTTTCTTAAGGCTGCCCCTGCAAGTAGCCGCGTCGAGTCCAGCGTTGGCAGGGGGCAGTCGTTCGGCTCCACTATCAAAGGAATTTCCGTACATCCAAGGATAGCACCGTCACATCCGGTCTGCTTAAAGTCTTGCATAACTTCATTGAAATAAAGTCTCGATTTTTCACTAAATACGCCGTTGACGAGTTCGCCGAATATTATGTTATCAATCTGCTCTCGTTGCTGCTTTGGAGGTATCTGGTAGCTTATGCCGAACTTCTTAAGGACGTTTGGGTACACCGGCCCTGTCATAAGATATTTCGTTCCTAAGATGCCAAGGCGCGTAAATCCCTTTTGCTTGGCTTCTTCTGCAACCACTTCTGCAATATGCAGCCAGGGAATTGGTGATTGGCTTACCGCGAGCTCGAAGGCCTGATGGATTGTGTTGTCGGGACAGATTACAAAATCGGCCCCCGCCTCTGCAACTATCCGAGCCGAGCGAATCATTAGCTCACCGACTTTCTCCCACTCCCCAGCCTGAATATGCACCAAGTATTCAGAAAGCGGATAAGTGTGCATAGTTATCTCTGGATGGCTGTGTTTGCCCATCGCAGGTGCCGCCTCTGTACAAATAGTTCGATAGCAAAGAGCCGCCCCTTCTGCACTGCATGCTACTATTCCGATATGCTTTGCCATACTCGCTTTCCTCTTGTTTTTTATGGCTTTTGGTCATTCCTGCCACTGCTTTTGCAGGGACTTCGGTGGGGCTTCGACGGTGAGCTCAGCCAAACCGCTCAGTCGAACCGCTCCGTCGAACTGGTAAACTCGTCCCCGCGGAAGCGGGGAGCAGGAATCTACTTTTTATCTCTGTGGTCTCTGTGGCTATTTTTTACTTATTTTTCTCCGCGCCCTCTGCGGTTAATTTTTAGTGTCCCCTATTAGAAATGCCGAAGGTGGGAGTCGAACCCACACCCTGTTGCCAGGACGGGATTTTGAGTCCCGCGCGTCTGCCGGTTCCGCCACTTCGGCTAAGGTTTTCTCTTCATATCTTGTCGCTTGCCAATCTGCTTTGCGCTTAGGATAAAAAATACGACAACGGTGAGTACAATAAAATGTTCATCCCTGCCCGTCAAGTGCAAAATTGCTCATAAGCAGCCCCTACGTCATAATTCAAAACTGTAACCGCTTTTGCTCTGGTCTCTGCGGAATCCTGACGCCTGAATTCTTAATTCTGGGTTTTAAGTTCTGGTGTTTCATCACTTCTTTCTTAAGCTGATGCCGCATCGGCTCGATAAGATTATTGCGGTATACTCTTTGGGTATATATTTTTGTCCCAAATGTGGGTTGTCAAAGTAGTTACTCCGAGTAGATTAAGTTATGCGTAGAACAGATTACCATAGGTATAATATACGGCTTCTGGCCTGGGTTGCTTTGTTATCGGGTCTGTGTGGATGTACCTACCAGGCTCGATTGTTAGACCGCGAACAGGTTAAACCAGGTGCCGGCGTAATCGTCCGGTGCAACGTCGTTAAAGAGCCGATCATTAAGGTTTCCGAGGCGGGTGATATTATCTTCTGGGCAGGCGGCCCAGGCCCTATCACTTACAGTGTGGCATATGTGGTCAACGAGAGAAATAATGACATATATCGGAAAAAGTTAAAGCCCGCCCTGGAGGTGGACTATTTCTGCGAACGATTCGAAACGAATCTCAAAGAAGCAATCGAAGGAAATGGCCTGTGGGTCGAGCAGATAAGCATAGAACACGAAAACGCTGGAATACCTGTCTGGTCGAATATCCGAAATTTTAATATTTTCGGACCATCGGCAAAAAATGGTGGGCATAAATATGTTCTCCGGCTAAAAATTTCCTGCGGCCTTTTCAAAAGCGAAGCACAAACTGTTACCCAAATTGAGGGCGAGCTGATTAGAGTCGACGACAACAAGGTGGTATGGAAAAACAAGCTGAGCTTCGAAGGCCAGGCTGGAGGAGAACACAAGGCCTTCGGCCACGGCGAAGAAGCGGTCGAGCAATGGAAAAAAGACGGAATCGCATTACGCGACTGTTTAATCGAAGTGGTTGAGGGCGTAACAAACCTGTTGGCCCGGGAGTTTGCCGACACCCCCGCCGAACAGCAGCAGCAGGAATTGACACAGTTCAAACTGAAAGACGGCAGCAAGATAAAGGCCAGCATCATTGACGAGTCGCAAGAACGCCTTGTCGTCAGACTTAAAGGCGGCTCAGTAAGGTCGATGCGGGCCGAACAAGTTGTCAGTATGAAGCAATAATGAGTGGATGGCAGGGTTTAGTTTAAGCTGCCCTCATCTTCCAACGTATCAAGGCCCATAACGACATCGTGCATAAGAGCTTATCCGAATCCCGATTTAATCGGGATGAGGCCGAGTCCCGATATATCGGGAAGGCCAAGGCGGCAGGCCAAAAATGCTCGCCAGAAGTGGTTTTCTCCACGTTGAGAACGTTTTTGGCTGACAACGCAGGCAT
>JAUXAB010000037.1 GCA_030615025.1 Phycisphaerae bacterium | reverse complement strand
CTGGCAAACGCCACGCCACTAAGTCGATACCAGTTCGAGCGACTGGGTTATTTCTGCGTTGACCCCGACAGCTCTGTCGGGAAGCTCGTATTCAATCGGACGGTAACGCTGCGGGACCCGTGGGCTAAAATCCAGAAAGCGCAGAAGAGCAGGTAGGGGGAATCGCGACCTCGCCACGGACAACGTCTTTTACGCTAATAGCCGCCTTCGGGCTTATCGCTAACGGCTAACCGGCCGGTGCTACGGTAAGCAGCTTATAACAGGCAAGAGCAGCCAACAGGATAAAGACGGCCCTGACTATGTTGCCGGGCAGTTTATGCATACCCCGGCTGCCCAAAAAGGCACCCACAACCGCACCGGGGACAACGACCATTGCTATCTTTAGGGATTCTGCTATGGCGATATTATGTTGCGAGAGGGTTATGTTCTTGTAAAACGCTCCTATAAGGGCGATTGAAGCGATGGTCGCAGCCGAATTGCTGATAGCCCTTTTCAACGGCATTTTCAAAAAAAACTGCTGAGCGGGAACGCAAACAGTACCGCCGCCAAGCCCCAACAGACCCGCTGCTATTCCGCTTAGCAGCCCGCAAAGGATAGTCAAAGGCACCGAGCGGCGGGTTCTGGAGATATCAAAGCCGTCCGTTCCACCACGAGGCCTGCCAAATATCAAACAATTGTAAACAACCACATAAACCATAAAGAACCCAAAGAGACGGCCCAAAAGGTAACTGTTGCCGCCGGCAAAGGCAGAGCTGTTACTGATTGCAACTCCGACTATAATCCCCAAAGCGGCGGCAGGAATCAGCCATTTAATAACATCCGTCACCAGGACATCGGCCCTTCTATGAACGGTTACCGATACCGCTCCAACAAAGAAATTGCAAATCATCGCTGAGGCCTGATAGAGATGCTGGTTTTCTCCGAACGCAAATACAAGGGCGGGAATCATAACCACCGAGCCGCCGATGCCAAGCAGGCCGCCGAAAAAGCCCATCAAAATACCAATCGTCGCTAAAATCAAATAATGCATATCAGATAGTTATCAGCCGAACAGCTCGGTAAATTTTTCTTCTATATCAGTGCTTTCACACAGCACCTGCCCAATCAGAACGGCCCTTACTCCGACGGACTTTAGCTTTTCGACATCGGCTCGTGTTTTTATCCCGCTTTCGGCAACCAGCTCGTTTTTATTATCGAGGAGTCCGGCCAATCGGCAGCTCGTTCCCAAATCCACATCCATTGTGGCCAGGTCCCGATTATTGATTCCGAGAACGCTGTACCCTTTCTTAGGAAAGCCTATCATGCTGCGAACGGCCAGCAGCGTATCGGCCTGGTGGACTTCCAGAAGGACCGTTAACGTCAGCTCGGCTGCAGCTATCATCAAATCCATTAGTTCGCCGGGCTTTAGCGCTTCCGCTATTAAGAGTATCGCATCGGCACCGGCGGCGCGGGATTCGTAGACCTGCCAGAGGTCGATAATAAAATCCTTTCGCAAAACAGGTAAGTCTACCGCCTCCCTTATCTGCCTTATGTATTCGAGCCGGCCTTGAAAATATTTTTCATCGGTGAGAACACTAATTGCGTCAGCACCACATTTTTTGTAGGTTTGCGCAATTGCCACGGGGTCGAAATCCTCGCGAATAACACCAGCCGACGGCGAGGCCCTTTTGACCTCTGCGATAACGTTTATGCCGCGGCTGTTGGGCCTGGTGACGGCCTTGTAGAAGTTGCGGCACTTGCGCATGGAGCGAACCTCTTCTTTGAGCTGCTCAAGACTGCTCTGCGACTGCCGATAGCTGACTTCCGCCCTTTTGTCGGCAATGATTTTATCTAATATATTCGCCAATATGGCTTACCCCATTAGAGATTTCTCTTTTTGTATCATATTTACGTCATATTTTTACTCATTGAGTTTTGGGTGGGACTTGCTCTGTGACCTGAACGTAGGCCATACGAACCTGGCCAAGTGTATTTTCGAGGACTTTCTGTTCATCCTCAGTCAAGTTGCCCCTGGTTTTCTCCTCGATCGTCTCGAGCATATCGATGTTGTATTTTGCCAATTCCAAATCCGGCTCTTTTCCTTCCTGTCCTTTTACTTGTAGCGCACCCAGAGCAAAGAATGCCTGCGTAGTAAGCATGCTTATCAACGCAGCGAAATTGCCTTCCGGCAAGGGCCCACGAGGAGGTTTTTCTTCAGCCTTCTTTTTCTCGGCTTCTTCCTGTGCCGCTAATATTTCCTTCTCTCTTTGAGCTTCCTTTTTCCAATCTTCGTCAATTATAATCTTTTCCTCTTCTTTTTTTTCTTCAGCCATTCTAAAAACTCCTGTATGGTTTTCTGTTTCTTTGCCACCAAGACACGAAGGTTTAGCTATATTTATTTTTTAGCACAGAGGCTGCCGAGAAATTCAAATATCAAAATGCAAACATAAAAATTACATTGAAAAATGCGAAAAGTCATTGCGAGCCCCGTAAGACCAACGGCTCACTTAGGGGGCGAGGGAGCAAAGCGACCGAAGCAATCTCTCTTTTTGAATTTTGGTTTGTCATTTTGCTTTTTAATTTTTGTTTTTTTTCTCTGTGTCCTTTGTGGCGGATTCTTTCTTTTTACTTTTTCCTTTTTAAATCTCTGCGATACTTTTTCATACTTCTATCGATGTCTCGCCTTTGGTCGCGCTCGGCAATTGCCTTTCGCTTGTCATATTGTCTTTTGCCTCTGGCCAGAGCCAGTTCTATTTTTGCAAAGCCCCTGTCACTGAAGTATATCCGCAGGGGCACAAGGGTAAAGCCCCGCTGCTCAAGCTTTACTCTTATCTTGTGGATTTCGGCCTTGTGCAGCAGCAATTTCCTTTTTCTGGTCGGCTCATGGTTGACCCCACTGGCCCGTTGATACTGGGCTATAGTAGCACCAACGAGCCAGCACTGCTCGTCTAAGATCCTCGCGTATGAACCGTCAAGGTCAGCCTGGCCGGCCCGCAGCGATTTGACCTCGGTGCCCAACAGTTCAAGACCGGCTTCGAACTTCTCGATAAGCTCAAAATTTCGATAGGCCTTTTTATTAACTACACTCGGAGCATCCTTGTGCTTGTTCTTGTCCTTTTTTGCCGCCATTTACGCTATAATACCGGCAGGAGAGGATTTTTGCAAGAGCAGGGTTACCCCTTATCATTGCAAGGGAAGCAATCTATTTAGCACTGGGTTTTACCCAGGGTTTCCATGGTCTATATACGGCCGGGTGGTCTTCTGCCTTTTCCTGTCATTTTCTTCGTTGAGTCTCCGAGGTCTTCACGCGTCCTATCAGCGAGGCTTAAAAGCCGCTCGACCACATCCGGATGCTCCGCGGAAACGTCATGTTGCTCACCAATATCGTTTTCGAGATTAAATAGCGCTATGCCGATTTTGGCCTGTTCGTACCTGACTGGTTTACCGCCTGTGCCGCCGGTTCGTCCGGCTAATGTACGGTAGCCGTGGGGCAGGTGAAGTTTCCACTTGCCACTGCGCACAGCCTCGAGCGCCCAGCCGCGGTAGTAGAACAACGCTTCGTGTGGACTCTTGGCCCCTCGCTCACTCGACATCAGCGGCCAGATGTCCTTGCCGTCAATGCGGTGTGTTGGCAACTTAGCTCCGGCCAATTTTGTTAGTGTCGGCAGAATATCCATTGCCGAGGCTGTTTCTTTACAGACCAAACCAGCGGGGATTTTGCCTGGCCAGCGCATAATGGTCGGTTCCCGCTGGCCGCCATCAAACGTGGTTCCCTTGCCCTCACGAAGCGGCTTAGCTGAGCCGGCATGGTCACCGTAGCTCAGCCACGGCCCATTATCAGATGAGAATATCACTAACGTTTGTTTATTAATGTCCAGCCGCTTGAGCGTTGAAAGAATCTGCCCAACGGACCAATCGATTTCCATTATCACATCGCCGTACAGTCCCTGCTTCGATTTGCCCTTAAACTTGTCCGAGACGTGCAGCGGCACGTGTGGCATCGAGTGTGGCAGATAAAGGAAAAACGGCCGATCCGAATTGGCCTCGATGAACCGAACAGCCCGCTCGGTGTACCACGTAGTCAATTTCGTCTGGTCCGGGTTATATTCGATGGTTTTTTCACCCTCAACCAGCGGTAGATCGGGGTATCCTCCCGGTCGCTCGGGGTGGCGCGGCCACATATCGTTCGAGTAAGGCAGCCCGAAATAGTTGTCAAAGCCATGGCGTGTGGGCAGGAATTCCGGATGATGCCCTAAGTGCCATTTACCATAGCACGCCGTCGCGTACCCGCGTGACTTGAGCAGTTCAGCGATTGTCTGTTCCTCACTGTTGATACCGATTTTCGCTTTTGGGCCGAGCACATGCGGCAGGCCCACCCGCTGCGGATAGCAGCCGGTCATCAGAGCCGCGCGGGAGGGAGTGCACGATGCCGCAGCAGCATAAAAATCGGTGAAGCGCACGCCCTCGGCAGCCATACGGTCCAGGTTGGGCGTTTCAAATCCCTTCGCACCGAAACAGCCAACATCGGCGTAGCCTGCATCATCGCAGAATATGATAACAAAATTCGGCTTGTCGACAGATGCCCTGCCGGAAACTTGCCCGGTGACACTGACACAGCCCGGCATCGTCAGCGCTGCCGCCCCTAAGCCTACAGCTTTCAAAAAATCACGACGTGTATAATTACGTGTGCTCATATCCTGTTTCTCCAGTTAAGTGCAAATCCTTCCGGTTTTCCTGAATGGCTTTCAAAGTCGTCTGCTGTGGCCCTGCTTTTTATACTTTTCCAACAGGTTTGTCAAATGCTCTACCTTTTCAGGATATTTGTCCCACAAGTCATTTTCTTCATAAGGGTCATCGGCCAGATTATACAACTGTCCGGGGCTGCCCTCTTTGGGTCCGCTGCCTCCGGGCTCGACCCATCCGCCAGAGCTTTTTGTTCCAAGGATTAGCTTCCAATGGCCTTGTCTAATACTGAACACCCCGAAACAGGAATGGTTCACGATTGCTTCGCGAATTGGCTTGTCGGATTTTTCCCCAAGCAGCGCCGGCAAGATATTGTAACTGTCCTGGCCCGCGTTCTCGGGGAGCCGAGTCCCAACGATGGCCGCACAAGTTGCTATCAAATCCGTTAGACAAATCATCTCATCGCTGGTGGTATTAGGTTTGATCTTACCCGGCCAACGTGCGATAAACGGTATCCGATGACCACCCTCCCAGATGTGTGATTTGTAACCGCGCCAATCACCAGCAGACTTGTGTCCTTTTTTGCCGATACGAGGCCCATTATCACTTGTAACAATAACCAGAGTATTGTCTGCAAGCTTCAATCGGTCCAGAGTATCGAGCAGTTGCCCCACGCACCAATCCACCAGAAGGACCATGTCACCTCGTGCTCCTGTCTTACTCTGCCCTTTAACAAAGTCCGGCGGCAGCCAGGGCGCATGCGGTGCCGAAAGCGGTAAGTAAATGAAAAACGGGTCGTTTTCATTGGTTTCCTTATGTCGCTTGAGAAATTCGTTGGTCTTCTCAACGTAAGTCGGGTCAACATTTTCGTTGGACCAGCCAGGCACCATTTGGCCTGGGCGACTACCAGTCGTTACTACCGGGCCTTTCCGGGCCATGGTTTCTGTAGGTTCAGCGGTGCATTTGCCGTTTTCAATAAACACATACGGTGAGTCTACCGTTGAACAGGCGGCGGTAATAAATGAGTAATCAAAACCATGCTCATTCGGCCCATCGGTAACAGGTTTGTTGAAATCGACTCGCTGGGCATCTCTGGGACTGTTTATCGCTCCGCCATCCTTTGATTGCCAGCCAATTCCAAGGTGCCACTTGCCAATGCAGGCGGTACGATAGCCATGCCTTTTAAGCAGCTCGGCAACAGTGATCTGCTCCCGTGAAATTAATGGCTGGGAGTATCCACTCAAAACGTTGCGTTTGAGACGGGTTCGCCAGGAATATCGACCTGTCAGTACGCCATAACGAGTTGGACTGCACACTGCGGAAGGCGAATGGGCATCTGTGAAACTAACACTTTCCTTTGCGAACCGGTCTACATTCGGTGTAGAAATCTTTGAATTCTTATTGTAGCAGCTGAAATCACCATAGCCGAGGTCGTCGGCCATGATGAAGATGATGTTGGGCCACTTTTGAGCGGGCGTTTTTTCGGACAGGTGCTGCGTGCCGCTCTCGCATCCGGGCATTCCCAGCGCCACTGCCCCTAAGCCCATAGCTTTGATAAAATCCCTGCGGTTCGGCTTAGGTTCCATAAAAGGACTCCTTAACCTGCTTGTTATAAATACTCACTGTCCAGTTCACCGTGCTACTTATTGAGTAACCACTGATGAATAAATGCTGCGATAAGCCAGACCGCAAAGCTTGCACAAAGCACAATCCAAAGGGGCAGGTGCTTGCGAAAGCATATAAAAGCCGCAAGGAAAAATAAAATGCTCGGCAAAATCCCCCACAAAGCTCCCTTGCTGTAATCGGTTATCAAGTTGAAATTGCCTGGGTTGTCCAGATATAGCCAGACAAGCACAATAAGGCCGGTCAGGGGCATTACCGCTATCAGCCCGGCCAGTGTCGGCAGCTTGCGCCCTATCTGTGTGCAAATAGCAATAACGCCCACACTAATCAACAGCTTGATAACAAATCGCATACACGTCCTTGATGCTTAAATCCTGTTGCCGCCGTCGAAACTTTTACTTGATGAACCTGATACACAGTGGATAGCGATAGTGTTGACCATTGTTGGCCTTGACCGTCGCAATCAGCAAAAAGATCACGTCAACAATGTAAACAGCCGGGAGCAGGAAGGCGCCAACGCATGCAAAAATCAATATCGCGGAAATGGCCCCATAAATCGACATAGAGATTTGGAAGTTCACCGCCTCTTTGCCCTGCTCATCAACAAAAGGGTACTCATCCTTCTTTATCTGCCAGATAACCAGTGGACCGACAATGTTGCCAACGACAGGTATTACGATTCCTGCAAGGCCCACCAGATGGCAGAACATCGCCCACGTGCGGGCATCTTTACTGATTTCTTCAGCTGCCTGGGCCTCTTGAACACCTTCGGGCTGTTCGGCACCGGCTTCGCTGGCTGATTTCTCTGCCGGCTTCGGGGTTTCGTTCACTTCTGCCATAAAACAACTCCCTTCTATTAAATTACATTTGACTCGACAAACCAACTCTTTCTAACAAAGGCTATCTAAAGGGTCAAGAACAAAATTTATCTTCCTCCAGCTCGATTTTCAAGCCTCACTCTAAGGACGCGGACCGGCGTCGCTTACATCAATCGGTTCTATGCCGAGCTTGACCGCAGGTGATTGAACAGCGAAACTCACCTTGCCTGTCTCAAACTCGACAAGAAGTGGATCTGCGAACGAGTTGTTATCCGGCTGCAATTGATAGGAACCTGTCCTGCTGTATCTGCTCATCTTGTTGCCTTGCACCTTGCCTTCGGTGCTATACAGGACATTGTCCTTGAAAGTAGTGAGAGCATTGGTGTTGTCAAACACAATCTTACCCTTAGCATAGACGATGTTTTTCTCAAAAATAAAATCCGAAGACCTCGGAAATGTAAATCTTGCATCCTCATCGCAGATAAAAACGTTATTGCGGATAGTGTTATTTTTAGCCATATGGTTGTGCGTTGGCCGAGCAACTCTAATTGACAGATTGCCCTCGACCAGGCAGTTCTCGGACCGCTCGTCGAGGTAGTAAGCTGACGAGCCATAGCCGCCGGTATCGGGGATGTCCCGGATAAAATTACCCCGCAGCACCAGATTCTTACCTGCGAAACAATAGATTCCTCCGCCGTCATGTAATTCCAACATTGCACGATAAATCAGATTGTTTTCGATTCTGTTTCTCTCTCCGCCGCAGTTGATAGCTGTGTAGGGCGTGTCGTGGATTTCGTTGTGGCTGACCTCGGCGTCCCTGCCGCCTCCCTGAAGGGCGATTGCGCTGGGATAAGTAAGGCCAACGTCGTGGATGTGGTTGTTGGTAACGACGCTACCTATCCCGCTGAACCTGATGCCGCAGGCGCCGGTGTGATGGACGTGACATCCTTCGATACGCAAGTCGCTGCCCGAGACTTTGATACCTTGCCCACCAACGTTGACGATTTCGAGGTCGAGAAAACGGCAGTTCTGGCCGGAAGCAATAGAGACCGCCCCATCGAACCTTCCCGCGCCGAAGCCTCCTGCCTTGAGTGGGGTTGTCGTTACCGAGAGCCTAATGCCGCGAATGGTTATGTTCCTGGCCGGTTTATTCTTGGTGCCCTTAATCTGAATGATGGATTCGATGGTCGGAGCAAAAACCTTTGCTTTGCTCATATCCTCTCCGGAAAGTGGCCAGTAGACCAACTTACCAGCCGTACGGTCGAGATACCACTGCCCCGGCTCGGTCATGCCTTCGCGAACATTCCAGACAACGTACTTTTTGACGCCGAAAGCACCCGGGGGGTGCCCAGCAGGATTGGCGAAGGTCAGGGTATGGGATTTCGTGTCCATAGCGGACACGCCGACCAGTGACTCGTCCCACATGTGATAAACGGTGAGTTCGGCGTTGTTGATGTCCAGCCATGGGCTGATGTCCTCAGGGCGGTATTTCAGTCTGGTCAGTTCCTTGTTCGTCGGCTTGCGCTTCCATCCACCGCCCGTGCTGGTCATCCAGGACACATTGAAACTACTAAGGTGTGTGAAGAAGCCTTTCTCAGGCAGCCGGGCACGCCGGCAAAAGCGCCCATTTACAACGAGGGCTCGGAAGTCCCACTTTCTCTGCTTGACGCCGGGCAGAGCAGCTGAGTAGAGTTTCCCGCCATCTTTTTTCCAGCCGGCCACTTTCTGCCCGCCATAGAAACACACATTGGCCCCGGGCGCCGCTTCTATGGTCAGCCCAGCGTCTTTGTCTGTCAGCACCAGCGGCTTGTTAAAGAAATACTGCCCGGTTTGAATAGTGACCTTTCGTGGTTGTTTTGTGCCTATCTGTCGTGCTGTGTTGCATGCAGCTTCGAGCGTGGCGAACGGGCCATCCGTCCGGTCCACATTGGGCTGTGGTATCCGGCCCGACCAGGAATTCTTACCGTTCGGAGCAACAAAGAAAGTGCCGGACTTAATGAGAGTCGGGACCTTCGTTTCTCCAGCTGCAAAGGACGGCATAACACCCAGCAGGACACCGGCTATCACTAAAACGGACCATCTTTTCGTCAATTTCCTTCTCCTTTGGCAAATCTGGTCAGCCACACCGCCATCTCGCCTTTGCCGCGGTGCGCCCAGGCGTAGTAAGGAATCGCAACAAAGTCTTGCTCTTTCGTTACCGTATATTTTTCATCTTTGCTGGAATACGAACCACGGGCTTTGCCACGAATTACGGTAACACCGGCCAGCAGGTCCTCGCGATGCTCAGACTTAAGCGGTGCATCATCCGGCAGGACGAGGTTAAGCACGTGGCCGCCGTTGTCCAGCCATTCGGCACAGTACACGATTGGACCGCGCTGCAGCGCCGCCTTGCCTGCATTGTCCTTGACATTTTCGTGGCTCAGTACGCGCCGTATCGGCATGGGCAGGTACAGCTCAACTACGTCACCTTTTTTCCACTTCCGGCGGATGCGGGCAAAACCCTTATCCATATCCAGGGCAACCGGCTTATCGTTGACCTTGAGTGTCACCTTCTCTTCGCTTCTGTTTATATACCGGTACAGGTCACTCGGAACAGGTCGGTCATGCGCCCAGCCGGGAATGCGAACATATATCGCGAATTTAGCTGAGCGTTTGGGCTCAACGGTAATCTTCACACGGCCATCCCACGGATAGCGAGTCTCCTGCTTTAGCTGCACTGTGTTTCTATTTACCTTGATTTTAGCGCTTCCACCCATGAAAAGGTTCACATATACGATATCATCCTTGTTTGCGTAAGCGTATCCGGGAAGCGATGGTATAAAACGAACGATGTTCGTAGGACAGCACGCACAGCCGAACCATGGGCTTCGCTGATGTTTGCCATCACTGGCTAACGGATTCGGATAGAAGAATTTATCACCTTCCAGGGAAATGCCCGAAAGGAATCCGTTGTAGATTATCCGTTCGAGAACGTCGATATACTTTGCGTCACCGTGCAGCAGGAACAGGCGGTGGTTCCACATGGCATTGGCGATAGCGGCACAGGTCTCGCAATAGGCCGTTTTGTTGGGCAGCTCGTAATCATTGCCGAAGGATTCACCGCCGTGTCGGGCGCCGATGCCGCCGGTCAGATACAGCTTTTTCGAGACGACGTTTTCCCATATCCGGTCGAGCGCATTTACGTAACCGGTATCGCCGGTCAGCGCCGCAACATCTGCCATGCCGGAATACAGATACCCTGCTCGGACAGCGTGGCCGACCGGCTGGCTTTGCTCAACGACCGGCTTGTGGTCCTGACTGTACTCGCCATAGAGCTTGTGCCCGTCGGCTTGGCCTCGCTCATCGAGAAAGAACCTCGCCAGCTTCAGGTACTTGTCGTTGCCGGTTACGCGATATAACTTCACCAAGCCTATCTCTATTTCCTCGTGACCGGGCACATCTCGCTTTTTGTTGGGGCCAAAAACCGAATCAATCTTATCGGCAAGCCTGATGGCCACATCCAGAATCTTTCTTTTTCCGGTGGCCTGGTAGTAAGCAGCCGCGCCCTCGAAAAAATGCCCTGCACAGTAAAGTTCATGCCTGTCCCGAATGTTAGTCCACCGCTTTTCCGGTTGTCGCCGCGGCACCGAATAAAAGGTATAAATATAACCGTCCTCCCATTGAGCGGCTGCGATTTTATCAATCACACTGTCGACGTATTTTTCAAGCTCCGGGTCGGGATGGTTCTTGAGGCAATAGGCAGCTCCTTCTATTACCTTGTAGAGGTCCGAATCATTAAAGTAGATGCCTTCGAACTTTCCTTCCATCAGGCCGCCTGCCTTGGCGAAGTTGCTGATTCGGCCGGTCTCTTCGCACTTTTTGAATGCGTAAGGAACTGTAACCTTGCGGTTGGTCTCAATCCGCGGAGCCCAAAAATCATCGGATATACTAACATCGGTGAATGGCACAGCCGTCAATTTATCCGCTTTTACCATTTGGCAGCCTGTCAGAAGCGTAAATAGAGCCATGAACATAATTGTAAAGACGTTACCTTTTAATAGTCGAGCCTTTTCCATGTTTTACCCCTTCCGGATTTATCAACATTCGATATTCTTTATTCGACATTCGATATTCCTTGTGTAGGCTTTCTGCTCTCCCGGCAGAATTTGCTCATCAGCGTCATCGCCTTGTTCATTCTTTCAGCTGAGCCGTCCATCTTTGCATAGGCGTCAACGAGTTCCAACAACTCCGGGTCCGGCTCAATCTGCCCATAATGATGCGCCACGTTGACAATAGCAGCATCAAGGCCGTACTCCATTGCTTTTGCAGCATACGCTCTGCAGACGCCTATCTTTCGGCCCGGCAAGTCGCGGACGCAGTTGCTTACGCCAAGCGAGCAATGCACACCTTTCATCTTCGCCTCGCTCTTAATCTTCTTTATTGTCTCGAACGCCCGGTAAGTATAGCCCGGCACACCCGGCTCCATCGGCATATCTATCGCTAACGGAAATACGGTCGAATCTAAGAAAATCTCGCCGGGCTTAAAACCATATTCGCCGACGGCCCTTTCAAAAATCTGCTTTGCCAGACCATAAAGCTGCTCAACCGAGTGCGAACCACCCGGACCGGTGGGTCTATCTTCGCTGACCAAAAGGCCGATGAACGCGTAGTCAAAATCCTTCTTTAGCGGCAGCAGACCGTCCATCGTATACGCCTTGAGCGAATTTATAAGCGGCTGCCTGACCTTCTTCTCGGTATTGTACCATTCCTTCAACCCGGCCGTCAGAACATCATCGTTACTACTGTCGATGCAAATCGGCACGCCATTGCCCCATCTTCGGACCATCCTGACGTATTCGACCATCATATCAACAGCAGCCTGGGGGTCGTCCTCGCCAAAGGCGTCGAGATTAACCGCTATATAATCAGCGTCCTCAACTGCCTGCGATTCAATCAGGGTCTTGATATAATTCAATCCGCCTTGTGGCGGACTCGGTGCCGAATAAGCGTTGGGGCCAAGTTCCGCCAACTGCGCCATTTCTTTGCCGGTCTTCGGGATTGAAGCATGGATTGATTCGCCTATAGTAATCAACGGAGTTTTCACAATATGATACTTCCTACACAAATATTAACGGCTCATTTTACACGGGCCGACGTCTTCTGGCAAGGGACAATCACCATATCTTCACTGGCAGCACAAAGACATACGAGGTTAATTTTGATTCCTTTTCTGCGACTGATTTTCCGTTTTTTTCTACGCGGTATTTGTCCAGAACTGTCTATGGCCTGTATTTACAAAGACTTATATAATCCTGGAGTTTTTTTGGTACTACATTGCTGCGAAGAGCACCTGCCAAATTTGCCCTTATAAGCATTTCAGTCTTGTGGACAACCTGTTGAAAACTCAAACTCTGCCCTTTTAAGGTTCTTCTTGATGTTCCCAAGCATAACGGCCGAAATTGATATCATTTTTTACCACCACCGCTCCAATTCAGCAAAAAACGAAGCTCGCAGCTCGTAAGTTGATTGTAGCAAATAAGTTACGCCAACCAACCAAAATCATGTCCCAAAATTATATTTACCAACTGGTTTGTGAACAAACTTCATGCCAATACTCCTGGGAATTTATAGGATTTTGTCAAAAAGTTGCATCGTTAGTGGATAATTCGTAGAAAATCTCACCTGAAAGTGCAAAAAAATGAATGTAAATACCCGCTGAAGGATTATCCGTTAGAGGCGGCGATTTTCTCTTAATTTCCGACATTACCGTGTTCTTACAAGCTTCACTTTACTTATGGCAAGCGTCAAATCGCCACCCAAAATGGCAATACGAAAGTCAGCACCGTTGCACCGGTTCATGAAGCGGCATTGCGGGAGCGTGAAACTAACTGTTTTCCATTCGCCGCTCCCATCAACCGAGATGTTACCAACCGGGCGAAAAGTACCTTCATGCGGCCCTATTTGTGAGTTTGCGTTGTCATATTCCAGCAGGAAGGACGAGCATCCTGCGTCTCGGTAAGTAACCGATACTGAGACCGTCTGGCCGAACAGCTCGTAAGCGAATGTGTCATCCACATTGAAGTAAAGGTAACGGACATTGTCCGAATGCGGATTGGAATCGGAAACAACCGCTTCCACATTTCCGAACTTTCTGGCCTTCCAGACACCATCGCCACCGCTTTGGCGAAGCTCCAGGCCTTTAGACTGGCCCGGCTCCCAGGTAACAGAATTGGCGTCCGGATACGGGTGGGCAATCTTAAGGGCCGTTTTTGCCCGCCACATATCTGCGAAAAGACGCGTCAGGACAATATAGCTTCGACCATACTCACGGGATTCGGCCACATCTGTGCCCTCGTGCCATTCGTTCCACGTCTCGACGTGCACCATCCAGGGCCTGTGTTTCGGATTGAGCTGCAGCACTTTTAACCATCGCTCAATATATGTTTTGCCATCGTGCCGCTCGACGACAAGCGGTGCTCTGCCCGGCACCGCACTGTGGTCATACCCCGGCCCGAGAGCGACGGCCTGCCTGTAAATGAGCGGCCCATTTACCGCGGCACCCCAGGAATACGTTGCATCGGCTTGGCCCAGCCATCCCGGCTGTTTCACTAAGAATAACTCTGAGCCGAAGTCCTTTTTGAACCTGCGTCTTATGTGCTCAAGCTGTTTCGGGTCCTGCTTTTTTGCAAAGGCAGCCGCGTACAGGAAAACAATCGGCTTGCCGTCCACACGCGCCCATTTCGAGGGAGGAATCATGCTGAAAAAGTCGCGTATCGCTGTATAGAACCAGTCTTTTCCAAAATCCGTTGTCAAATCGACGTGGTAGCTGCTCCCGTCCTTATTGAATCCATTCCATTTAAGTATTGACGTATCATAAAACAGACCAATCGCAGGCGGCTGAAGACCCTGCTTCTGCAAAGCACTATGTGCCTCCACCAAAGGCGGCAGCCCCACAAAACTCCACCCCTTATACTTTCCCGGCACCCCCCAGAAGACCGGCATCAGGAAATCTACCCCGGCTGCAATCATATCCTGTAACTGCTGTTTATGCCAGGACGCCCGCTTGTAGCTGATGCCCTTCATATCAGCGGGGTGAGTTGTTAGTGCGTCCGTACCATCGTGGTCAATAATATGACTTTTCGTGTCGATATCGTACCAATAGAAATACGATGTTCCAACAATCGGCTGACCCAATTTGAACGAATCAGTGCTCTTATGGTCACTTGCTTTCAACGGGAAAAGACTTCCGGGCGGTTTTTTGGGCAACCTACTATCTGCTGCAAGGATGCCGTAAAGTACGCACAATAGCAGGATAGATACATATTTGCTTCTGAGGGTCATAGCCTCCTCCTTCATTTCGTAATCTAATCGCTTTATTGGCGGACCCGTGTCGCCACGAAGTCAAAAAGGTCATACAGCAGGGCATCGGCGTAAGGGCCGTTGAGCAAGCCAAACCAGGCATAAGCGATTCGGCCCCCGCTTTTTAGGTCAGCGTAGGCAACAGCATCGCCGAGGTACTCGTCGTCACCATTGCGCAACTGCAGCAGCGACGTATGTTTGGCGTCCTTGCCGGTGAAGAACGGCCTCCAGCGTTGGTCTCCCGATGTAGGAAATGGAAACTTCTCAGGCACGTGCGACAGATACCGCTGTGGTTGTATGAAATCAAGTTTCGTCTTCTTCGGAGGGCTTTCCCATCCCATGCGCAAGGTCAGGCCAAAGTGGCTGCTTCGGCTCACCGCCTGGTTGTTCTCATCGTAGTAAAAAGGCCACGGCAACGCAGGCAAAACCACAAGAAATCCACCTGCCTTTAGGTAGCTGGCCAGTACGGCATCAACGTCACCGGTTTTATGGACAGTGCGGCGATAATGTTCTCCTGAACAATAGAGTAAAACAGGGTATTGTTGGGGTGTCAAACCGGCCTCTGCTATATTTTCCCAGGTCAAAGTCTCTGTGCTTACCCCAACGTCCCGAAGCCACCAGAAAGCCATCGAATCTGCATTCGGTAGAACGCCGATTTGCAGTTTCTCAAACTTTTTGCGCAATCGCATCTTCTCTTCGATGGAGAATCCCTTGGAGGCAGCTTGGCGGCGGATACTACGCTTTTGCGACTTGAAGCGCTCGGCATACTTGCCGGTGAGTTCAAGATACTGATGTTTGTATTCCAATGACGGCTCAATCTCACTTCCCTCGTGCCATTCGTTGAAGCTGGTAATCAGTATCCAGTGCGGGTCGGCCTTGATGGCCTCTTCCCATTGGGCACGATAAAGCTCACCGCCGTAGCGCTCCACGGCGAGGCCGGGTTTGCGAATCTTCGTGTCGTCGTAGCCGGGAATCACCGTGATGGTACTGACCTTGCCGGCCTGGTCAGCTAATTGCACCCAGGACCGGTAAGTTCCGGGGGCCCACTTGCGCACATCAGGCGGAGTCTTGCCCCTTAGCGAACCGGCGGTGTTATAAGTATGAACGCCGTCGAAAATGCGGGCCGAACCGCGGCTGAACTGGTCGCCAATTGCCGTAACGCCTTCTTTGTACTTTTTGTTGATAATTTCAATGGCCTTGAGCCACGCCGTCAAGCCGAGTTCGTTTAGCGCACGGCCATATACAAATACCACCGGCTTACCATTGACTTTAAGATGAGCGGGATGCTTGCCGTATTTATTTAAGACCTTGACGATATCGTCCGCCGCCGACTGGGGCGTCTTCGGCCCCGGCACGGTCTCGTAGTAAATGCACGCCTTCAGCCCGTTACGCCGGCAGCTATCGAGAATCTTGGCCATCGCCCGGTCGCAGTAACTATTGTGGCCCCACCAGCTGACAATAAATGTATCTATCCCGGCACGCTTGGCCCAGCGACAATGCTGGTCGAGCACCTTCGGGTCGTGCGAGTCGTAGGCGCCAAGTGTCGGATAGTTGGTACTTGCCTGGATGTCTTTATTGGCTGCATCGATACGGCCCCAGTGCACCGTCCTGCCGGCACCACCCGGACCGTCAGGCGTGCCGTACCAGGGATAATAGAACGTCAGAACCCTCCGCGACACTGCGCTGTGCTTTTCGCCGGCTCGCTCGCCCAGGGCTTCGACGTTTACCGCCGCACTGCTCTGCGATGCCGTCGCGAAGGTAATAAGCAAAACTAACACTGCCCCCACCACCTTGTTTCCGTTCATTCCACTCATACTTAACCTCATAATCTAATTCAGTCCACTAATATTCAACCGCTACTAAAGTTCGCGGTGTTATCTTATTAAATTTTAGCTTCCCCCGATTACAAGAAAACTCAACATTCCCTTCGGGGGGTAATACCAATCTCTTTCGTGCCTTGACCGACTTAGAGAATTCCATAGATACATCGATTGGCTCATCGTTGAAATTTTCGACAATCAGGCAATTCTCGCCGATTAAGTACAAGGCCACTTTGTTAGGAGCATCAAATCTTATCCCAAACGGCGCCAGCAATTTATTCCGGATAGGTTCGAGTTCTTTTCGAGTTAACTTAAGCAAATTATGAGGATTTCCGCTCACCTTTAAGATTGTCAAGTTTTCATCATCATGATTAATGTTTTTTAACCGTTTAGCCAGCCCATCTGTTATCAGCACCGGCTTTCCGGCATCGAGCATTTTCTTTAGCTTGTCGGCAAACTTTGGGTCTTTGAGCGAGTGCACCGAAAAAAACGCGGCTTTTACATCGGAGCGAATTTCCGCAGCAGGCACAAGCGGCAGCCCTAACATTCCCACAAAGTCGAATACATATTGCTCCCCATCAGCATCGCTGTTCGGCGGCTTTGGCGCTAAGATACCTTTGATAGGTTTATTTCGCACCAATCCGGCGAGCTTGAACAAACCCGGAATTTCTGTGCGTAACTTTTCGACGTTTGCCGGCCCGGTATTTCGCAAAAGCGAGCCATAACAAAACAAAAGCATCTCTTTGGCATCTGCAAGAACAGTCTGGCGCGCCTGCTCTACGTATGTATCTTCTGTGGTGCCGTAAGGGTCAAACCACCCGCCGCCCGTTTTTGAACCGCCTATTTCCCCGAGCCAGCGCATAATGTAGTACGCTTCGTACTGAACTTTTCGACCCCAGCGTTTATTATCGTAATCGCGAGTTTCAGTGCCAACCCAGATTCTATCGTAATCGGCTGTTTCACGTAAAACCTCATACCCGCGATTGTGGAAATCGTCATACCATTGAGGATATTTGATTATGATTTTCACGTCCGGATTCACCGCTCTCGCCGGTTCTAAAATCCGTTCGCGGCTCATCCTCATCATAAGCTCACAGCGATAATCAGCCCACGATTTTTCGCCGCGTGCCTTTATACACTCATCACATTTGCAATCGGTGAAAAGAAAATCGTCAATCATAATCTCGTCGAATATCGACGCTGTGTATTCAAAAATCTTCTGGTGCTGGTCTTGCGTGTCCTTATTGGTGTAACAAGAGATTACTTTCCAACCTGTTGAAATCTTGCCGATACGTGTAGTCGTAACGCACCCCGAAACCTCGAACCCCTCTGCCTTGAATCTGGATTTGGCGTGTTCCAGAACTTTTCTTTCAGCGGTATATCGGTCTCTGTAAGTTTCGATAAAAACGTGCGTAACGCCGGTCTTTTTACACCAATCGATAGCGTCATTTATGCCTTTATCGGTGGACAGGTAGTCACGCACGTTCTGCGCCGTGAACAGCGTAGAAATCTTCAGAAGCCCCTTATTTTCATTTGCCAAATCCCATAAAGATTGAGCTTGACACCTCACAGCAATTGCCAAAACCAGCAAGCCCAGCGCAACACTATATTTCAAACGTCTTGACTTAATCACTTTCTATCTCCCTGAACTAATGCCCCAAACTAATCCTTCTTGAAAGCACTGATTTTTTGTTTTAGCACTCGACAGACTGCCGTCGGGTCGGCTGCTTCGGTCACCGCAGCACAAACTGCAATCGTTCCGGCACCGGCCTCCAAAACCTCTTCGACATTGTCCAGCGTTATACCGCCGATAGCAACGTGGCCGATGCCGAGACGGCCAAGTTTCTCTGTCCCCTGCCTAACGTAATCCAGACCGACCGGCTCGGCGGTCGGCTTCGTCTTGGTGGCGAAGACAGGCCCCAGACTCACATAGGCAGGGCACTGCTCGCAGGTAACACGCAATTGCTCGAGTGAATGTGTACTCTTGCCAATAATTAGCGGTGCCAGCTGGAGCTTGCGAGCCTGCTCAACAGGCAAGTCATTTTGGCCAAGATGCACCCCGTCAGCACCGGCGGCAACTGCAATATCAACCCGGTCGTTTATTATGCTCAACACATCGCCGGCCCTGCATATCTGCACAAACTCGACAGCCATAGCAAAAAGCTTATCGTCGTTGGTGTCTTTCGCCCGCAGTTGAATGCAATCGACACCACCTGCCACGCACTTGTGAGTTAAAGAAATGACATCGGCAGGCAAACTGCTGGTAATTATCACATACAGCCTGACCCGTTTGAATTTGTTCTGCGGCTCACTGAAAAGAATAATATCCTTTTCAAGTGTATAAGCGGTATATCGCAATTTTTCTATTGTCCCGGCTACGGCGGGATTTATCGCCTGCGTCACCTCAGCAAGCGTCCGCAGCGCCTCGGTCAAGCGTTTGCAGCCGGCTGTAAAACTGTCGTGCAGGTCCGTGCGCTGAAGCTGTTTATCGACCGTTTTGCCAACACCGATATCGCCGGGCGTATCTCTGCTTGCGATGAGTCGGCCGGCATCAAGTTTGTCGATAGCGGCCGAAAGCTCGTGCCGAAGCTGTTTTGCACGCTCGGTCAGCGACGTCGAATTCAATGCAAATCTGCAAAAATCCTCGATTACGCGGGCTGCCTCGCGCCCGCGATTGAAATTAGCATCGATAATTCTATAAACGGCTCGCTCCATAACAGCTCTGATTATACGCCCTGGAACGGCTATTGAGTAGTGAAAAATAAAACCAAAAAATTATGGTGGGAATCTTAGTTTATAGATGATGTTGCGAAGAAATCGCTGAAATCTGCGTCGAAGGGTCGGTGGATTATTTCTTGATTTACATCTTAACACCAATATTATAGGATTTAGTATTGCTTTTGAAAGACTTGCCAGGGACTGGCGCCGAATAAATACAGCAGGAAAGGTAGAGTTATGGATTGGTTAAGTGATATCTTCAGTATAGCATTAGCCGTCGTACTTGGTGCGGCAATCGGGATAGAGAGGGAATTCAGCGGTAAGGCAGCCGGACTGCGTACGAACATCTTAATCTGCCTTGGTGCAGCGGTCTTTACTATAATTTCCAAACGAATGGCTGGCGAAAACGACTCACTAACAAGAATAGCCGCCCAGGTCGTTACCGGCGTCGGTTTTCTTGGTGCCGGTGCAATCATTCAGGATAGAGCTGGTGTCCACGGTCTAACTACGGCGGCTACAATCTGGTTCATGGCATGTATTGGGATGGCCTGCGGCGCTGGTTTGTACGAGCTGGCGGTTATATCGACTTTGCTGGCAATCTTTGTTCTGATAGGCCTTCGACTGATACATAGATCACTGAGACATTATATAGAGAAGCACAGACTGAAAGATGATTCCGACGAATAAGACTGAACCGTACGCGCTTTTGCTGCTCGGTTTGAGTGCAGGCTTTTTTGATTGATGATTGAAAGCAAAGAGGACTTTTTCAACAAGTCATCTGTATCCATTTTTGTTATGGCAGTTTTGAACTGAACTCGGAGGAGCTTTTTTATGCCTATGATTAAACTCAGTAAAATTACAGCGAGACTTTGTCTCACAAGGGTAAATCCCAAGGTGTTGTCGGTACTGTTTGGAATTATCGTGATTATGATGGTGCCGGTCGGGGCCTGTGCAAAAACAGTCATCGAGTGGGACTTCAGCAAAGGAACTCACGGCTGGACAGGAAATAACAGGGTGGAAAATCTGCGCTCCTCGGCGGAAGGGCTGATTGTCAAATCAACAGGAGAGGACCCATGGATAGAAGGCCCGCCGGTGAATTTACCCGCCGACAAGACGATTAGAGTGAAGATACGCATGAAATCGAATGCGGATGCGAGCGCGGAACTTTTTTACGGCAAGATCTTTGCTGCCGGACGTTCCCTTCGATTCACTGTCCGAAACGATGGCCAATGGCACGATTATTCCCTTATTATTCGGAATAAGCTGGGCCCGGGGACGCGTTTTCGTCTCGACCCGTGTACAGGCAGGGGAGACATTACGGTTGCTTTTATCAGAATTGAGTCGCTAAGCGAAATAGTCGCTCCGCCATTAGAAAAGCCGAAAAAACCTGACAAAACCATGGGCAAGCTCGTATCGGTCAAATCCGGACAGCTTGAATTTGAGCATTATGGAAAGAGATGGGGCAACTTTGTTTTCAAAGTGGATGGCGTGGAAATGGCTGCCGGTTACGATCCCGAACTGATTGGCCTGTTGTTTAACGACCAGCCTGAATGGCTCAATCTCAAAAATGCAAATGCAAAGGTTATTTTTGACACCCGCTCTCAAGGTAGAGGATTCATAATCAAGGCCGTTATTAAAGACAGCAAAGGCGGAGAGTGGGAGATTCAAAGGCGCATAAGGCCCGGCGAACAGGAAGGGACACTTATAATAGAAGTCGAATTAAAAGTAAATAAAGACAGGGATATTGTGCATGTGCCGTGGCTGACACTCTTCCCGGGTCTTGGCACTTTCGGCAAAAGCAAGTACCAGGGCCTGTTCGCCGGCGTGGAGTATCTCTGTGATGAGCCCAGCAGCAGTGACGCCGACATAGCCAAGCCGAAGCATGTCCGCCGTGTTCCCGACCCGGTTAAGATAACGTTTCCCCTTATGGCGATTGCAAATAACGGCAGATATATCGGGGTAATCTGGGAGCCGTCTGATATGGTGGCGGCGGTTTTCGATTCGCCGGACAGAATTTACGATTCTGGCGCCCATTTAATGGCATTGTCGGCGCCTGCTGTGGGAGAGATTCGTTTTGAGAATGAGCTTTTTGCCCATAGTCCTTTGAGACTTGAAGCGAATAAACCGCTTAAAGTCTCTATGCTGCTTATCGGCGGCAAGGGGAAAACCGTTGTCCCTGCGGTTAAGCGTTACGTGGACTTAAAGGGATTGCCTGCTCTGCCTGAATTCGAGGGAGGCTTCGACACTGCCGTCAATTTGCTTGCTCACGGCTGGATGGATTCTGAAATCAATAACAATGGCCTTTTCAGGCACGCTGTCTGGGGTGACAGTTTCGGGCCAACTGTAGCCGCGGATGCCGCAATGTTCATCGACTGGCTCGTCAATCATACCGGAGATGATAAAATCCGCGCCAGACTCAATACTGCCGAGGAACAGGCACTGAGCAGAATCCCCTCGGCACAACCTTTCTCAAGTGGTGTTTCACACGTCCGCCCGCCGACGGCGCCTTTGGTCTTCGGGCGCACTTATGAATTCGTGCGGCAGCGGCGTAATGAGGCACTGCGGCTGCTCAGGAGCTTTGACGAAAATGGTATAAAACTCTATCGGCCGGGCAAAACGGACTATTCGAGAACGCATTTCGCAAAACATGCTAACGGTTTCTCAGGCCGGGACATGGTCAGGATTCTTGAAGGTGCAACACTATCGGCAGATAAAGAGCTTATCAATAAAGCGTTTGAGCTGCTCGATAAACAGACCGCCCTGTATGCTGACACTGTGCCGCGAGGTGCACAAACCTGGGAGGTGCCACTGCACACGCCGGACATATTGGCCTCGGCCCATCTGGTTAAAGCTTATACGCTCGGCTATATTATCTCAGGCAAAGAAAAATATCTTGAACAGGCGCGCTACTGGGCGTGGACGGGTGTTCCATTCGTCTACCTTTACTCACCCACATCCGGCAAAGTCGGGCCTTACGCAACGACTCCCGTCCTGGGCGCGACCAACTGGCAGGCGCCTTTGTGGATTGGCCTTCCCGTGCAATGGTGCGGCCTTGTTTATTGTTCGGCTTTGCATCTGCTAAGCGAATACGATGCGAAAGGCCCGTGGGAAAGAATCGCCAGAGGAATTACGACTGCCGGCCTGCAGATGTCCTGGCCGCTGACAGATAAGAAGCGTGTGGGATTGCTGCCGGATTTTTTCGATTTGCAACAGCAGATAGGTGCAGGTCCCGCCATAAATCCGGGGACAGTGCAGGCCCATTTAGCCGAACTTTATGGAAAAGGCAAAATATATGATGTGAAGAAACTCCGAAATCGTGGCTGGTTTGTTCATGCGCCTTGTGTAATAAATGACATTCGGGAAGGTAGAAGGGCAGTTATTTTAACAGCGGATGGCTGGGGCGACAAACCATACTTTGTACTAATCTCCGGCATTGAAAAAGAGCCGAGCGAGGTAGGTGTGCGTAAAGTTTTTCAAGAATCCACCGAACCGCCTCCTTTCAAACCCGCCAGGAAAGAGTTTTACAGCGAACACAACTATCTCGTAATCTCCCTTGGGGGAAAATCGGAAATTCGAATCAGATAAAGGACGCTATTCAAATTTAGTCTGGTCACGCTGGGTGTTTTATCTGCGAGATTACTTGCATCGAATGGATTAGGCAGCTATCATTAGCGCACAGTGTTCGGTTTTGTTTTTCTAAAAGCCAGTTAAGGGAATAGTAGAATGTCAGTATTTCGGTCACCGCAAAATCCAATAATTGAGCCGAAGGATGTTAAACCTTCCAGGTCGGACTTTGAAGTCATCGGTGTCTTTAACGCCGGCGTTGCTCGTTTCGAAGATAAGGTCATTCTGCTTCTTCGAGTAGCCGAACGCCCGATTTGTGCACACCCGGACATGGTGTTAGCAGGCGTTTACGATGTCGCTCAGGGCGACATTGTCCTGAAAGAGTTTTCGAAAAATGAACCGGAAAACGATTTTTCCGACCCAAGATTGATAATCAGACCGACCGAGACATATCTGACATCGATTTCACATTTGAGGCTGGCACGCAGCGCCGATGGCATAAACTTTGATATTGAAGATACTCCGGCTATTGGCCCTGCAAACGATATAGAAAGCTTCGGCATTGAGGACCCTCGGATTAGCCTTATTGACGGCACATACTATGTTACTTATGTTGCGGTTTGCCCTTCTGGAGTAACGAGCTGCCTGGCATCGACGAAGGATTTCAAGTCTTTCCAGCGTCACGGCGTTATATTCTGTCCGGAGAACAAGGACGTGGTGCTTTTCCCCGAATCCGCCTTTGGCGGAACGCGCAAATACTATGCTCTCCACAGGCCCGTTTCGCCTCTGTTTAAGAGGCAGGACATCTGGATTGCCGAATCGCCCGACCTGATATGCTGGGGGAATCACCGCCCGCTGTTGGCTCCTGATGAAGACTGCTGGGACCAGGTAAAGGTCGGCGGAAGCGCGGTGCCTTTTAAAATTGCCCAGGGCTGGCTGGAAATTTATCACGGAGTGGGCCATGACAACCGCTACTGCCTTGGAGCGGTAATTCTCGATGCCTCACAGCCTTGGAAGGTTATCGCTAGGGCCGAAAAACCCATCTTTGAGCCGCAGGATGATTATGAGACAAGCGGTTTTTTTGGAAACGTGGTGTTCACCTGTGGCCTGCTTTATGAACAGGAGAAACTCAAGATTTATTACGGCGCCGCCGATACTGTTATTTGTTATGCAGAGCTGCCTGTTCAGGATGTATTTGAGAGTCTGAATTTAGCTGGCAGCGCTTAGAATATAGTCTTTTGTCCGATATACGCCCAGCGTGGTAGAAACCGCCTTGCCATTCGCCTCCACTTTTAGTATTTTAACGCCTCTATGGATAATGAACGTTCACAATCCAGCTCCAGGGTCACAAGCTACTCGTCTATTCGCCGCTTGCCCCGCAATTTGGCTGCTGTCTTACGCCGCTTGTATGGCTTTTTAGCTGCCCGCCCCTTTAGCGTTATTATGTTCGGTGCGCTATTTTACACCCTCGCGGCAAAATTCTTTCATTCCTGGCGCAATGACCTGGTCAATGAATACGTTGGCTGGATTCTTGCCGATATCTCAGTACTGTTGGGAATCGAAGTTATCCTAACATTGGTCTGTTTTGGCTGGCCTCGAAAATTAGTTGTCCGCATAACCACTGTTTTTGCCGCTATAGTATGCACCTGGTCGATTATGAATGCCAGCTGGCTGATAAGAACAGGAAGACAAATCCTGCCCTCGGTCCTTTTGTCGTTAATCCGTGACCCGTTAATCGCACTGGGTATGGTCTGCGTTAATCTCGCAAAAATGCCGAAGACAGCCGTAATCCTCCTTGGCCCCAGTGCCATTGCTCTTACCTTTTTCTTTTTCGTTTTGGCAAAGCCAATGCTACCGGGTTACAACCACAAACGCTTTATCAAGAGGACCATTATTTGTATCATCATTATCCTTACCGCAGTTTCGCTTCGTGATGTAGTTGTTAGGCGAAGCTCACCACAAACAATTTCTGAGGAGATGCGTTACAATAGTCAGTTAAAGGCCATAACAAGTCTTTTTTTCTCTGATTCCGGTCGGCTGGCCAGGGCTGATTTCACCAACGCCAAACGAAGAATACCCGCTTTTGACGAGGTACAAATTGCGATGTCACCGCGTTCGCCGCGGATAAACCATAATGTAGTTATAGTCATCCTTGAGGGTGTTCAATACAGATACACAACACTGGCGGAGCCCCAGAGTAGCCTGACGCCCCATCTTGCAGCTTTGGCCGAACAGGGCGTGGAATTTGTAAATGCCCGTTCGACCCTTACCCATACCAC
Organism: Phycisphaerae bacterium; assembly: GCA_030615025.1. Lineage (GTDB taxonomy): Bacteria > Planctomycetota > Phycisphaerae > Sedimentisphaerales > Anaerobacaceae > CS2-K091. The sequence goes on along the minus strand of JAUXAB010000037.1, from coordinate 9,967 downwards.
AAAGGTATTGTTTGCTTCTTTGACCGGCCGATTTCCTTCCGCCTCCCAGGACCTTGCTGAGGCGGTTCCCGCTGTAAAGCCCTATGCCGGCATTGCCACGATTCTAAAACAGGACTTGAATTTTCGGACCGCATTTTTTCAATCGGCCAAGGGCAGCTTTGAAGCTCGGCCCGGGTTGGTCTATAACCTCGGCTTCGATAAGTTCTGGGCCAGAGATGATTTGAACGACCCCAACGCCTTTATCGGCTATCTGGCCTGTGATGAGTTTTCAATGTTAAAACCAATTAGCGAATGGATAAAAGCTGAGCAAAGACCATTTTTGCTGACGGTTCTTTGCTCGGTTACCCACGATCCTTACGAGGTCCCCGAGTGGTTTGCCGAGCCGGCCAAAGAGCCGGTGGAGCGTTATCGGCAGGTGATTTCTTATACCGACAAATTTATAGCTGCATTGGATGCCGAGCTTGCAAAGCTAAATCTTGTGGACAAAACTATTCTTTGTGTTATCGGAGACCACGGCGAAGCGTTTGGTGAGCACGGCCTGCACGGCCATGAGCGAATAGCTTTCGAAGAGGTCTTGCGCATACCGTTCTGTTTGCGGGCCCCGTCTTTAGTTAAGCCGGCAACCAGGGTTACAGAGCCGGTTAGCTCCATTGATTTAACCCCAACACTACTGGCTCTTTTTGGTTTCGATACCAACAGCGTTGGCTTTGACGGCACTAATGCCCTCGGCCATATTCCCGATGACCGCCAGGTATATTTCTCTGGCTGGATGCAGCAGGGTCCTGCAGGTTTTGTCAAAGGTAATCGCAAGTTCATATACAATCCGATGGACAAAATGGTCTCTGAGTATCACCTGAGCACCGACCCGTTTGAGTTGGTTAGAATCGAGCTGGCTGAGCAAGAGGCTCAGAAAATTGCCGATGACATTATTGCCTGGCGTAAAAACAGCATTTTTCGGCTCGATCAGCAGCGAACCGGCAAAAAAATGCTCTTTGACTCCTGGCTTTGTCGCTGGACCAACAGGGTTTCCTCGGCTAAATATCGCAGGAGTAAACACAAGTAATCTGTGCCCTATGCACTTATAATCCGCTATACGCTATCTTCGCATACACTGTCTACGCTTTGCAGTTGTTCATTTTGTTCACAGTCATGTTGTTTTTTGTAAACATCAGGCAAATCCTTCTGTCATCTAACACTTTACGAGCACTGAATATGTAAAAATAGGTTAGTTGGGTATAGTCGGCGTTGATAAAAGACAACGCGTTGTTAAAATGCGACATCTGCCTGTTTTTGAAGCTGAAACGGTATATATAAACGTAAGTGTTTTTGATACAAACTGTTAGGTGAAACTTGAGGGCGTGTTTTGTTTTCATTTTGTGTTATTGGCATATTCTTTGCAGCCGTGTTTGGTTCGCCCTTGAGGCGACGATATTGGGCGGAACATCCTAACAATGATAATAAAGAGGAGGAAGGGTCCGCCCGATTTCGGAAAATTCCAAAATCGGCAATTTCGGTGTTGAAAATTTGGCAGAGCCGGTTTTGTCAACTATATTATACTGGGTCGTACCGGAGGAGGGACGACCCCATTTTTCTTTGCGCAAAAACCCTCATCTATTAGCTCGAAAGCAACTTATGGGGAATGAATATTGAATTCTCTGTGACCTCGGTAGCTCCTTTTGGTCTTTCTACCCGCCATCCACTATTTTCACCAACTTTTCTGCAATTTTCAAACCGGCATCCAACCTCGCAATTGACTTGCAAGCTTGTCTCATCTCTTGGCGTTTTTTTTCATCTTTCATCAACTTTTCTAACTCTTTCCACAGCCGTTCTGGCCGTTCTTTTTCATCCGGCAAATCATCTACTATAACCGCTGCTCCGGCCTCAACCAATTTGCCGGCATTCAGGTACTGATGCCTGTCCTTATGATACGGATAAGGCATACAGACACTCGGCACAGAAGCCGCAGCATATTCAGCCACACTGACCGCTCCGCTTCTGCCAATCACTAAATCCGCAGCAGCTAATAAGCTCGGCATGTCATCAAAGTAGCTCAAGACCTTGTGCCCAATCTTTGCCTCAGCGTACATTTGCCTGACTTTTTCGTAATTCCCAGCCCCTGTCAGATGAACAATCTGCCACTCATCGGCAAAAACACTTAGCTTGTCCAACAGCGAACACACCGCTCTATTAATATTTTCCGACCCGCTCGATGCACCGGTTATAAGCAAAGTCTTTTTATTTTCATCAAGGCCTAATTCACTCTTAACCTTATCAGGCTCCGGATTGCCAAAGCCGGTTCGCAAGGGACAGCCAACAACGTTGACGCTCTTTTTTCTTTTGGCAAAATATTGCTTGGTATCCTCAAACTGCACAAAAATCTCATCTGCCCAGCGCCCTATTATCTTATTTGCCCGTCCGGGTACGATATCAACGTTCAAAAGCACGATAGGCACCTTTAGTTTATGCGCTGCGAAACAAACCGGCGCTGCGACAAAGCCGCCGACCCCAATCACCACCGCGTTCTTACTTTCAGCGATTGCGCGTTTAGCGGCTCGATAGCTTTTCAAGAACGAAGTGCAAAAGCCAATCAGTTTGTCAGGCCGGGCGGAAAAACCCCTGGCCGGAAGCACAGTTGTCTCAAAGCTGGTCTTTGATAGTATATGCTCATCAATGCTGCGAGTGCTGACAAAGAAATGTATTTTCGCTGTTGGCTCGAGTTTGACTATTTGTTCCGCCACAGCAATAGCTGGATATATATGTCCTCCCGTCCCGCCACCGGCAAAGAAAAAACATTTACCGCCCATTGAACAGCTCCTTGCACATCTGCACACTGAAAGTGTGCCCGAACTCGGCGATGAATGCAAGCGTTTTTTCCCATTGTGCCGGCAGGCCAGGCCCGGCCGGTGGATGTCCTAAGCGAGCTAATGTTTCCATAGCACCGGGGCCTCCCCGCCACTTGCGGTAGCGGGGAGTCCGAAGGCGTGGTTGATTTTCATAATCCTTTGTTGAACAGAAGTTTAATTTCATTCTGGCTTTTCGGAAATTGGGTTTGATTGGGTTTGTATTGGCTTTGTTTTCCCCGAGTCTGCTAAGTCGTTGGTTTTCATAATCCTTTGTTAATAAAGAAGATACGTTCATTTGAGCTTCCGGCAAATTGGCTTTGATTGGGTTCGTTTGGGTTCGTATAGGGTTCGTTTTGGGTTCGTTTTGGGTTCGTTTTTCCCGCATCCACTAAGTGTCTTATTTTCATAATCCCCTGTTAATACTTTATTTACGTTCATCTTGACTTTTCGGAAATTGGGTTCGTTTTGCATAATTAAAGAGCTGATTTGTAGAGACTCCTCTACAGTTGTAGAGGGCAAGTTAGTTAAGAGTGAGCTAAAGTGCCTAAAGTGAGCTAAAGTTGGATTCTGGATTCTCGATTCTCGATACTGGATACTCGATACTGGATGCTCGTAAGTAGTTAAATGATTCATTGGTTATTCCCCATAGACCAATCACCATTTCCTTCTTTTTGGCCTTCTGCAAAAAAAGACGTCCCTCTATAATTGCACGAATGTGCGCGTTTGATGCGAAAAAACACCCCGATTTTTGATGCCGGATTCTCGTAACTCGATGTGAGATATGGAGATAAAAAAATTTTATTTTTTCCGGTTTTTGTCGGTAGCTATGCCCGGTTTTGGTCGAAAAATTTCAGTTCGTAGTTCATAGTGGTTCAGGCATGAAGACATCCGCCTTCGCTATCCTTCTTCGCCATCCTCCTTCGCTAAAGCTACTTCAGGAACCGGCTACGAAGGAATCAGCTACGGCGGACAAGCTCCGGCACGAAGAATATAGCCACAGAGACCACGGAGGGCACAGAGTTTTTTGCCAGCCGATGCAAAGTCATAAGCTTAAAGCCCACAAAATTCGCTCAAAGCGGTTGCATTTTTTACATAAATAGTTTATTTTTAATAACATACAGGTTCAGCAGTATTGCTGAAAGAAGGTTAAATGGTAAATGTCAGATAATACCCCCAAAAGTTCCACTCCTTCTGGCGCCGGTCGGTTCGCGACCACGCACTGGAGTGTTGTCCGGGCGGCGGGCCGGCCAAAGTCTGCCAGTTACCAGCAGGCTCTGGAGACGCTCTGCCAAACATACTGGTTCCCGCTTTATGCATATCTACGGCGGCAGGGATATGACAGCCACCAGGCTGAGGATTACACTCAGGCGTTTTTCGCCGGCCTGCTGGCCAAGGGGGGCCTGCGATTGGCCGACCCGAAACGCGGTAAATTCCGCTCGTTTCTGCTGGCTGCACTGAAACACTTCCTGGCCAACGAGCGTGACCGGGCCCAAGCCCAAAAACGCGGTGGAGGACGTAAAGTCCTTTCTCTCGACTTTGAAAATGCTGAAATTCAGTATGCCCTTGAGCCGGCCCATCAACTGTCGCCGGAAAAGCTCTTTGAGCGCTCCTGGGCGCTGACGGTGCTGGAACGCACAATGACCCGGCTGCAAGCCGAATCAGCCGGTGCCAAAAAACGCAAGGCTTTCGACCTTCTGAAAGTTTACCTGACCGGTGAGAGAAGCTCTGTGTCTTACCGCGACGTGGCTGCCGAGCTGGACATGACCGAAGGGGCGGTGAAGGTCGCCGTGCATCGCTTGCGGCGGCGCTATCGCGAGTTGTTGCGGGATGAAATCGCCCAGACGGTTACCGCTGAGGACGAGATTGATGCGGAGATTCGGGACCTCTTCGCCGCTCTGGCCCCCTGAGCCATACATCCAATATCTCTGGAAAAAATGTCTGATAACTTGTAACCTTTCTGCTGGTTTGCTTAAGTAATAAGTGGAAGCAACCAATATCCGGAAAGGAAATGTTATTATGGCTGAAGAAAGACATTGTTCTGAATGTGGGGGTAAGTTACCGGCTGATGCGCCGCAAGGCCTTTGTCCCAAATGTCTAATGAAGGCCGGCCTGGAAAGCGACGCCGAAGCCGATAAAACCGCCACACCAGACGACCAGAGCGATGTCCCTACGAACGCCACACCGCCGGGCAGATTTGTACCGCCTGAACCTGCTGAATTGGGCAAACAGTTTCCACAGCTTGAAATCCTCGAACTGTTGGGCCAGGGCGGCATGGGGGCCGTATATAAGGCCCGCCAAAAACAGCTCGACCGCCTCGTGGCCCTGAAAATCCTGCCCCCGGAAGTAGGCCAAACAGAAACTTTTGCTGAACGGTTCACCCGTGAGGCACGCTCGCTTGCGAAGCTCAACCATCCTCGAATAGTATCCGTCTACGACTTTGGCTACACAGAACAGGGCCTATACTTTTTCATTATGGAGTTTGTCGATGGTACGGACCTGCGTCGAGTAATTCAGTCAGGTGAGCTTGAGCCCTCCGAGTCCCTTGCCATTGTCCCCCAAATCTGTGAGGCACTGCAATTCGCCCACGAAGAGGGCATCGTCCACCGTGATATCAAGCCGGAAAACATCTTGCTGGATAAAAAAGGCCGTGTCAAAATCGCCGACTTCGGTCTCGCCAAGCTACTGGATAAGCCGCCAACGGCGTACACACTTACAGCCGCCGGGCATAAAATGGGTACACCGCACTATATGGCCCCGGAACAAATCGAGCATCCCGGCCAGGTGGACCACCGCGCCGATATCTACTCTCTGGGCGTTGTCTTTTACGAAATGCTCACTGGTCAGTTGCCGATTGGTCAATTCGCTCCACCATCACAAAAAGTGCAGGTTGACGTCCGCCTTGACAGCGTTGTGCTAAAAACCCTCGCGCACGAACCTGAGCGCCGCTATCAGCATGCCAGCGAGGTTAAGACCGATGTAGAAACTATCAAGGCTGATAGTCCTCCGTCCCAAGCACCCATTGCTCTCGTTGGGCAACCCCCTACGCCAGCTTCTGCCATCAGTCGGATGGAAAAGCATATCACAATCGTGGCAGTTCTCAGCATCGTCTTTGGAACGATCGGGATATTAATCGGGATTATCGCCTTTGTGGCCATTGCCGGTGGAGGTCTCATATCAGGAGACCCAGAGGCCATGTTTGCCGGTGGAGGTCTCATATCAGGAGACCCAGAGGCCATGTTTGCAGGTGGAGGTCTCATTTCTCAAGACCCAGCAGCAATGAACGTTACCGGAATTGTGGGCACCGCAGTATGGGGATTCTTTATGTTAGTATCGGTACCGGAAGTCATCGCCGGAATTGGGCTCTTAAAACGCAGAAGCTGGGCTCGAATACTCGCCCTCATACTCGCGATTCCCAATCTAATGAACATCCCGATTGGAACGGCCATCGGCATATATGTCATTTGGGTCTTGCTGAACGATGAGACGTTTAAACTGTTTGCACAGGCTTCAGAGATAAGGAAGAAAGAACAGGCTGCCGGGATAAAGCCGGGACCCAAAAAAATCGTATTACCCATCATCGCAATAACAACGGCCATTCTCTTCCTAATTGCAGTTTCAGTGACTATACTACTTGGGGCATTTCCCTGGTTCGCAATCGTGTTTGGACCGCCCCTGCTGATTTTTGTCATATTTGCCCTTTGGCAAGCGAAAGGTAGAGCAGCTACGGGTGTAGCCGGTCAGAGCAGAGCCGCACCACCCAGAACGGATCGACGGGCGGTACTCATCGGGCTGGGCGTGGCTGCGATAGCTCTTATCCTGACAGCGATACTTATACTGCCGGGTCTGGTGCCTGCCATTTATATGGCAAAATCTCGTGTGGCGAGTTTGCAAGAGGAAACCGTGGAAATCGCTCCGGGCATACAAAAAATTGGGGAGATGGACTTTCCATACGGCATACCAGAGGACCTGACGTTCGGAACAGAGGGCCCGACACTGAGTGATGAGTGCACTCGAACCTTGGAGCTTGAGCCGTCGGAGGCAGCTCAGGTGCACAAAATCCTCCGCAGGGCCTACAGACAATACCTTGAGCTGGAAAGGCAGAACACACAGCAATACCGCGCAGTAAACAGCTTGACGGTGATTATCTCTCCGTTCCGTCAGGAGGCCGAGAGTTTCCTGAAGCAATTTTGGGCCGACCTCGACAGCATCCTGGATGAGCAAAAGCGCACCCTCGCCCGCAGGCACCTGCCGTTAGGTCAAATGTTCGGGACGTTTCAGTTCGGCGGACCCAAGGTTACTATAGCGATATCGAAGGAAAACGGCAGGTTTTCCTACTACACCACTTACAAGTGGCCGAAGGGAAGTGGCAAGAGCGGCAAAGGGACGTCGAGCGGCGGCGGCAGCACACTCCCGCCCAAGTATCGCCGATTCTGGGAACAATCTGCAACAGACAAGTAAAGAATTGATGTCAGCGTTCTGCCGGTTCGCTTAAGTAATAGGTGGAAGCGACCAAAATAACAAATCAAGACCCTGGGTCATCTTTGAATTGAGCTGGCCTCTGGGCGGATTGTTTAGCGATATTTAGCAAAACGCCAACTGCAGCGGCTGAGAGCAGCATACTCGTTCCGCCGGCACTTACAAACGGAAGAGGTATGCCCTTTGTCGGCAGCATAACCGTTACCACCCCGATATTAATCGCTGCCTGCATACCAATTGTTAAAACAATTCCGCCGGCCAAAAGCTGGCCGAAACGGTCCCGGCAGCGCACAACCACCAGAATTCCCAGCGAAACAAACACAATAAACAACCCAATGACCGCCGCGGTTCCAATGAAGCCGAGTTCTTCACCGATAATAGCGAAAATAAAATCTGTTGTATCTTCCGGCAAATGGCCGTATTTGCAAATTCCTTTGCCCAGCCCTTTGCCCCACAATCCGCCGGAGCCGAGGGCAATCAGCGACTGGTTGGCCTGATAGGCAGCGGAATCGGCCCATTTTTCGGGGTTTAAAAAAGCCCAAATTCGCTGCATTCGGCCAGGAAAGCGGATTAACGCCGCAAGAAAGGCGATAGCAAAAAAGGGCAAGGGGGTCAGAATATGCCACCATTTTGCGCCAGCGATTATTAACATCAAAAAGCCCAAAAGTGATATAAATGCTGCTGTACCAAAGTCTTCGGTGATTACAAGAGCGACTACCACGGCTACTACGGAGCAGATAGGGACAAACCTTTTCCAGTATAACCTGATGTCAGCACTGAACTTATCGCAAACCGCGGCCAGGAAGAAAATAATTGCCCATTTTGCAAGCTCAGAGGGCTGAAAACTTATCATTATTGGCCCGGCGGGGATTCTGAGCCATCGGCGGGCGCGGTTTATCTCTGTACCGAATCGCGGAATCAAAACGAGTATAAGTAACGCTATACTAAAGACTAACAAATAGCTGGTCAGGGATTTTAGCCAGCCGTGAGCCAGGCTAAACCTGCGATAATTGAAACAAGCGACGGTGTACATAACCAAACAAGCGAGTGGGAAAAACAGGATTTGCCGAAGGGCGGGAAAATCATAGAATCTCTGTAAGTCAAGCTCCTGACTAATGTTAGCACTTGCTGAGAAGACAAAGATTGTGTCGGTAGCCATCAAAAAAACAACGACCATTGCGATATAATCGCCGGTTGAACTTTTTCTTATCACAGTAACCATTGAATTCTACTGTACTTAGAGAAAAGAAAAGTTTTTTCAAGCAGATAAACCCTTCTGCTTAAGTGTATTTTCGGCTTCTTTAGGCCGACAGCAGTAAAAATTATTCTGCAATAAAAGGGGGTTAGGATGGTTAATACGGGTGATTTGGGTAAGAAAAAATCAATCAAAAACGTTCGAAAACGTTTGAAAATATTCGAAAAATGATGTGAAACGTTCGAAAATATTCGAAAATTTGAGTAGTTTTTTCCGCCACGAAGACATGAGGGCACGAAGAAGAATTTGACAGGACAGCAGGATAATCCTGCCAGAATTAAAACCTTATCTATTCTTTCATTTGGGCGAGGAGATCGAGACCGCGCTGGAGTCTGTCTTTTTTCTTGGTGTCGGTTTCTTTCTTTATAGCGTCCTTCAACATTTCGATAACAGAATCTCGCTGTCTGAGGCTAACCAACACGCCAAGGCAAGCTTTCTCCTCTGTCATATGGTCGGTCGATGATAGCTTGCTGATAAGGTCACTGAGGCAAGGCTCGCCAATCTTTATCAGTGCCTTTACGGCTGGATATGTTTTTTGAAACCCCTTTATCCCACGGTGGAGCATTCCGCCCTCAGCATCTACCGGGATGGACTCACCCGTGTACTCATATACCTGTGGAAAGCCTATATGGTCAACGAGCACTTGGACAGCCTCCACTGCCCGCATCTCTCCCAGGATGAAGATTGTAGCCCGAACAGATGCCCGTCTTGTTAGGCGGTTTTCCTTTTCGTCAACTATATTTATAAGACGAGCAATCAAATCTTTTCTGGCTGTAAGCAGTTCATTCTGCACCTCATTTATTTCTTGGCCATCTTTTGAGAGCAGCCTTTCGACTGCAGTTGCTTGCTTCTCTTCCCGGCACCCCCCCACAGCCAAGAGGGAGCCCACGCAAAGTAATATTAAGGCCAACTTGCTGCATGAAACCATATCAACCTCCTTTCATTGATAACACCATGATTGCCATTTGGGGAATATAAAGTGTTTCATTCGATTGATGTCCGTTTTTAATGTTGTGAATCTGTCTTTTTTTCCTCTTTGCACGACACATGCAATTGTTTTCTTGCTGTCGATGCCGAATCCGATATACTTGTCAATAATGGGCCTCCTGTAATAAAGGTTATTGTGGCGTTTCTTAACGACCACGTAAAACTTTGGGCCGTTTAACGAGCCCGTATTATAACCCATACGGGAGGCTCCGGTTTCATAGTTTATCTGTGGCTAAAATACTTTTTCAACTACTTCTATCACCTGTGCGTGCACTGTTTCGATGTCACCGGTGGCATCGACGAGATGGAAGTTTTCCTGCCGGCTGGCCAGCGTCAGGAAGCCGTCGCGTACCTTTTGATGATACTCGCGCGGCTTTGCCTCCATTCTGTCGGGCCGGGCGGAGAG
>JAUXAB010000035.1 GCA_030615025.1 Phycisphaerae bacterium | reverse complement strand
ATTGCGACAGCGGGGATTTTCAGAAAAGCTGCTTCCATTGCGGCGGCGACGGTGCCGGAATAATAGGCGTTTATTCCAACGTTTGAGCCGTTGTTCAGGCCTGCGACGACAAGGTCGAGCGGGTCTTTGCAAAGCTGCATAAAGGCGAGCTTAACGCAGTCGGCGGGTGAGCCCTCGACGCTAAAGCCGGTGAACCGGACGTTGATGTCGATTTTGTTGCATGCGAAAGGACGTTTGAGAGTGATACTGTGGCTGCCGCCGGAACGGCTGGTGGCCGGTGCGACAACTGTTACATCTGCGATTCCGACCAGCTCTTTGTAAAGGGCGGCCAGGCCGGGCGCGAAAATACCGTCATCGTTTGTCAGCAGTATCTGCATAGGTCGTATTGCGTATATCGTATTGCGTATCGTGGATTGCACTTTTACCAGAAATGAAAGAAAATTAAAAGAAGTTTTTGACTTTGCCTGTTAGCTGTACGTTGGGCAAAGTTAAATGTAAGCTCTTTGCTTGGGCTATTGTTACCAGCAGCCCACGTTAGGCGCGCCCGGAGTGGCTTCGTCCCCATTAGGTATCTTGGGGCCGCTGCTGGGGCTGTTGCACCAGTTGTTGGGGTCGTTGTTGTCTAACAGGAAGGCATTGGGGTCAAGGCTTAAGGAGCAGTAGGTGGCTCGGGGCCAACCGGCGTTTTCGTCATACCAGACTTCGTCCACTATCAGGCCATCGAAGTCCAGGATCAACTCATCCACGGTGTTCCCCAGGTTCAAATGGCCGTACTCGTAGTCACACACCACGCCGCCATTGAAGCTCGCGGAGAGAGTGCGGCAAAGCACCGCAAACCCGCCAGGTGGAACAATCACATCGTCGTTGATGACTGCAATATCTTGCGTACTTGCAGGCTGGTCCCTAAGCAGCCACGTTCGCATGTTGACGGGAATATCAGTGGGATTGAACACCTCGAACCATTCGAACCTTGCGTCGGGTATCTCAGATGAATCATATAGTATTTCGGTGATAATGATGTCGCCGGGGGCAATCAGGCCTTCGTCGGCCTTGCCATCCGGGTCGCAGTCGTTGTCTTTGCCATCTCGCACTTCAGGGGCGCCTGGGAAGACGTTGGGATCCAGGTCATCGCAGTCAACATCGGATGGATACCCGTCGTAGTCAAGATCATCCAGGCGGTCCAGATCGGCTCCGCCGCACCAGTTGTTAGTGGCATTGCAATTCGTCTCAAGCCAGTATCCGGCGAATATTGCAAGGTCGCGGAAATCGACTATCCGCATAGTCCCGCCAGTGCCTTGGGTGCCGATGCCTTCGATTCTGCTCGGCTTTAACTCATCTTGGCTGGCTTTTGAGGCTGAGGTTGGTGCGATCGTCAGTAGCCACACAACCAGACACGTGGTAAGTTTTTTGATAAACACATCGACACTAATCTTTTTCATCGTGAAACTCCCTAATAGCAAGCCTGAACAAACCTGCCCAGGCACCTTCACTCAACAAAAACGATATCCGATTGAGAGAAAAATGTCATGGAAAAATATTTCGTATTGCGTCGTGTGTATCGAGTATTACAGGATACGGGAGCAATTTTGATTATCGCGTCGAGTGGGGAGCTTCGGCTATCGTGATTCACGGCCCCTTTTTGTGGAATTTAATCCGAAAAGACGATATTCAACACCTGTTAGCCAGTTTTTAACAAACTCTCGCAAATCATCGATCGCTACTTTCCCGTCGCCTGTAAGGTCTGCTGCACCACACGTGCCACAGCTGGTGTCCTGCCAGCGTTCGGCAAACATAGCATAGTCAACGAGGTCCACATCGTCGTCGAAGTCGAGTTGGCCGAGAGCAACCGGCCGGATGTGGGCCACGCCAATCGCATCCTCACCGCGGCCGCAGTAGAACAGATACAACGTGCCGTCGTTGTCTTCGAAAATGCAGGGGTCGCGCAATTGATTGACATTCTCCGGCGCGGTACTGCCTTGCGAGTTGGTAGGCGGGATGTCGCCGCCCTCCCAGTCGAGCTCGGCCTGAAGGATTTCCCTGGGCGGGAAGGTCGAGTCCCAAAGCTCGTAATCGCCCACGCTCAGGTCAATCGTTGACATCATGATTCGCTCCGGACAGTCATGAATGCGGGTGTAGAGCATCTGCACCGTGTCTCTAACCCGACGCACAGTGAAATGGCGTGCCCGCCAGGGATCGTCAGGAACCCCCGCAAAGTTGGCGTCATCGATGTTATTCTGGAACGGGCTGTCGGGGCGTTTGGTCCACAGATCGTCCTTGAAGTCGAAGCCCGGCGGCGGCGTCCATGGGTCGTTCGAGTCCAGTGCCTTGAACAGATACCCGCTATTTGAAGTGGCGTAGAGATTGCTTTTGTACTCAAATACGCGGAAATAAAACCGCCCAAGCCTCACCGGCTCGATACCGCCGGTAAAATCAAGGCCATAGCTCGATGTGGCGACGAGGCTCTTCTGGCTACTGCTGCCGCCATTTACCTTGGTTGGGCCGTGGAAATACATCACAATCCGCCGGTTGTTGTCGTCCACGAACACATCGGGCGAAGCAATATGGTCATAGATGGTGATGCCGTTGCCGATGTTTATCTGGTCATCGCTTCCCAGGTCGAGCACGCCGCGGTCTCCTACGCTCACGCCGGAACCAGTTTGGTATAAGTGCCAAGGGCCCTCGATGTCCATTGCCCAGGCAAGGCGAATATAGTTGCCCCGATGGTGGGCGAAGTACATATAGTACTTTGCATTAGGATCAGCCCTGTGTTCGGGTGCGAGCCAGTCCGGAACGCGGATTACTGAGGGGCCGTTGATGTTATAGCTTTCATGGGTAGTTGCGCCCAAGGCGTCGAACATAGCCTCGGTAATAATCGGCTGACCACTATTGAGCCGGGTGATGATAAAAGTTTTGTCCTCACCGGCATCTGCTTTTGTTGTGTTCGTGCAGGAAAGCAGGAGAGTGATTATTGCCAGGCACAAGTTGAGGTTTGTTCTCTCGCACATTTTCATCCTTACTTTCGTCGGTCAAGTTTTTACTCGACACGCTCTTATCATATACGACAAGGATTGACCGTGGAGCCCTGCAGGACCAGCAATTAACTTACGAGGCTATTGCTGGACATCGCAGGAAGAATCAAACGGGTTTCCACATTTCAGCCAGTCCCCAGTTATTATCGCGAGGTCTAATAAGTCAACATAGCAATCGCCATTTACGTCGCCATCAAGCTCTTGCCGGCATTGGAATATTGTAAACACGTCACCGCTGATGTCACTAATGGTTATATCGCTTGCGTCGCTAACACGCACCAGGCACTGGTTCGAATCTGTCAGTGGAATATCCCACGGGTACGAACCGGTGTTCTCGCATATATCGATGTTTTCCCAGCTCTGGCCGTCGTCAGAGGAATAATCAATTATCACGTGGTCTATTTCTGCGTCTTCAAGCGTTTTCCAAGTTATCATGTATGTCCTTGCTGCTACGAGTTTCTCAGCCCCGTTTGGCGACAGTACAATTGGCTTTGGAACAACGGTGTAACTCCATACCTCGTTGTGCTCATATATACCTGGAATACTCTGGTTGTTAGTGTGGCGTTGCACCCAGGTCAGGGTCACGTCGAGATCATTAACCTCGACCAGCACATAGCCGTACCGTCTTGTGTGGTGCAGCTGCTCCACAGTATAGTAGCTATTGTTGCCATCGTATGGCGGCGACCAGGTATATGGCGGTGCCCCAGCGGTTCCAACGATGTACTGGTGAATATCGTTGTTTGGGTCACCGTCTCCATCATTGACGCGCGCATGGTCGTAAAAGTGGTCGTGACCGGTAAGATATACTCTCCCGCCGGCGTCTCTGATGCTTGCCCAAAACACATCGCGCTTGGCAGGAAAATAGTCAAGGCAATCATTGTGGTGCGCTCTGAAAGCAGGTTCATGACCGGTAATGAAGACGTGCGGTTTTGTATTTGCCGCTAATTCTCCATCAAGCCACGTCTGGTTTACCTTATGGGCAAAATCATGCCTCGTGCCGGCATACTGATCGAGATATACAACAAAGGCGTTTTTGTGCGTGACAGAATATGTCATATATTCCTCGCCCGCTGGACCGTTACCCGGCAGCTTCTGATTAGGTTCGGAGTCGCTGCTAAATACGTTAAGCCAGCGGTGCGCAAAATTGTCATTCGGGTCGGGCTGTGTACCAGGATCAGGATAATAACTCCAAACGTCATCGAGTTCATGATTACCACGACAGACATAGACGGCAATATTGGCATCGTAGACCGGCTTCATCGTTTGTACCCACGTTCTCAGCTGAGTTCCGAATTCGTTCGGGTCGGTTGCTGTTAGGCCGTAAACCAAATCGCCAGGAAACAGTATAAAATCGACATTCTGACTTGTAATCTCCGCGGCAAGTTCGCTCAGGATGACCTGATTGATCCCATTGCTGTAGCCGCGGCTGTCACAGGTGACGACGAATTTCCAGGGAGTCTCGGCAGAACTTGTTGAAGAGAGTACTGCCAGAAAAAGGACCGTAAAAACAAAGCTCGCTGCATTTTTCTGTCTGATTCTTCAGTCCTCCTCGGAAGAATTACTGTCGCTTCGGAAAGGATTCAAAACTACTTTGTGTGCCAATCGACTTGGCGGTTTGTGTTGTTCAAAAAGATTTGCAGGTCATTAGCGTCGAATATGCCGTTGCTATTGATGTCACCGATTAGATAACTTTCCGGCGATTGAACGCTGGCTATCCAGTTGTCGAGCACAATGCTAAAATCTAATTCGTCGACAATGCCATCGGCATTCAGGTCATACCAAAAGATACTGTCCTTGTCTTGTCCCTCACTTGTCTCCCAGGCCAGGCCGTAGCGCTGCGTCGCGGCTATTTGATTCAGGTCTGTAATATCGCTGTACGAGAGGACGATTTCGTAATTCGTATAGTTGGCGTCCACCCGGCAGTAAATATGCTCGAGGCTATCGACGTCGCTGTCGCTGTAATCGAGCAGATAGTCGTTGATTCGGTCTTCCGGGTCAACCGCCCAGAGTTCGAGCCGGATGTTGGCATCTCCCTCGGGTATCGGCTCAAAGGGATAAACGCTGTTGTAATGCTTGTTCCAAACGACTGTGGCGGTAATAAATTTGTCTGCTGGCTCTGTGAGGGTGATTTTGTAAATATTTTGGATGAGAAATGTCCCCCCATAAGGGTTTTCGCCTGTATCCAGCCGGTTTAAGTCCCAACCGGTTGTTGAGACATCGCCGGGTTTGTTTCGCCCCGCAATTAGATTTTTGTAGGCACCAACGGCATTTAACATCCCTGCCCCTTGAACGTAGTCCAGAGGCACCTGGTGGTCATCATCTTTTTCCAGCCGACCTTTGTGCCAGTAGGGCAGTTTGGTCGCCGAATTCATCAAGATGGCTTTCATTACGCAGTTCCCGCCCTCTGGCGAAACAGCGGGGCTCAGAGCCGGGTCTTGTTTGGCTTTTTGAACGAGCAGGCCGATTGTTCCGGCAACTATTGGCGTTGAGAAGCTCGACCAATCGCCGGTTGGCTTATAGCCGTTCGGCTCGTTGTCATCGGCGGCCAGACAATTGCCCGGAGCGACGATATCCGGCTTGCATCGCCCGTCGTCGGTCGGGCCAAGACTTGAATGCTCCGGATGGGCTAATGAGAAATGTGCCAGATTGGTTGCAAGGTATTCGGTGTTTACCGAATCAACGACTCCCACGCCGATGACATTTGCTGCCGCGCCGGGATAAAACAGAGGGTCGTTAGCATCGGAGCCGTTGCCAATGCAGGCCACGACGATAAGGCCATAGTGCTCGGCCAATGATTCGATACCCCTTGTCCACCAGGCCTCAAATGGGCTGCCAATGCTGGCGGTTACAACGTCTGCGTCGGGCGGTAAGTGGTGGAATACATTATTGATTAAAAAGTGGCAGAATTCGTAGATATCGGCCTCGGCCTGCGGTGCTGCGCCTTGATAATAGAACTGTGCTAACTGCGAATTAGTTGCACTCGGGTCTTCGCCGAGCAGTATGGAGCAGATGGCTGTTGAGTGCGGTGAAATGTCCGGCGGCGGTTCGCCCTGGTCGTGAAAACCAAATTCCTTGCCCTTGAAGCAGTTATGCTCGATACTCGGACGGTAATCGTTTTGTGGTTCATCATTGGCATAAGTAATGCTTCGGCTGATAACAGCGAATTTGACACCGGCGCCTGTCAAATTCGGATCTATCTGTCTTAAGGCATAAATTCCAGTGTGGTTTAGCGCTCGCGGCTGGCTTTCGGCTCTGGCAACAGTGCGCATAGATACCAGCATTGCTGCCACGCAAGCCATCAGACCCAGCATGAACATTTTTTTAGGACCTTGCACCATGTCCCCCACTCCGGAGGTAGCGGCAAAAAAGCTCAAGGTTGTTCCTCCGGCTGCCGACCTCCTTAGCTTGGAATTTCTTACTCTTAAATCCTTGCCAATATGATACCATAAACCGGCTTTGTTTTCAAGTAGATTGTTGGGCTAATTTATGCAAATATTAGCGTTTTTCAGTATCAAAAAGCTGGTTTCCGGAAACTTAATTTAGAAATCTTGCCTAATCGGGCTGTAGTTGCTATACTCATGCTAATTTTGGGGCTCATTTTTGCTAAAGGTTTGCCGTAATTATGAAAGTAATTCTGAATTCTGAACAAATCGAGCAGATTCTCAAGGATCTGGCAGGTCGCATTATTTCTGAAAGCCCGCGAGAATTGGATATTGCCGTTATTGGCATTCGCAGCAGGGGGGAGATTCTCGCCCAGAGATTATCGGGCCGATTAACGCGGCAGCTCGGAAAAGACGTTCCATACGGAACCCTGGATATAACGCTTTACCGGGATGATTTGAATTCGCCGCAGGGTACCGCTCAGCCGCAGGTTAGAACCACTGAAATCGGCTTCGATGTAGACGATAAAATTATCATTCTTGTTGATGATGTTTTGTATACCGGCCGTTCCGCACGGGCGGCGATGGATGCCCTCATAGATTTAGGCAGGCCCAGGGCCATAAAGTTAGCTGTCCTTGTTGACAGAGTCGGCAGGGAATTCCCCATACAGGCTGATTACGCTGGCTACAAAGCTGATGCTGCACCCGGCGAATTAGTGCAGGTTTTTCTTTCCGAATCGGATGGAAAAGAAGAAGTGGTTATCGAGTGAATGAGTAAACGCATCGACTCATTCACGCATAAACGCATACACGAGATTATGGCGCTAAAAAGAAAAAGTAAACAATTCAAGTGGCAGCGCAAGCATTTACTTGGCCTGCGGGAGCTGAGCGCCGAAGAGATTATATATATTCTCGACACAGCCAAAGGTTTCGAGCAGATAAGCACCCGCTCGGTTAAAAAAGCCCCGCCTTTGCGCGGCAAGGTCGTAGTGAATCTGTTTTTTGAAGACAGCACACGAACGCGGAACAGCTTTGCCCTGGCCGCAAGCCGATTAAGCGCAGATGTTATTGAGTTCACCGAGAAAGCCAGTTCTGTCAGCAAGGGCGAGACACTTTTAGATACGGCCAGGAATCTGGAAGCAATGGGGATTGATATTGTCGTGATTCGGCACGGCGCCGGCGGTGCGTCGAAACTTTTGAGCAGGAATATCAATGCCTGCGTGATAAATGCCGGTGACGGGTTCTGCGAGCACCCAACACAGGGTCTTCTGGATGTCTATACCATTCGCAAAATCAAGGGAACCCTCGAAGGCTTGAAAATAGCAATTGTCGGCGATATAGCGCACTCGCGCGTTGCCCGCAGTGATATGTGGGCGATGACGAAGCTCGGTGCCGAGGTTATATTTGTTGGTCCGCCGACACTGATGCCGACGCAGCTAAGCCGTTTGCCGGTTAGTGTAAGCTATTCGCTCGATGAGGTCATTGAAAAGGTTGATGTGATAAATATGCTTCGGATTCAGTTCGAACGGCTCGGCGGCAACCCGTTTCCGTCTGTAAGAGAATATTCGCATTATTTCGGCCTGACTGTAGAGCGTATGAAAAGGGCAAAGCCAGACATTATGGTTATGCACCCCGGGCCGATTAACAGAGGATTGGAGATGGAAAGCGAGGTCGCCGACGGCCAGAACAGTGTTATCCTCGAACAGGTAACAAACGGCCTGGCTGTGAGAATGGCCGTGCTGTTTCTCGTAAACCAGGCAGCAGCGCAGAGGCATTGATGATTGATGATTGATAATTGATTATTGAATTTTGAACGAAGAAAAGAATGAAAAAGCAAATATTAATATCAGCAGTTTCAATTTTCATCTTCGTCCAGGCTTGTGTGGCCGAGGGTCTCTCTTGGGTAGATGTTGAGTTTAGCGGACGGGTGGTTGATGATCAAACAGGTAAACCGGTTACAGGCTTTGCGTTACAGAGAGGTTGGCCCGATCCAAAAAACCCCTCTAAGATTGGCTGGGGAGGGCATTCTTATTTGGGGCGCCACGAAGAAGGTAGATTTATCATGCAAACTGGATGGCGCGAAGGCAAGAAGCTGTGGGTGCGTGTGCTTGCGGACGGATACCTGCCTCAGCCGGTCACGCCTGAACCACTGGTCTCTCCTGGCAGCGCAAAAAATCTGGAAGTGCGTCTCAAACGGGGCCGTGAGATTCGCGGCCAAGTTGTGGACCACACGCACAGTCCTGTTGTTGGCGCCACCTTGTTCTTGGGTGGTTATCAACACCTAACGCTTGTTGATGGCCAAGCTGAGTATTTCTACTGTTCAAAAACGACCACGGATGAGGATGGTAGCTTTGTGCTTAGCGGTTCTGGTGAAGAAGCTAAAGCTATTGTTGTTTCAACAGCGGCCCTTCACGTCTACTGTGTTCCAGTGACCAAGCTCGGCGAAGAGAACAGGATAGAGCTACCCGAACCGGCGACCATTATTTTACGCTACGATATTGAAGGCGAAAAACCGGAAGGACAATTCCACCTGTATCTAAAGACATTTGAAATGGACGCTTGGAAAGGCATAGTGGCAAGCGTTCAGAAGCCCACGGTCCCGAACAAGGGTGAAACGGTCCTGAAGAATTTAACACCGGGGGTTTATGATCTTGGCCGAACGAAACAACTGCGTCTCGGCGATATGGGGAGAGGGGGATTCTGCGATCGGCGTACTATTACGGTCGAAGCCGGGAAGGTCATCCACGTTGACTTTGTACGCCGGACTGGTCGGCCGATAGAGGGCGAAGTGGTCGGTTTACGTGAAGAGGAAGTGCCGGGAGCGTTCATTTATATCAAGCCAGCTGAGGCCACTGGAGATACTTACAATATAGACGAGTGGAAGCTGACGACATTCGATTTCTTGACCTGTGATGTGACCGGCCGCTTCAGGAGCGCTCGCATCCCGCCTGGCTTCTATACGGTCATCGCTAACGCTTACAAGCCTGAGTCACAAACCGGTGGGCGCATGATGAGCGGTTACCGTTTGCCGGATTTCATTGGCACTACCAAAGTCAAGGTACCGAAAGATGGTCAGCCGCCATACGTACGCATCGAGATGAAGCCGCGTCCCTCTCAGTTGAGAGGTGTTAAGTAGAAGCAGAGACGATTTGCAAATTGGTAATTGGTTATTTTGCTGTGAAATATGAACTCGGAACTCTTGATAAAAAATGGTCGGGTAATAGACCCTGCAAACGGCATCGATAAAGAATGTGATGTGCTTATCATCGATGACAAAATTGCAGATGTCGGCAAAGTTGAAAAACCGGCGCAGAAAGTTATCGATGCCGCCGGCAAATTAGTAACGCCCGGTTTAATTGATATCCACGTTCATTTTCGTGAGCCCGGCGATGAAGAGGAAGAGACGATAGCAAGCGGCTCAGCAGCCGCAGTGGCAGCCGGCTTTACTTCCGTTGTCTGTATGCCGAATACCAAACCGCCTATCGAGAATGAAACGGATGTCGAGTACATTCATCGAAAGGCAAGACAAGCAAGGAAGACCCACGTCTACGTTATGGGGGCTATCACAAAGCAAAGGGCCGGCGTTGAGCTTGCAGAGATGGGGCTGATGGCCGAGGCCGGCGCCGTTGGTTTTACCGATGACGGCGGGGGGGTGCAGGACCCGGGCGTTATGCTGCAGGCCCTAAAATACGCCGATATGTTTGACGTGGTTGTAGCTCAGCATTGTCAGGCTGATGGTTTTGCCGGCAATGGTGTGATGAACTCCGGTTACTACTCGACTATATTGGGATTACCGGGAATAGACCCGCTGGCAGAAGAGGCAATGCTGTGGCGGGATGTTCAACTTGTCAAGAAGACCAACGTTCGCTATCACGCCCTGCACATATCGACAGCAGGCTCTGTTGAGCTGATAAGGGCAGCCAAGAAAGATTCTCTGCCGATTACCTGCGAGGTTACACCGCATCATTTGTTATTAACCGAGGAGTGTTGCGCCGAGTACGACACCAACTACAAGGTAAACCCGCCTTTGCGGTCAGCAAAAGACATCGAGGTTCTAAAGGAGGCGATTGCCGAAGGACTGATTGACGCTTTGGTAACAGACCACGCTCCGCACCTACAGAGTGAAAAGGAGCTGGAATTTTTAGCTGCTCCTTTTGGCATAGCTTCTCTGGAATGCGCTTTGGCTCTTTATGTCAAAGCGCTAATTGAGCCGGGTATCCTGGACTGGGTTGGCCTTGTCCGATTGATGACGGAAAAACCGGCGAAGATAATCGGTGTTGATAAAGGCACGCTCGGTGTCGGCAAACAGGCTGACGTCACTATTATCGACCCAAATGCCGAGTATGAGATTGACGTGAATAAATTCCGCTCTAAAAGCAGGAACTGTCCCTACCACGGCTGGAAAGTCAAAGCCAAGGTCGAAAAAACAATCGTCGGCGGCGAAATAAGATTCGAAGCGTAGACGCAAAATTCGAAATCCGAAGCACAAAATAATGTCGAAATTTAAATGTCCAAATGACCAAAACATTTCAGAAGTTGAAGTTTCTCATATCGACATTCATGGTTTCTGGCTTTGTGTAGAAGATAAAGAATATTTTTTACCTTACAACGACTATCCATGGTTTAAAGAAGCAAGGGTAAAAGAGATCGTAAACGTCAAATTGCTACATGGATATCACCTGTATTGGCCGGAACTTGATGTTGATATAGAAATTGATTCCTTGGATAATCCGCAAAACTATCCGTTAAAATACAAATGAATCCCACTCCGAGAGGAGAAACTGTCCCTATCACGGCTGGAAAGTTACCGGCAAAGTGGAGAAAACAATCGTCGGCGGCAAAATAAGATTCGAAGCGTAAAACACAATAGTTAGTAGTTCGTAGTTGTGAGTTCATAGGCAACGAACTACGAGAAATGAGCTACGAACTATGATTATTATCGACGGTCATAATCTGCTGCATTCCATTGTGAAGATAAATGAAGACCACGGGGCGATTAGTGATGTCCAGCTGTGCTGGATCATAAGCAGGTACTTAAAGGCGGTTGGGGAAAAGAGCGAAATCATTTTTGATGGTACCGGCCCGCGGGACAAAAGCAGATTCGATAATATAGAAAATCTTGAGGTCCTTTTTGCGGGCCTGGGCAGCGATGCTGACACAGTCATCGAGGACAAGATAAGAGCAAGCACCGCACCCAAGAGATTGACTGTTGTCAGTAGCGACCGAAGACTGCGAGATGCAGCCCGGGCAAGAAAAGCGACCGCGGTAAAATCAGAAGTTTTCTGGGACAATCTCCAGAACCAGTTAAGGCGAAAAAAGCCGGTCAGAGAGCCGGAAGCCAAACGCTTCGGCCTAAGTGAGAGCGAAACAAAGCAATGGCTCAAATTTTTCGGCATTGAGCAGTAATATTGCACGTTCATCAATTCCAATTCTTAATTCTGGCAAAATTTCCATTGCCTAACGCAGGGAAAAGTTGTATAAATGGTGTTTCAAAGCTCGTTGGAGTTGGATTAAGAACATGGTTTGAAGTTCTGCTCAACGAGCAAGTCCTGATAATTAAGTTAATTATGGTTTCTTAGTTAAGGTGGGGAATTTATGGATCGCAAAATTGTTACAATCGACGGCAATACGGCAGCAGCGTATGTTGCCCACGCCACGAACGAAGTGATCGCAATATATCCAATCACTCCGAGTTCATCTATGGGAGAAATCGCCGATGCAAAATCGGCCAAGGGCGAGCCTAATATCTGGGGCACGATTCCTTCAGTTACAGAGATGCAGTCGGAGGGTGGTGCGTCCGCAGCTGTGCATGGTGCGTTGGCGACAGGTGCCTTGACGACTACCTTCACGGCCTCGCAGGGCCTTCTACTAATGATTCCAAGTATGTATAAGATTGCGGGCGAACTGCTGCCTACTGTCTTTCACATATCGGCCCGCTCATTAGCCTGTCAGGCACTTTCAATATTCGGCGACCATTCTGACGTGATGACTTGTCGCGAGACCGGCTTTGCTATGATTTGTTCATGCAACGTTCAGGAGGTAATGGATTTTGCGCTCATCGCTCAGGCAGCGAGCCTGGCTTCGCAAGTACCCTTCATGCATTTCTTTGACGGTTTTAGAACCAGCCATGAGGTTCAAAAGGTTGAGCAGTTATCGTTCGACGATATGCGTGCAATAATTGATGAAACAGAAGTTGCTCGGCACAAAGCCAGAGCGCTGTCACCCGATAGGCCTATGATTTCCGGCACGGCGCAGAATCCCGATGTTTACTTTCAAGGCAGAGAGACGGTGAATAAATATTATTTAGCCATCCCGCAGATTGTTCAGGAGACAATGGACAAATTCGCGAAGCTGGTTGGGCGTAGCTACCATTTGTTTGATTATGTCGGTGCCGATGATGCGGAGAAAGTTATTGTTATTATGGGTTCAGCAGCCGACACCGCCCACGAGACGGCTGAGTTCCTGGCGTCCAAAGGCGAAAAAGTCGGCGTGGTGAAGGTGCGACTTTATAGGCCATTTAGCGGCAAGCACTTTGTCGATTGTTTGCCAAAAAGTGTTAAGAAAATCGCAGTATTAGACAGGACGAAAGAACCCGGTTCGCTCGGCGAGCCGTTATACCTGGACGTTCGGACCGCTATCGGCGAGGCGATGGATGACGGGCAAACAGCTTTTGAAAAGTATCCGCTAATTGTCGGGGGACGATACGGACTGGGCTCAAAGGAGTTCACGCCGGCTATGGTGAAAGCTGTTTTTGATAATCTCGATGCCGCAAAGCCCAAAAAAGGTTTTACGGTAGGCATCATTGATGACGTAACGAATACCAGTCTGAATGTTGATGATTCTTTTGAGATTTCCAGCCAGGGGCTTCTCTCCGGAATGTTTTATGGTCTCGGGTCCGACGGTACCGTAGGTGCAAATAAAAACTCCATTAAAATCATCGGCGAGACAACCAATAATTTCGCACAGGGCTACTTTGTTTATGATTCGAGAAAAGCCGGTACTGTTACCACATCACATCTGCGATTTGGAGAACAGATTATTCGCAGGCCTTATCTTGTAAGTGAGGCTAATTTTATTGCATGTCACAATCCAAGCTTCCTGGAAAAGTATGATATGCTCTCTTCAGCACGCAAAGGCGCAACGTTTTTGCTGACCACAAGCCATAGCAAGGATGAAGTATGGGACACTTTGCCGCAGGAGGTGCAAAAACACATAATCGAAAAGAAACTGAAGTTCTACATTATTGACGCCATTTCCCTTGCCCAGGAAATCGGCCTGGGTCCAAGAATTAATGTGATTATGCAGACCGCGTTTTTCAAAATCAGCAATATTGTTCCGCTTCAGACGGCTGTCAAGGCCATTAAAGATGCCATCAAGAAAAGTTACGGAAAGAAGGGAGAAAAAATCGTTAAAATGAACAATGCAGCTGTCGATGGTGCCCTTGAAAGAATTTATGAAGTCCAGGTTCCTGACAAGGTGACCAGTAAGATAAAGATGCGGCCGCCGGTCCCGGAAGATGCTCCTGATTTTGTCAAGGAGGTTACCGCCGAACTTATAGCACTTCGTGGAGATAAGCTGCCTGTGAGCAAAATGCCGGCTGATGGTAAGTTCCTAACCGGCACTACCCAGTATGAAAAACGCAACGTTGCCGTAGATATACCACAGTGGGAGCCGGATATTTGTATTCAGTGCGGCAGATGCTCATTAGTTTGTCCGCACGCCGCCATAAGAGTAAAGGCCTACGACCAAAAGTACCTCCAAAACGCTCCGAAGACGCTCAAAAGTGCTGATGCAAAGGGCAAAGAGTTTGCCGGTATGAAATTTACCGTCCAGGTGGCTCCGGAGGACTGTACCGGCTGCGGTGTTTGTGTTGCCACTTGCCCTGCGGAAGAAAAAGATGAAAACAAGCAGCCAACAGGCCGAAAAGCAATTAACATGGTACTCCAGGAACCAATTCGTATGCAGGAACGCGAAAACTACAAGCATTTCCTGTCGATTCCGAACACTGACCCGAAACTTTTCAAAGCCAATACCATAAAGGGAAGCCAACTAATTCAGCCTTTGTTTGAATATTCCGGCGCCTGTGCCGGCTGCGGAGAAACACCTTATGTCAAACTCCTTACACAGTTATTCGGTGACAGAGCTATGATTGGCAATGCAACGGGCTGCTCGTCGATTTACGGGGGCAATCTGCCGACGACACCCTATACAAAGAGGTCGGACGGCAGGGGGCCGACATGGAGTAATAGTCTGTTCGAGGACACCGCTGAGTTTGCAATGGGTATGCGCCTGACAGTTGACAAATTCAAAGAACGCGCGCTCGACCTACTGGCTAAGGTAGCAGCAGCAGGCTGCGTTGATGCCAAACTGGCGGAAGAAATCCGGATGGCTACATTGGCCGACGAGCCGGCACAAGCTGCTATTGAACAGCAGCGGACCAGGGTAGACAAGCTCAAAGAGCAGTGCAAAAAGAGTAAATGCGCAGATTGCAATCAACTGTTAGACGTTGCCGACTATCTTGTGCGCAAATCAGTTTGGGGGCTTGGCGGTGACGGATGGGCTTACGATATTGGATACGGAGGGTTGGACCACGTCTTGGCAAGTGGGGTCGACGTCAACCTGCTCGTTTTGGATACGGAGGTCTACTCCAATACAGGCGGACAGATGTCGAAGTCGACACCAAGAGCGGCAGTGGCCAAATTTGCGGCAGCGGGAAAACCAAGGCCTAAAAAAGACCTCGGACTCCTGGCTATGACTTACGGCAATATTTATGTTGCCAAGGTCGCTATGGGTGCAAATCCTAATCAGACGGTAAAGGCGTTTGTCGAGGCCGAAGGCTACCCAGGGCCTTCGCTCATAATTGCCTATTCGCACTGTATCGCCCACGGTTACAACCTGGTCAATGGCTACGAGCATCAGAAACAGGCGGTCAACTGCGGTCACTGGCCTTTGTACAGATTCAATCCGCAGCTTAAAGAAGAGGGCAAAAACCCACTGCAGCTTGATTCGAAAGCTCCTACACTTGACTTCGAAGAGTATGCGTACAGCGAAAATCGTTATCGAACGCTAAAGCAGTCGAAGCCGGAAGCAGCAGCGAAATTGCTCAAACTTGCCAGAAACGATGTGGCTGAAAGGTATGCTTTGATGGAGCAGCTTGCGAAATTGCCCTGCGGCCAGCCCCGTAAGACCGACGGCTAACTTACGGGGCCAAAAGCGTGAAGCGTAATGCCAGATATGAGATACAAAGTAATTGATATGTAGGAACGCAAAATGATTAATCGGTTTTCCAAGACAATTTGGCTCGCTTCTGTGACGGTTTTCGTCGTCGCAGGGTGCGAGCAGGAACAGAAGGTGGATGTGCCAGCTTACAAACCCTCTTATATATCTCGGGCGGTCGAAGTGACCGGAGAACTCCAACCTTGGGCCAAAACGCAAAGACTCGAATTTGATTGTGTGGTTGCTTTTTACAAGCCGGACGGCAGTTTCTACCTCACAGAACAGCATCACGAGATTTACCCGTGGTCAAATCTGATTCGGATTTCAGCTCAGGAGCCACAGGGTAAATTCGTTTGGGAATTTTCGCCGGATGGGATGACCGTAATAGAAGGAACAAGGCAGGGGGATTTCTTGCCAATTGGCCTTGGAGCTGAAGATTTTGCAAAAGCGATACTCGATATCACAACGACACCGGTACGGCTTTTAGAGAGTAAAGCCGGCTTTACCAGGGGTCCCAACCCGGTCAAAGTGGAAGGACGATGGTATTATCCAATTGGACCATCTGGACTCGATAATCGGACTAACATTATTTTCTATCAGAATAGAGACAGCTCTTTAGTCGATATGCTTCGGTTTGCAAGTGTTGACGGAGGCACGTTTTTAGCCGTTCGTGGCTATTACTATCACGAGATTGAAAAAGGGAGCGTTTCCGTTCCTACCAAGGTAGAGATATTCAAAACTGATGCTGCTGGCTTTTTCCAGCAGCGCCTGGTTAAAATAGATACCACACATATAAATGTGTGGTATTCTCAGTTAGAACCCACAAAATAGCTGACAAAGAGTTGGGCTTTCATCTGCCGCATTCTCTGCTGGTCTATTGGAAGCTTTTTCTAAAGCCCCGGGGTTTGCGGAATCCTTGAATTTAATCTCAGGCATCTTTCTGCCGAGCCGTTTGTAAGTTGCTTCGAGTTTTTTTAAGAATTCCGTTGGCTTCATTGTCCCAACGTGATTATCGTTAAACAAGACGTTAATCTTATCGCTGCAAAACGCTGGGTTTTCATAAGCAAGAATATTACCCGGATGCACTACTACAGTCTGACCGGCAACATATATGTAACTCGGTCCATCAAAACCTTGTGGCTTAAGCGGTGACTCAAGAGTCTTTGGTGAAAGCTCAGCTTTTTCAACAAGCTCCTGGAGATTTGGCGGATATTGGTCTTCATAGTCATTTGCATATATGAGCAATGCTCTTCCTATCCCGCTCAACTTCGCAGCTGAGGTAACTTGTTTCTGCGACACAGTAACCTCTTCTTTCTTGGGTGCTCTTGTTTCTTGCCTTTGCGATGCAGTGACCCATCTGCTCTCTTCCTTGCCGGCGAGTAGCTGCTTGACCTTCCGCTCTATTTCCTTTTCTTTTCCGGTTCCATAGCCTACATCGCGATAGCGTACCTTTCCCTCCCTATCGATGTAGTATAGGGTGGGAATGCCCTTGATACCATATTCTGTAAATTGTTCATTGGCGTCCAAGAGGGTGATATAAGATATATGGTCTCTGGCGAACGCCTTTACCTTGTCATGGTCTCTTTCGTGATTTATCCCAATTACCACTAAGCCTTCGTCTTTATACTTCCTGTGAAGGGCCTCTAAGTGCGGTATCGCCCGCCGGCAAGGACCGCACCAGGTCGCCCAGAAGTCGAGTAACACTACTTTTCCTTTGAAGTCCGATAGGCTGACCTGTTTACCGTTCAGGTCTTGTAGTGTGAAGGAAGGCGAGGGTTTGCCTATGAGTGGGCTTTCCGCTATTTTTGTCTGCGGTGCTGGCGGCCTCACCGGCTGTAAGGGTTGCCCTGATAGTTCATCACCAAAGCGATAGTCAGGTTTAAACATATATTCCCAACTCACCCGGCCCCAGTAGATTTGGCCGCCTGCCGATAGATTTAGAACTCTATTGGAGCCATGATGATGACAGCGAACCATAGGCACGATGTCGCCAAAAAATTCTACCTGTTGTGTTTTCCAATCGCGATATTGCGTTCTACGAGTCGGGTCCCAGCCGCTGGGAATCTTGGCCGATGAGAACTCCCAGGCGTAGCTGCAGGGAAGCTTCGGGTCCGGCGAATATTTCGCTTTATGTATCGGGTCATCGGAGCACAAAAGAGCGTCGTTGGTTATGTAATCGGGAACGAGGTCAGAAAGCCAGTTGGGCAGCTTGCCTTTGTCGTTTTTGTATTTCTTGATAGCTGCCTGAATTTTTTTCAGGTTCTCCGCACAGGCCTGCATTTCCTCGGATATTTTAAGATTCTCCTCCGGGATTACATACTTCGCAGCCGGGGGTGCCGCCGGTTTAGCAGCGACAGCCTTGACCTCAAAGAAATCAAACGAGGCGTTGATTTCCGGGGCCTTGCTACCTGAGCTATTCTTGGCAAAGAGGCCAACACGTTTTACGATTCCATCGCCCCACTCGTACGGAACGCGATAGGGGAATGACTTGCCGTCGAAGCTCGTCGAGAGTACGTAGTGCTTCCCCGTCTTGGTCACGCGGAGCCAAACACCCTCTAATCCTGGAGGCGCGATGAAACTGGTACTTGGTGCCCTGCGTCCTTCCGTTTCGCCAATAACATTGAACTCACGCCGCTCCCCAGCCTCCCAGCCCCATTCATATACCCATTTGAGATAGTTATCCTCGTCGTTCCAACAGATTAAGCCTGCCTGATTCCAATTAGCCATAGGTCTGAAAGATGATATATATGTGGTGATCTTAAAATCTTCGCCGCTCTTTGCAGGGCAATCTATGAGGAACAGATTCTTATAATCTGTAGCCGACCGAGTGAATCCGCCCCGCTGAGTGGTAATCGTAAGGGTGCCTGGCTTTTTGGTTAATGAAATATGTGACAGGTCGGCATTGAGAATATCCCACCTAAGGTTAGCGTTCAGCTTGCCGTCAAAATCATCGCGTGCCAATACTTTTCCCTCTTCCGTCACGGCTTTTCTCGCAGGTTCCTCGGCCGGTTTGGGCGAACTCCAGATCTTGCACTTAGGCAGTGCTCGCTTCAGCTCGCTCACGCCCGCCTCTGTGACTTGCGTTCCGCGTAGATTTAGCTCCTGAAGTGAGGTTAGCCCTTTTAGGTGAGCCAGCCCTGCGTCAGTGACCAGTGTTTTGCTTAAGTAAAGGGTTTGCAGTTTGGTCGCGCCCTTTAAATGCGCTATTCCCGCGTCACCCACCTGCGTGCCGTAAAGGTTCAGCCATTCGAGGTTGTTCAATCCCTTGATGTGTACCAGCCCGTCGTCGGTCACCTGTGTCCAGTTGAGATTCAGCCCTTTAATGTTAGTCAATCCTTTCAAGTACACTAGTCCCACGTTGGTCAGTTGCGTTTTTCCGAGGTCGAGCCGTTGCAAATTGGTCAACTTTTTCAGGCGTAACAGTCCGGCGTCAGTGACCTGAGTCTCGTGCAGGTGCAGCAATTTCAGCTGGATTAGGTCCTTTAGGTGCATCAACCCCGCGTCGGTGATTTGAGTATTACAGAGTGATAGATTTTGAAGCGAACTCAATCCGCGCAGGTGAACCAGGCCCTTGTCGGTAATCTGGGTTTTGTCGAGGTTCAGCTCTCGAAGCGTTGTTAATCCCTCGAGGCGCTCAGCCAGGTCTGCGTCGGTGGTTTGGGTGCCCGACAGGTCGAGTTTGTCGGTCAATTTCAAGCTTCGCGTGGGAAACTTCTTCGGAAATCCGGGGCTTCTGGAACCCTTGAATTTAATCTCAGGCATCTCTCTGCCGAGCCGTTTGTAAGTTTCTTCGAGTCTCTGTAAAAATCTCGCTGGCTTCAGCCACTCACAGTGACCATCCATAAAAGCAACACAAATCCCATCGCTGCAAAATGCAGGATTTTCATAGGCAATAATAATAACTTGCGGACGACGCATTCGCGGCTTCAGCCCGGCAACATATATGTAGCTGGGT
This sequence comes from Phycisphaerae bacterium, assembly GCA_030615025.1. Lineage (GTDB taxonomy): Bacteria > Planctomycetota > Phycisphaerae > Sedimentisphaerales > Anaerobacaceae > CS2-K091. Next base: position 15,501 of record JAUXAB010000035.1, on the reverse strand, counting down.
CCGTCAAAACCCTTCGGCTTACGTGGTGATTCAAGGATTTTTTGGTTGCGATGGTAAGGATATAATTGCTGTAAATCAGGGGCGAACCTGCCGTCGTGCTCGTCTGCGTATAACAAGCAGGCGAGTGCTATCTGTTTTAAGTTATTAAGAGACACAGTTCGTTTGGCCTGCTCACGGGCTTTAGCCAAAGGTGGCTGAAAGGCTGCCATGATCTCGGTCAAATGCTCCTTCGGCAGAGCAATTTCAAATCTCATTTTGCCATTGCTAACCTTACCCGCGAATACGATATTGCTCTTGGTCGGAATATCCATCTGTGCCAAAGGCATTGGCGCGGGCATGAAAGCTCCAGCCATGGCTCCCGCCATCTTGAACAACCGCAGAAAGTTATACGTCCCCATAAAGTCAGCCTTGCCCGCATCCGGTAGTAGTGTTAAAGCCGCCTTCATTTCAGCAGCCATTTGCTCCGGTCCACCTGCTTTGACCTCATCAATCAGCTTGCGTATAGCCGAATCCACATCGCCGCCAATAGTGCAAACCCACAGTCTGTCAACTATCGCCCATCTATACTCGAAGCCGTCACCGTACATCGCATCTATCATCTGCCCTTGTGGCAAATTAGGGTCGGTCGACTTTATCACGAGCTTTGCTAAATCTATGGAAACACCTTTGTAACTGCCAACGCCACGCTCTATTGTAAAGCCCATTTCGATACCCAGGCTTTTATAAAAATCAGCAATACCACCGGCGTTCATCATCTCCGTAGCTTCCTCGAAGACTTTGTTGAACTTATCAGCATCCTTAACCTCGAGAACATACTTAAGCGCAAAGGGTGGTTTACTATTTGCATCAATAAAGAATGAGAACACCGTCGGCCCACCAAGAGCGCTAATCCAATCTGCGGTCAGCGTCTTCATTTTGGTTATATCCTCAGCGGTCATACTCTCACCGGCAATCGCCGTAAGCAAATCGATGCTCTTGAGATTGAGCTTTTTCCAGAAAGGCGTATTCATCTTGCATGCAAAATTCATCATCGCCCCGTCTTCCAGATACCCTAAAAGTCTATTCTCCTTTACTATGGAGGCATCGGCGACAAACATATTTGCCATTTCTGTTCCAGGCACTGCCGAAACGCTCACAGTCAGATTGCACGCATTTGGCCTCGGCCTTACAGTTAAGCTCAAAGACTTTGTCTCCTTCATTAGCGTCTCAAAGATAGCAATATACATTTCTATTATCTTAACTGGTGACCCCATCGGCCCTTGCTTGCTCGACTCCATACCCTTCATCATCTTCTTCATTTGCTCAAGTTGGCCAAACAGTAAGGGACCAAACGTCTTGGCCGCCTGCTGGATATTCCCGTACACCCACAGCGGCTCTTTCATAGCCTGTTGTGCCTCAGCAGCATCGAGGACACTCCCCAGCCCGGCTATCTTGCCCTCGGAAATCGATTTTGCTGTCGCAATCAGCTCGTTATAATTTCCCTGAGGGCTGATGAGCGCATAACCCTTGACCTGTGTAACCAATAGTGGGTGCACTCCATCACTTATGATTTTCGAGACCCCTTTCTCATCTGGCTGGCCTACATTGGGATTGCCGCTGACAAACTGGTTGTAATCGGCAACGGGGACAAGTATACCAATATTGTCGGGATCACTCAGGTCAGCGTTCAAAATAGGTCCAAAGATCGCAAAATTACCCTCCATATTCACGCCATTTAGCTCCGGACTGCCTAACATCCTTGCGAACTGCATTTGCACCAGCATCGACAACTCTGAGGGTTTAGGTAAGATACCCGCCAAAAACTGGTCTACCGTGCTGAGAGTTTGGTCAAGATTATTGACCCGCACACAAAAAAGACTCTCCGCCGGCAATATCTGAAGAAGCTCATCACCTGCAGACCCTGGCGAAATTTCCGCCTGCACTCCTGCAGCAAAGCTGAGCAAAACCAACAACCACACTGCAACAGCATCTCTCAAATGTTTTGACTTGATCATTCTTACTACCTCCATAAATTGATGCCACCAAACTTACTTCTTACAAACCTCACACCTATAACATTGTACAAGAGTGTTTCAAAAAGCTCAATAACAAAAACTCGCAGATTATCACAATCTCGTCCCTCGTGTTTCGTCCCTCTGATATCAAACGAACGGGTTTTTTTATCTGTGCCGATATTATGAACGATTATCGGGCTTGAACAGAAATAAGGAATTAGCCACAAAGACACGAAGTCACGAAGAAACCAAAAAATTAAAAAATAAAAAACAAATATATCTAAACCTCAGTGTCTTGGTGCCTTGGTGGCAAAAATAGGCCAGGAGCGAACAAATCCTGTATTTGAAGAGTATAAATGCATTATTGAGTTTATTGTAGAAGCGCAGAGCGGCTTGGCAGGCCGAAGGACGATAGAGAACGGACGATAGGCACGTCTATCGTCCCTCGTTCGTCGTTTATGGGAACCTTCATAACTGCTTTGGCAGCTTTCCGTTGTGACGGGCAAAGGCGGCAGTTGATTATCGGTTGTTGATAATTTAACAATAATCATTAATCAATAGTCAGTTAAAAAAGTTAAGCGAACAAGGTGTTAAACCGATTATCACACATATAAATGCGTGGTATCAGGGCGCCCTTAGAAGTGTCCGCCCGGCTGGATTGCGTTTGTCCGCCATTGGCGGATGGAAAGGATTAAAAACACCGGTGTCTTTTTGGAATTTTGGTGATATGAATCCCGTTAGACACTCCGCGGATAACAAAATGGGTACGTCTAATAAGGAAAGACTGCGTCAATATTCACATATCCCTAACGCGATGTTAAGGACACGCACTGTAGCGATTGTCTTCCTTGGGGTCCCTCTTCTATTTGTTCTAAGTGTTTGCCTGGCTGGTTGCGGCAACAAGTTTTTTGACCCGACGCAAATAGGCAGGTACAGTCCTATTCCAGCGGTGAATGTGATACTGGATTCGTTGGGTATGGCAGAGGAGGCACCATCAGCCTGGGCCGATGCCGAAGATCCAAAGCCGATAGATGCCATGGTGTTTGAGATTGATTACGCGTTTGGTCCCGGTGATATTGTCAGAATAACCATTTTTGAGCTGCTCCAAGAGTTGGCCGTGTTTACAAGCGATTATATTGTTACCGAGACCGGCAAGATATCCATACCAGAGGTTGGGGAAGTTGAGGTAGCAGGCTTGACCGAATCGCAGCTTGAGGAGGAGATAAGGCAGATCCTTTCGCCGAGCATATTAAAAGAGCCGTCGGTTACCGTGACTTTAATCGGCTCGCAACAGCGCATGTTTTCAATACTGGGTGACGGTGTGCCAGGTCCAGGCAGGTACATTATTCCGCGATGTGATTTTAGATTGGCTGATGCGCTTGCGATAGCAGGGGGGATAAGCCAATTTAACATAAGCTATGTTTATGTTTCGCGTTCTGTTACGGGCAAAGAGCCAATAGCTGAGCCGATTAAGCCAGGCATTATTGAGCCGGAGCAGCTGAGGCAACTGATCGAGCTTGAGCAGCAGATGCTGGAGACAATAGCGCCGTCGGCGAAACGGCAATGGCCCCCGCGAAAGCAGGCGTTGCTTATGGCTGCTGCGGAGATGATAACGGATAAGGAACTCGCCAAAGTGGCTTTCCCTGAAGGTCTTGGACCAATTACCGATGGCAAGCAGGGGAAGATAAACGCAAAAGAAGACATACTTGAATCATCCACTAAGCCGGCTGGTCGAGAGACGATAGAGAGCCGAATAAATGGGGATGAAGTTGAGCGTATTGAGTGGATTTTCCGGGACGGCAAATGGGTTCCGGTTCAAATCGGTCGGCCAAGACCGGCGGAGCCGGTGATTAAAGTTGAGCCTGAAAAACCGGCCGGTCCGCTCGAGGAAAGGGTTCCGCTGGGCTTCGGCTGGGAACAGATAGGAGCAGCAGGAGTGCAAACGCGAGTCATAAAGATTCCTGCCGATAGGCTGCTCGCCGGTGACCCTCGGTATAATATTGTGGTAAGGCCTGGCGATACTATTCACGTACCGGTTGACATTATTGGTGAATTCTGTATTATGGGTAATGTCAACGGTCAGGGATACATTAATATTACAGGCCGACCAATGACTTTGAAGATGGCTATAGCTGCGGCGGGTGGTTTGGGACCTTTGGCCTGGCCAAAGCGCTGTGAAGTAATAAGAAGGATCGGCAAGAAGAAGGAAGAAATCGTGATGGTCGATTTGGATAAGATTGCCCGGGGCGAGCAACCGGATTTCTTTATTAAGCCCAACGATTTGATCAATGTCGGCACACACCCGACTGCAAGGTGGCGTGCAGTTTTGCGAAATGCGTTCAGGGCAACTTATGGGTTCGGTTTTATTTATGACCGTAATTTTGCAGATAGAGATTTCGGTACTCACAGGCCTATACCCGGCTGGTTTTAGCAGAATTGTTTAGTTATGCCGGACAATATTGCTTCCTCTATTGCAGACAGGCCCCATTTTGCAAAAAATCCCAAAATGGGAATCCAGACACAAGGATCTAAGGCAGATACTCCATTTTGCAATAAGTCGCAAAATGGCAACTCGGCGAGGACAAGCTGGCATGAACTCGGGGGGCATAATTACGTCAGGATGTTGATAATTGCAGGATTGTTTCTCTTTCTTTTTCACAACGAAATTGGCCGTGTTGTCCGCAGATGGCTCACTGACAGCAGTTGGTCGCACGGCTTTCTAATCCCGCTTTTTAGCTTATATTTCATTAACCAGCATAAAAAAGAGATTTTAAGTCTTCAAACCAGGTCAAATTACCTCGGTTTGTTTTTCTTAATTTGCGGGATTGTGTTTTATGCTCTTAACGGAGCCAGCCCATCAGGATACGCGTACCTTCAGCCCATTAGCATGATAGCGGTACTTGGTGCGGTTGTATTATTTTTAGGCGGGTGGCGTCTGGTTAAATATATGTGGCTGCCGATCGCTTTTCTGGTCTTTGCTGTACCGTTGCCGCAGAGATACTACGTTGCGTTTACTATGCCGATGCGACACCTTGCCGCCAAAGTGGCGGCTGCTTTGCTGAATTTGGTCAGTGGCCTGGAAGCCACAGCCAGCGGTGTGGTCATAGACGTGATTTATAAGGGGCAGCATTTGGAGCCCGCGCTTAATGTGGCCGAGGCCTGCAGCGGGATGCGGCTGCTGATGGCCTTTTTGGCTTTGGGAGTCGCTATGGCGTATCTGCATTACAGACCCGCATGGCAGCGAATCATTTTGTTGGCCAGCACCATACCCATAGCGATACTTTGTAATATCGTGAGAGTTACAATTACCGGATTTATTTACGTGCTTCTACATCCCAGGTACACCCAGGGCATTTATCATGATATGCTTGGCTTAGGAATGCTCCCATTAGCGTTTGCCTTATACGGTTTTCTCGCATGGTTTATGTCGAGTTTATTTATTGAAGAAGGCGAGGCAGTTGCTGAAGATATTATAGTTCGACGCAAACAATAAACGGCCCGGAAACGTATTAAAATAACGAAGATGATAAGCACAATACACAATACGCCAAACGCAATACGAAGCTATTTACAGCCGGCTTTTTTAATATGCGCAGCGGTGCTTGCACTAAGTGGATTCGTTATGCCTAAGCCGGTTAAGAAGGAGCCATTGCCCTTGAAAAAATCTTTGGACCTTTTGGATGAAAAGGTTTTAGCTCCTTATAAAGTAGTATCAAAACACAAAATCTCAAATGAGGAGGTCGTTGAAAGCCTGGGTACGGAAGATTATATCCAATGGATTCTGGAAGATTCCGATGCAGCCATTGACAGTGCCGTTCGTAAATGCTTGTTGTTTATTACTTATTACGAGCTTCCGGATCGAGTGCCGCATGTGCCGGAAGAATGTTACACGGGCGAAGGCCATCAAAGGTTAGCGTCTGATAGCGTGACATTCGAAGTAAATAAAGAAGGCAACATGGAAAAAATTCCAGCAAGATATCTTGTCTTTGCCAGTACAAATTCCAATTACTGGGGAATGGATACAAAATTTCCTGTTTTGTACCTTTTTAATGTCAACGAGGATTATGCCAACAGCAGAGAAGATGCGAGGTTTGCTCTAAATAAAAAAATCTTTTCGAAGTATTCGTACTTTTCCAAGGTTGAGTGGAAGTTTTTTAATACCAGGTTCGGTCAGGCAATCCACCCCAGCAAAGAAGAAGCAATTACAGCAAGCCAAAAACTTTTAAGCGTAATCTTGCCCATTTTAGAGAAAGAACATTGGCCCATTGTGAAAAAAGGAAATGCTGTGAGTAGTAAATAAACTGAGACGCATAATTAAAGTATAATTTCGCCTGTTTTGGAAAGAGAGCATTGCCGGCTGGCCAGGTGACGAATGGCAAATAGTGATGCATTGTATCTGATGCGTATTGTGAAAAATATACGCAATATGTAGGTGCGATTGCTGGTTTTAGTCCCGGCACGCCGGGAGAAGGGGAAATCTATGGCAAAGAAGAGATTGAATAAAAAAGTCGCACTTATTGGTTCGGTGGTTTTTGTGCTTTTAGTGCTGGTTGCCATTGGGGCAATTTGGCATTTGAGCAGAGACCCGGAAAAGTTTATCAAAGACGGCGATGCAGCGATAGTGGCAGCTCGGGAGACGACAGATGAGCAGATTAAAAAAGAAACGTACGAGAGGGCTGAACGCAATTATCACAAAGCACGTAACCTTGCAAAGACCGACTCACGTAGGATAGAGATACTTTTCAAACTCGTGGACCTATATATCGAAACCAACCAATGGCTCAATGTGCGGGGGTGTTGGGGCGCAATAATCAGTGTAGATTCGGAGAATGTAAAAGCTCGGTTTGGACGGTTGGAGTACTTTTACATAATGGCTGATAGCGGTGATCATCGGTATTGGCCGCAGATTGCGTTACAAGCATCGGAATTTATAGAGGTGGCAGAGAATGCAGACCTGCTTATGGAAGATACAGCCAAATGGCAGCCCTCAGGAATGCACGAAAGAGAGCCCCGCCGCGCCTCAAGGCAGCGCTTAGGCCCATACTTGTATTTGCTAAGGGGCAGGGCGAACCTTGAGTTGACCAACCTTGGAGCGATGACGGAACCGGACGAATCACTTGCCCGGGCAATCGATGATTTGAAAAAAGTTCAAGAACTTGAACCAAATAATGTCGATGCCTATTGGTATTTGGCGCAAGCAGTCATCACAAAAGGCGAGATTCTCGCTTCAAGAGGTAATCTTGAAGAGAAAGACAAAGCGGCGGTCCAGGCCACGGAGATTCTAAAGCAAGCTGTTGAGGTTGCACCTGCTGACCCCATAACGCACATTAACCTTCTAACGGAAAAGCTTACTCAAAGTAGCAACGCTGCGCAGCCACAAGAGCAAATTCAGTTGCTTGAGGATGAGTATTTGTTGCTTGTGGAGAGATTTCCTTCCAGTGCAGAGGCATTTTCGGCATTGGCCGAACTCTATCTGTGGCTCGGCCACAAAAATCTTGATAAGGCTGTAGGGGCAGCTGAAAAGGCAATTGAGTTGGACAAGCAAAATGTGACTTATGCAATAGATGCGGCCAATTTGCACTATCGCAAGTTTTCTATTTATGGACAAACACAAGGCCTCTATAAAGCAATAGAGGTAGCCAGGAACGCACTTACCTTGCCGGATGCCCAGGAAGAAGGCGGCCCACGAGAATGGGCAAATCGAATGAATAGAGCCGAATTATATATCTTTCTTGCAAATTGCTATATCGAGCAGGTACTTGAGCCTTGCGAGGAAAGAACCCAAGCCCAGAAGCAGCAATGGCTAACAAATGCCGAGCAGGCGGTGCACGAAATTGAGCAGCTTTTCGGCAGCGGTGAAGATCCACAGGTTATTAAGTGGCAGGGAATGCTTGAGCTTGCGAAGGGAAATAGAAACATCGCCATTAGGAAACTGTATTCAGCTTACGAACTACTTAAAGCATCTGGAATAGAAGGTGCGCAGCCTTCTCATCTGCGGAATTCTTATGCGCAACTCTCCTACTTTCTCGCAAAGGTTTTTAAGAATACTTCTGAAGTTGGTGCGGTCATGGAATTCCTGACAAGCGCGCTCCGTTCAGGTATTACTTGGATAAGGCCCGAATCGCGTTTGGATTATGTTGAGGTTCTTTTGAAGCTCAATTACTGGACGGCAGCAGCAGATAATATAAATATTTATGAACAACTCCTTGAGGCAAACGCAAGAAGCAAAACATTTCGTATTAACGCTTTACTTGGCGCAGGACAGTTTGATGAGGCCGAAAAAGAATTGGACAAGATGGCCGATGCATATCCCAATGACCCCAATACAATTAAACTCAACCTGGCACTGGTGCAGGCCAAGATAAGGCAAGTTCGAAAAGCCATTGACCAAAAGGAAATGGAAGAGAGTTCGCCCATAATTTTCCAGAGCCCGGAGATGCCGGAAAAAGAAACTGGCCCGTCGGAAGGCTCCGTGCAGTTAATGACAGATGAATTGAAACGCTACTGGATTGTTTGCGCCGGATTGGTGGAAAAACTATTGCCCATACAGCCGGATAATATAACACTTCTGATATACAAGCAGATGCTGTCTGAGCCTGAGCCGCACAAGATTTCCCGACAAAGGCGTAAGGAAATAGAAGAGCAGGTTCTATCAAATATTGCCGACCCAATTCGACGCGCTATGAACCTGGGTGTATTTTACCTCAGACATAAAGAGCTGGACAAAGCCGCTGCAGAATTCAAAAAGGTATTCTCATCGGACGTCGTACGTGATGAGTATCGCCGGAAAAAAGATACGCACGACGCAATCCCGCCCTCGAGCGCAGCGAAGGGGCGCATCACGCAATACGAAATTGTTGCGATTTTTCTTTTTGATATAGCACTTGCGACCAAAGATTGGCAGTTTGCAGAGCAAATAGCGGAGACCGGACGACGTGAAAATCTCGATGGGTGCAGCGGTCAGTTTTTTACAGCCCGCCTGGCTATGGCTAAAGGGCAGAATAAAGATGCATTAGCCAAACTCGACGAATGTTTGAGGCAAAGGCCTGTCTTTTCCAGCGCACTTTTGCTCAGAAGCAGTGTCAACACTGCTCTTGGAAATGAGCATGCAGCTATCGAGGACGCCCGCAGAGCCGCATTGTTGAATCCTCTGGATGGTGATATTGCAAAAGTGTTGGCCAATGCGCTGTACCAGCGTGATAAAAAGATCGGGCCAAATGCGTCTTCTGACCAAATAATTGAAACCAGAACCGCTTTGCACAGAGCATTGAGAGCAAATCCAGGTGATTTGCAGTTACTTAGCTCTTACGCTGAATATATAAGCAATGACGAGCCATTAAGAGCACTGGCGATTCGACAGAATCTGCAAAAAGTCGAACCGAGTGTGCTGAATGCTGTACTGCTGGCGAGGCTGGCAATGAAAATGGCTCTTCGCGAGACGAATGCAGAACACAAAGACGCACTATTTGCTATTGCGGACTCCTCTTTCGAGCAGGCGCAAGCCATGGCTCCACAAAACAGAGCTGTACTTGAAGCCCGAGCAGAATATTATCGCCTTGCCGGTCAACTTCAAAAAGCAGAACAGTTGGTGATGCAAGACAAGAAACTACTGTGGAGCCATTATCTTCGGATTGGCCAACTTGACGATGCCAGGCGGCTTTTGGAACAGTTGTACAAAGGCCAGTCAAAAGACAGTGATGTGGTTAAAGGCCTTTTACTTGTTGCAGAAAGACAAGCCGATAAGGAGGCTGTGCAGAAATATTCAGAGGAACTTTTATCACTTGAAGACAGTATCGAAAACCGCCTTTACCAAATTCAGACGTTCCTTAAGATTGGTCTTGTCAAGGAGGCTGACTTCAAATTGCAAAGCTTTAAAGAAAAGCATCCTCAAGAGGGCCCGGTCCTGCTGCTTGAAGCGTGGTTGGCAATGAGGCAGGGACATTTGAAAACAGCTTTGGAACTGACAAATCGAAACCTTGAAAGCAATCAGAATAATGTAGTGGCGTGGCAGTTAAGAGGCCAAATAAATCTTTTAATGGCAAATTATGTACAAGCAATCAGCGACCTTAAGCTGAGCAAATCATTGTCAGATGAGCCTGTTACCCGAATTTTTCTGGCGAAGGCGTATCGGCAAACAGGCCGATATGAAGATGCTATAACCGAACTTAAAAATACGATTGACGTACCAGGCGCTCCTATGGAAGGCAGAGTGTTGCTTGAACAGATTTACTTGCAGCTTGGCAGAAAAGAAGCACTAAAAAAATTCTATAACGATACTCTCCAGGAACTTCCCGACAGTGTACTGTGGTATAACCGAGTCGGGGCATTTGCTATGGCCGAAGGCGAATTCGATAGGGCGGAGAAATTGTATGGACAAGCGTGGCAAAAAAGCAGGAACAATGGAAAGGGAAACACAGCAGCTTTCGACGGATATTTGCGGGCACTTGTGTTAGGGGCAGGGACACCAAATACAGGCACTTGGGACCCCGGAAACTTGGATAAGGTCTTTGAAGAGAGCAGAAATTATATTGATAGCGATTTTGCTCCCATAGCATATTTGGGGATGGCTGAGGCAAAGTTCAAGCTCGGTGATAACGCAAGCGCCATACAGTACTGCCGAAAAGCCGTTGATAAAGCGGGGACAAGTGAAATTCTTGTAGCTCAGACTTTGAAAAGAATGTACTCGCTGCTGGGAGCCGAAGTTGTGTTGAAATATTGCAAAGAAAGACTTGAGGCCAACCCTGATTCACTTGCTGCCAATTTTGCTATGTTTAATTTGACAAAGATTAACGGTGAGTACAACAAGGCAGCAGGTTATATTGACAAATGCCTGCAGATAGTAGGGCCTGACAGCCCATACAGAGTTAATTATATAGTGAAAAAAGCGGAAGTTTTAACCTTGGCTTATAACAAGACTTCCGATAACAATTATCTTAAGAAGGCTATCGCAGAATACGAAAGTCTATTAGTCAAAATGCCGAATAATACAAATGTCTTGAATAATTTGGCATATATGCTGGCTAAAAATGATGAAAGGCTGACCGAGGCTCTTCAGTATGCCGAACGTTCACTGCAGGCAAGGCCAAATAGTCCTGACTTTTTGGATACTTATGCTTATGTGTTACATAAAAACGGTAGAAATTTGGAGGCAGCTGAATCTTTGCAGGCCGCCCTGCAACAGTATGAGTCCCGACAGCTCCGGATACTACCAGAGGTGTATGAGCATTTAGGTATGGTAAAAGAAAAACTTGGAGCACAAGCTGAGGCCCTTGCTGCTTATAAACAGGCATTGCAGATAGGAGCAGGTAAATTGTCGAAAGCAACCGAACAGCGAATAAAATCAGCTATTGAACGGCTTTCCCAGTAGGCAAGTTTGGTGAAAATTAACCCCACACCTATCAGGTGTGGGGGTAAACGAGATACGAAACATGGTAGAACAAAGACCAATAGCTGTAAATAGGATGGCAGGGCCGGCTGCACCCCGGCGCGCCACGGCAGCGGCTGCAGCGCTGACACCAAAGGAAGCTTATTCAATCTTACGTCGGCACCTATTGCTGATAATTGCTCTGACTATATTAGGTTTCATAATTGCCGTTGGCACCTGGTATCTTTTACTACAATATCTTCCAAAATATACCACCGAAACCCTTATTAGGGTGCTGTCACCCATAGAAAAAGACCCTATGACCATCGGGGCAGCTATGGCGAGCAAGGATATTCAATATGGTCATCGTGTATCAATTGCCGACCGTATAAGGCAGCAGAGAACTCTGCAAGAATTGATTGACAGGACAGAAGTTAGAGAAACGCAGTGGTTTCGCCGTTTTGCCAAGTTTGATGAAAACGGCAGGATTATAAATATAGACCGGTGCATTCTAAAAGCATTTAAGGACTTGAAGAAGCGTTTCCGTGCTTTTGCAGAAAGAGATGCTGAGTTTGTTGTGCTGTCAATGACCTGTGGCGATGCGAAAGAATCGGCAGATATAGTGAACGAAATGGTGAGATTGTTTCTTGCTTTGCATGGAAGTACAAAGAGAGCAGAGGTTACTGCCAAGCTGAAAGAGCTTGACAAGCGGCGAAATAGTGTTCAAATTGAATTGAATTCAGCCGAGGATGCGATGGGTGCAGTGCGTACACGATATGAAATCACTGACCTTGAACGCCCTTATGGCCGTGCTTTCCAGCACACAATCACATTGCGGTTGAATCAACTGGAACTTCAGCAAAACGACCTAATTCTCCTGATAAAGCAAGCTGAAGCTGATATAGGAAATCTTAAGAGATTAGCGGTAGGCCCTATTAGCGTGCAGATTGAACGTCAAGTAGAGGTTGACCCTGTTATGATTATGCTTGCACAGCAGCGCGCCATTCTCGAATCCGAGCTTGGAGGCCAACTTACAAAGTTTGGCGAAAATCACAGAGTAGTGCGCCGAACACAAGAGCTGGTAAACGAAATCAAACATGAGAGACAACTCAGGCAAAGCGAAATTGCAGAACAGATCCGGCAGGCAAATCTTAAAAATGCACAGGACCTATTGATTGTGTTGCAAGGCAGGTCTGAAGAATTAGAAAGGTTGCGGCTGGAAGCTGAGGCACAAAAGAAGGACCTTGACCTGGCCCGCGTACAGTATGAACAGAGGCTGGCTATAAGAGATGAAAGAAAACAGATGCTCGATGAAATCAAAGCGACGATAGAGAGCTATAGGATGATGTACGATGACCCGGAGACACCTAAGGTCCAGAGCTACGGACCTGCTCTGCCGCCGCTGGAAGTAAGTTCTCCGAGGTGGGAGTTTTATTTCCCCGGCGGGACGATATTGGGCTTCATATTCGGCATAGGACTTGCTTTGGCTTTAGAGCTGCTCAATGACCTGGTACGGACACCGAGGGACGTGACCAGATTTCTGCACATCCCGCTTTTAAGTGTTGTCCCCGATGCAGCCGAAGATGAACAGGTTCGGAATATTGACCTCTGCCATGTTGTTCGTCAGGCGCCGTATTCTATTATAAGTGAATCCTACAGACGGTGTCGCACGAACATAAAGCTGTCCGGCGCGGCGGCGCCCGTGAGAGCTTTGCTTGTTAGCAGTGGTGCGGCAGGGGACGGCAAAACTTCCGTGGCGGTCAATCTTGCGGCAGCTTTTGTCGCTGAAAATAGAAAAGTGCTGCTTATTGATGCCAATTTCAGGCGGCCGAGTTTACAAACAATATTTCCAAAGCCGGCAGTTGAGGGCCAGCAAGGCGAGCAATCTAAGTTTGGACTGAGCAATCTGCTATTGGGCCAGTGTGGTTACCAGGAAGCTATAAGGTCCAGTGGTATCGAGGACCTTGACATAATCGATTCGGGACCTATACCTGCTAATCCGGCAGAGCTGCTCGGCACGTTAAGGATGGAAGAGCTGATTAAAGAGCAGCGTAAGAACTATGATTATGTTATAGTTGACGGCCCGCCCGTGCTGCTGGTAAGTGATGCCAAGGTCCTCGCCAAAATTGTTGACGGCACAGTTTTGGTCTTCAATGCCGCCGCTACAAGAAGAGGTGCCGCTCAGAGGACTATTCGTGAGCTGCAAGCAGTAGATGCTACAATAGTCGGCTGCGTGCTCTTTGCCGTAAGGGCCCTGAAAGGCGGTTATTTCCAAGAGCAATTCAGGTCTTACCAGGAATACCAGAAGTTACAACTTGCCCGCTCAATTTAGTATTCAGTAAATAGTGCTCAGTGAATAACATAGTAATCGACGATTGACTATTTTGAGATTGCCACGGCCTACGAAGTAGGCCTCGCAATGACATCTGTTGAAATACGCTATACGCCAGCCCGTCATTGCGAGTCCGCCTCAGGCGGACGAAGCAATCTAAATACCAGCGACTAAACACTAACGACTAAACGTGAAAGGATTCTTTGATGCAGAGATTTTTGGTTACCGGCGGAGCCGGTTTTATCGGTTCGAATATCTGCAAAAAACTCGTTTCGCAAGGCTGCTTCGTAAGGGTTATCGACAATCTGCTCACAGGCAAAAAAAGCAATCTCACGGATATAATCGACAAAATTGAATTTATAGAAGCCGATATGGGTGACCCGCCTGTGGCGGGTACAGCGATGAAGGATATTGACTTCTGTTTGCATCAGGGCGCATTGCCCTCGGTGCCGCGAAGCGTTGACGACCCTGCCGCCACACACAAGCACTGCGTCGATGCAACTTTCACACTTCTTTTAGCCGCTCGCGATGCCGGCATAAAACGCTTTGTCTATGCGTCAAGCTCCTCAGCTTACGGCGATACACCGACTATGCCAAAGGTCGAGACGATGCCTCCTATGCCCCTTTCACCTTATGCGGTGGGTAAGCTTGCCGGCGAATACTATTGCTCGGTTTTTTATAAGGTTTTCGGCCTTGAGACCATTTCGCTGCGGTATTTTAACGTTTTCGGCCCACATCAGGACCCGACAAGCCAATATGCAGCCGCCATACCAGCCTTTGTAACAGCCATATTAAAGGACAAGCCGCCGACCGTCTTTGGCGACGGCCGGCAGACCCGCGATTTCACCTATGTTGACAATGTTGTCGAGGCCAATTTGCTTGCTGCAAGAGCCAAGCAAACCAAAGGCGAAGTTCTAAATATCGCCTGCGGCAAGGCCGTAACCGTCAATGAGACTATCGAGGTAATTAACGAACTACTCGGCAAGAATATAAAGCCGATATATGACCCGCCGCGCCCCGGCGACGTAAAACACTCCCTCGCCGACATCAGCGCTGCCCAAAACCTAATCGGCTACAAGCCGAAAGTGCCATTCAAACAAGGCCTTGAATTAGCAATAGACTGGTATCGTGAAAATCTTCTTTAAGTGAAGCCGTTTTCCCCTTTACTTCAGCGTTCTTTATTCCTTGTTCGATATTCGATATTCGTTGCTGTCATCCCCGCGAAAGCGGGGACCCATTTTTGTCATTCCGAGCGCACTTGTCCCTTCAACTATGTTCAGGGCAGGCTCTGAGCAACGCTCCGCAGGGCAGCCCGCCACACGCAAGGCGGGCAAGCATAGGTGCCCCTTTTGAATCCGCCGGAGGTGGACAAGATTGGCTTTGATTGGGTTCGTTTTGGGTTCGTTTTCACCAAGTGTCCAATTGGGTTTATTTTCATAATCCTTTGCCAAAAAGGTAGTTACGTTCATTTTGGCCTTTTTGAATTTGGCTTTGTTTGGGTTTGTTTGGCTTTGTTTTTCCGGAGGCAGAAAGCGCGATTTATTTTCATATCCCCTTGTTATGAAAGCAGTTACATTCATTTGTTCATTCAGATATTTGGCTTTGTTTTGCATAAAAAGTCTGATTTGTAAAGATCTCTCTACAGTTGTAGAGGGCAAGTTAGTTAAGAGTGAGCTAAAGTGCCTAAAGTGAGCTAAAGTTGGATTCTCTCCACGGGACGCCCAATGGCGGATACTGGATTCTCGATGCTCAAGAGTGGTAAAATGGGTAATTCTCATAAGGGGTTACAGCTTCGCTACAAGACTATTCAT
>JAUXAB010000008.1 GCA_030615025.1 Phycisphaerae bacterium | reverse complement strand
CAGCCCCGCCCCTGCCGCAGGGGCGGGGCCAGTTCGGGGCCTATGCCGATTAGTTCGGCATAGGCCCCGCTTGTTTTTGGTATTGCGTCGTGCGTATCTCGCAAAAGCGGGGGCGACGATGGGGTAGGTTTTGAATTAAGGGGGCGGCATATTTGACCGATACCCGAGATGGACTTGTGCTGAGTGAGGGAGCGAGCGTCCTTAACACCTTTTAATTGCATTTTGACTTTACAAACACACTCAGCCCCGTTAAAATCCTGTAGCGGTTCGACGGTTAAATGGTTCACCGTTTCTACACGCAATACGATATAGGCGATACGCAATACGAAAAATGGCTGGCAAAATAGTTATAGATACCGAACGGTGCAAAGGTTGCGGCTTGTGTGTAGTAGTATGTCCGAAGAATTGCATCGTCATCTCCAGGCACTCCAACAAAAACGGTTACTTCCCCGCCCAGTCTGTCCCGAGCGGAGTCGAGGGAGTGCCCAACTCTGATTGTACAGGGTGTGCTATGTGTGCGATTATCTGCCCGGATGTGGCTATCGAGGTTTTTTACGAAAGCAAAGTTGAAGCTGCCAAATCTAACAAGAAAGGAAAGCCCAATCTCATTAAGGAAAAGGCATAAGCCCCGTTAGATAGCAAGCATCTAACGGGGAACTACTTTAACTGAAAGAATCGTCTTAAGAGATTAAGAAAGATGGATGAAAGAATAAAACGCTTGATAAATCAAATAAAAGCACATCTGATAAAGCTGTACGGGGAAAAAATCAGAAAGGTCATATTATATGGTTCCTGTGTAAGGGGCGAAACGACGAGGGATTCTGATATTGATATACTTGTACTGGTTGATAGGTCCCTAAAACCTTTTGAAGTCAGAGAAAGTCTGAGCGACCTTTTGTTTGACATAATTCTTAATGAGGGCGAGCTTATTTCAGTTATCGTAGTTCCCGAAGATTTCTTTGAAAGTTACAATTCTCCATTTATACTGAATGTGAAAAGAGAAGGAGTGGTAGCGTGAAAGAAATAACGGATTTTATAGCCAAAGCCGAGAAATTCATAAACACAGCCGAAAATGCTCTAAATACCGGAGATTACGATTCTTGTGTTTCAAGGTGTTATTATGCGATGTTCTTTATGTCAGAAGCAGCACTTCTTACTAAAAGTTTAAGCGCCTCCTCCCACAAAGGAGTAATAAGTTTGTTTGGAGAGAATTTTGTAAAAACAGAAATTTTTGAAAGAAACTTAGGAAAGGCACTCAACGATGCTTATGATAAAAGACTCGTTGGAGATTACGGGGTAGGTTTTACAGTTACTGACCAGCAGGCAAAAGAATCGTTAGAAACAGCCCATAATTTTGTTCAGAAGTTGAGAGACTATCTTAAAAAGTGGATAGAAACGGGATAATGATACGATAGATTCCCGCTGGAGTTTATCCCGCACTTCGATGCGGGGCAGGAATGACACAACAAAGAATAACCGTGGATGAAAGAATTTTAATGTGTGGCAATGAGGCGCTGGCGGAGGCGGCCATTATTGCCGGTGTTGACGCATATTTCGGCTATCCGATTACGCCGCAAAACGAAATCTCCGCCTATATGTCCAGAAGAATGCCCGAGGAGGGACGTGTCTTCGTGCAGAGTGAAAGTGAATTAGCCGCAATAAATATGGTATTCGGAGCTTCGGCCACGGGCAAAAGGGCTATGACAACATCATCCAGTCCCGGCATCAGCCTGATGCAGGAGGGGATAAGCTATCTGGCAGGTGCCGAATTGCCTTCAGTAATAGTCAACGTGATGCGAGGCGGTCCTGGCCTCGGCAACATCGCACCATCACAGGGCGATTACTTCCAGGCCACCCGCGGCGGAGGACACGGTGATTATCGAACCATCGTGTTCGGCCCTTCCACCGTCCAGGAGCTGGTCGATTGTATGTCGCTGGCCTTTGACCTTGCCGACCAATATCGAATGTCCGTCGTCGTTCTCGCCGACGGTATTCTCGGCCAGATGATGGAGCCGATAGTCTTCAACAAAAAACCACGACGAAGCCTGCCGCCCAAAGACTGGGCCCTGACCGGAGCAAAAGAAAGACCACAAAACATTGTCCGCTCATTATGGCTCCCGGAAGGATCACTGGAAAAACACAACTACAAGCTCCAAGCCAAATATGAGCAGATACAAAAAGACGAAGTCCTCTGTGAACAATACGAAGTCGATGACGCCGAAATCGTAGTTATTGCCTATGGCGTTGCAGCCAGAATCGTGCGTTCTGCAGTAAACAAGGCAAGAAAAGAAGGAATCAAGGCCGGCTGGATTCGCCCCATCACCCTCTGGCCGTTTCCAAGCGAGCAAATCGCAAAGGCCGCGGATGAACTTCGAATCCTCCTCGTTGTGGAAATGAGCTTGGGCCAGATGATTGAAGACGTAAAACTGGCCGTAGCCGGAAAAGTGCCGGTAGTATTTTACGGCCGACCCGGCGGCGGCGTCCCGACCGTTGACCAGACCCTGCAAAGAATAAAACAGTTCACAATACCAACGAAAAGGCAAGAGGAATGAAAACAGTATTTGCGCGAACGCCGACTTTAAAGGATTGTCCGACGCATTATTGTCCCGGATGCGGACACGGCATCGCCCATCGACTGATAGCTGAGACAATCGATGAACTGGACATACACGGCCGCACCATCGGCATAGCACCTGTGGGGTGCGCGGTGTTAGCGTATAATTATCTTGACGTCGATATGGTCGAAGTAGCGCACGGCAGAGCACCGGCCGTCGCCACGGGCATGAAAAGGACCAACCCGGACAAAATAATCTTTTCCTATCAAGGCGACGGCGACCTGGCAGCGATTGGAACCGGCGAGATCATCCACGCCGCCCACAGAGGCGAACAGATAACAGTTATCTTCATCAACAACGCTGTATTTGGAATGACAGGCGGCCAGATGGCGCCGACAACTATGCTCGGGCAGGTAACCGCCACGACGCAACAGGGACGAGATGCTATCAACGAGGGCTACCCGCTGCAAGTATCAGAATTGTTGGCACTGTTGCCGGGCGCAATCTACGTTGAGCGATGCGCCCTCAGCAGCCCAGCCCAAATCCGCAAGGCCAAAAAGGCCATCAAACACGCCTTTGAGCTGCAGGTCAGTGGCGCCCAGGGCCTCTCGCTCGTTGAGCTTCTCTCGTCCTGCCCGGTTTATTGGCGAATGACACCGGTTAAGGCAATGGAATGGATCGAAAAAGAAATGACAAAAGTCTTCCCGCTGGGTCAGTTGAAAAACGTGACCTGTGCCCCGTGACCCGTGCCCCGAGCGACGATTCTTATGAAGAGATTATCATAGCCGGCTTCGGAGGCCAGGGAATTCTGCTGGCCGGCAGACTGCTGGCACAAACGGCGATGAAGCGAGGCCTCGAGGTAACCTATATGCCCTCCTATGGCGCCGAGGTCCGCGGCGGCACCGCCAATTGTATGGTCATCATCGCCGATGAACCCATCGCCTCACCCGTCGTCGACAGGCCCGATTCGCTGATTGTAATGAACAAGGCCTCGCTAAATAAATTCGCCTCTCGCCTCAAAGCCGGCGGCTTGCTGGTTATGAACAGCTCCCTGATTGACATTGAGCCCCAATTAGACAATACAATCGAGATTATAGCAGTCCCGGCGGACAAAATAGCAGTCGAATTAGGCAATCAAAAAGCAGCTAATATGGTGGCCCTGGGCGCGTATTTGCAAAAGCGAGGCATTCTCAGCCCTGATGCAGCAGTCGCTTGTTTAGCCGAGACAATAGCAAAGCGGTATCACAAAACACTGCCGGTCAACACCGAAGCCCTCCACCGCGGTGCTGAATTCGCCAAAGATAGCGGATAGAAACCAAAGGTCCCGCTCCGGCAAAAAAGAAAACTAAACGCTATGAAAAACCAAAGCATGGAAAGCAACATTTTTGGCCGGCTAAACAGCAGTCGGCGGCATCCGTTTACTTTGCGTATGGCACCGATGATAGATATGATATTTCTGCTGCTGATATTCTTTTTTGTAGCAGCGAAGTGGAGGCCGGCCGAAGATTTCCTGCCGTTCCAATTATCTGCCGCACAGGCCCAGAACCCAACGATAGGAAAGCCTGAGCCTCTGATAATACATATTTTTGCAACGCAGGCCGGCTGCAAGGTCCAGATAGGCGAGCTTCACACAGTCCAGATAGAAAATGAAAACATCGAGGCAAATTTAGCTGTATTGATGGAAAAAATGAACAATTGCCTGCTTGCCCAAAAAAGATTCGCCACCGACCCGATAGAAATTGTCTGTGCGCCCGAAGTAAAATGGGACCATCTCGCAAAAATATATAATATGTTTTTCGGAGCGGGACTTACCGATATCACATTCCGAATGACGGAGTAATACCAATCACAGTTAAAAATTGCCGAAAAAATGGCACATAATACTGACTGAAAGGGCTTGGATTCCTGCTTTCGCAGGAATGACAGGCTCAGGCAATCGGCAATTAATAAATAGAATCGGTATAACGTCAGTGAAAAACGAAAAATGTAAAACTAAAAACGTAAAACCAAAACTTAAACTCAAACCCGGACTTCCCAAGTAAATGTAGTTCAATTTGCTAATATAGGCCATATAGAATTTCTGTAATGGGGCTTTCCGCCATGATAACAGGGAGAACCCAATGGGTGAAAGAAGCAAGATAAAGCTCGGCTTGACTTACGTAGTCTGTTTTGCTATTTGCTTTGCACTCGGCATACTCTGGCACGAGTTGATAGGACATGGATTGGTCGGTATACTGGCGGGCGGACATATTACTGATCTGAACCTTTTTGGTTTTAGATTCTTGCCGGAGTTTGGATGGTCGGGCATACCTGGTAGCATCCACATTGAGGATGTCGCGACACCAGTGCTCCATGAACTGACTGTACTATCTGGTCCTCTCAGCACCTGGTGTGTAGCTGTATTAGCGGTTGTTTCGCTCTGGGTGCGGCGCTGGAAAGGGCCGGGCAAGGTGATTTTGGTGTGTCTGAGCTTGTGGTGGTATGACATGCTGGGTGAAACGCTGACAGCTTTTGGAATACCTAAATATATCTTCTTTTATTCACGTCCGCCTGTGCATTACAACGCCGCCGTTTGGCTGGGCATACCCGGTTCATTGTTCATTATCTTCAGCATAGTAACCAGTGTCTGTCTTCTGGCAGGATTGGTGCTACGCCTCATATACGATCACAGGCAGCGAAAGAAACAGACCTGCAACAAAGATGGAAAATAAGCTTAGCGGCTCAGCCCAGCAGGTTTAAATGGAAATCACGATTTAAAATCAGGTTAAAGGACAGGAGAAAACGAGTTTTGAATTTTAAAGTATGGTTTTTAGCTTTTGGTTTTTCGCTTTTCGCTCTCTCGGCAAGTTCAGCCAAGGCTATCCCCACTGCTGAGGATATTAACAGCCTGGCCGAAAAAGCACGGCAAACCACCGATACATTTATGCAAAGAAGCTTCCAGCTTCGTATGGCATACGAATACAGCGGCAAATTTCTAACTCGCCGCGATAAAGAAAATCTCCACACACTTGCGAAAACGGCCGGTGACCAACTGCAGGCAATTGCAGAAAGCCAGAGGAAAATAAAACAGCAAATCGAAGATTATCAGGGAAATGATTGGGACGACAGATACGGCTCAACCGGTCTGTGGAGAAAGTTATCTACTGATATTTACATTACCAATTTAGCCAAATGTGAATTTGATTACTATCTGGCCCTCACAGTCGAACAGTCACCACTAAATAAAACGCTGCAAGACGTGAGGGGTCAAATAATCTCGCTCGACACAGCACACAGTTCAGCTAATTCGCAGCTTCTAAGAGCTAAAATCCTTGCGTTGGCCCAGATTGACTCCGCCTGGCAAACATTAGCAATAGATATACTCAATTCGCTTATGGCCCGGTCTTCAGTACCAGATGCAATTTATTTTCGGGCGGCGATAGAAAGAATCAAATTATTTAGTGTAGGCAAATTAGAAGCGTTAAACTCATTGGCTCACAAATTGTCGCAAAGTAGTTGTAACAATGATTTTGAATTGATTTTGTCTTTAGCCTTTCTGCAAAGACAATATGACCCGCAAGGCTTTGAAAAAACCGTTCAAATATGGCCTCAAATCGAAGATTTTCTCGGCTCGCTTGTTTTGTCGGATTTATCACATCGAGTCAAGCAACAGCAAAGCTTGCAGCAAGTCAGCGTTTTTGAAGCTGAATTGGCTGCGCAGGCCGCGTGGGAAAATGAAACTAAAGATTATGAAACGCTGTTAGGCCACCTCTCAGGTGCAGAGAAATTCCAGACACCTTTGATACTTTATGTCGCCGCAATTGCATTCGCAGACTCGTCTCCAGCCAAGGCGGTTAATCTCCTGATAAAGGCAAGCACGTTGCAGTCCCCCATCGGCGGACAAAAAAGTGACAGACTGGATATTGAGGCCCACGAAATCGCCAGGCAAGCTGCGCAGCTCGCATACAGCTTCTATAGCCAGAACCCGGCGAACTGCCGGTTTGCTATCGAAGCTTTCGAAAATTACCGCACAATGGCAGCCGAAAAAATCGATGAAAAACTTGAGTACCTCTATACCATCATTCTCGGCGACTGCGGCCAAGCCGAAAAAAGCAAACTACTATTGGACAAAATTGCCGGCCGACCTGCCGGACGTTGGTGCAACAGAGCAAAGCTGGACCTCATAACCGAAGCAATACAGCAAAGCCAGTCCAAAAATCAAGAAAAGCGCAGTGAGCTACTTAAGCTATTGGGCGACCTTATAACAGACTGCCGCCGGAACGAAGAAAACCGTCAGCTACGAACAGAAGCAATAAACGTATATTGCCGGCTGCTTCTCGAACCGAAGGATAAAGCTTCTACCCAGAAGGTCCTGGATGTCCTCACCGACGCTGAAATCGCTATCGACCCAAACCTGAACGTCCTCAAATCAAACGCGCTGCGGCAGCTCGGCAGACTTGAGGAATCGGCCAACTGTCTGCTCGCAGCTATTGAGCAGAACCGTTACGAGCACGCCGGCGAAGCAATGGAGCTGCTCTCGGAAATCATTAACGAAATCGACCAGCTCCAGCAACAAGCAAACGATTTCACCAAGCTTGTGAGCAATTGTGAAAGAATTGCCAAATATTGTGAAAGAATATCCCTGTCCACTTTCGGCCTTGTCCCCGTGAGTCAGGCCCGTTTATATCTGGCGGAGATATCAGTCTTCGCTGCAGCAAATGAGCCGGAAAAATTATCACAAGTCGATAAGCTGCTCAATAATCTGGCAAACGACGCCGCCAACGAGGTGGACGTGCTTCGCTGCAGGGCAAGACTGCTCACCGCCCAGGGCAAATTCGCCGAGGCAGCCCGATTGTGGGCGCAAGCTGCCAAAATACGAAAAGACGATGCACACGAAGCGAAGCAGCGAACCTGGAAATGGTGGCGAGCAAAATTTTACGAGCTGGATTGCTGTGCCAAAATGCCGCAAACAGAAAAAAAAACCATCCTGCATACCATCGAGGTCCTCGAAAGCAGCTTCACTGATATTCCGCCTTTATGGGCTGAAAAACTGAACCAGTTAAAACAGCAGTGCCGCTAAAGCGAAAAGTGAAAAACAAAAAATCATAGCATTAAACCCAAAAGTTTTATGTTTTGAATTATGGTTTTTAGTTTTTGCTTAAAAAGGTCTAAGATTAAGGATACCAATAAAATGAATTGGAGAAAAGTTTTTGGTGTATTAGCATTTGTGTGCCTGACATTATTCTTGTTTGCCGTTGCCATTCGTGCCGCAGACTACAAGCAGCAGAACAGAGACGCAATTTCCCGAATCGTGGATGCTAAGCACGACAGTGCCATAAGACACTTTAAGAGCTATCTTAAGAAACACCCCAACGACCTCGAGTCTATGTACGGCCTAGCAGTTGCTTACGCCCAAAAGAAAGACATTGGCAAGGCCGTTGCGTATGCCAGGCAGGCCGTTGACGCAGGACTTCCCTTCAGCCGTTTCCTCGCCGGTCCCAGGGATTTGCTAATGCCTCTAACCGACAGTGCCCAGTTTAAGGAATTGGCGAAAAAACACGCCGTCGAGCTTTTGCACGGCCCAATGCTTGGCTACGTCACCGACATCAGCGCAAATTTCTGGGTACGGACCGCGAACGAAGTACCCGTGCAAGTTTTCGTTAGCTCCTCGCAGAATATGAGTCCGCCTATAAAGTCCGCCGTGGCGAAAACAAACAAAAACAGAGACTTCACATCCATAATCACCGCGTACGGCCTTAAGCCGGATACCCGGTATTACTACGAACTGCTGGTGAACAGCAAGAAGCAGCCGAAACAGTGGTCATTCCGCACGTTCCCAGCTTCAAGCACTAAACGGAAGTTTCAAATCGGGTTCGGCGGCGGAGCAGGATACACACCCTGGCACGAAAGAATGTGGGATACGATTGCCGTGCACAAGTTGCTCGCTTTTCTTTTTCTCGGCGACAACGTCTATATCGACAATCCGACAAGACCAGCCGTACAGCAATATTGCTATTATCGCCGTCAGTGCCGCCCTGAATTCCGCAACTTCGTCGCCTCCACGGCCATCTATGCCATCTGGGACGACCATGACTTTACCACCAATGATGGCTGGGGCGGCCCGCAAATAAACAAACCAAACTGGAAGATTCCCGTCTGGCGCCTATTCCGCAACAACTGGAACAACCCGAACTGGGGCGGAGGAGAGAATCAACCCGGCTGCTGGTTTGATTTCTCCATCGGCGACGTCGACTTCTTTATGCTCGACGGCCGTTATTACCGCACAAACCCCAGAGCCAAGAATCCCTCCATGCTCGGCCCCGTTCAGAAACAATGGCTATTCAAAAAGCTCAAGTCTTCTACCGCTACCTTCAAAGTTCTCGCCTCACCCGTGCCCTGGGCCTTTGGCACCAAGCCCGGAAGTCTCGACACCTGGGAAGGCTACAAAAAAGAGCGTGAGGATATCTTTTCCTTTCTCGAAGAAAACAAGATTGACGGAGTAATTCTTATCTCAGCCGACCGTCATCGCTCCGATGTGTGGAAGATTGAACGCCCGGACGGATATGCGTTGTATGAGTTCGAAAGTTCAAAGCTGACCAACGTCCACACGCACAAACTGATGCCGGGTGCTCTATTCGGTTACAATAAGAAATGTTCATTCGGATTGCTCTCATTCGACACTGGCCTATCCGACCCGCAAGTAACTTACCAGATCATCAACATTGATAATGAGGTCATCCACACGCTCTCGCTGCAGAAAAGTCAGCTCACATACAAAAAGGCAAACAACGGCAGCTAAGCATCCCCTGCAACTGAATAGCATTGGCTCCGCTAACACACTTACGGACGCGTCCGGCTTCACGCAAAATGGAGATTTTTGATGGTGCAAACAATAGTGAAACTCAGTAAATCTTGCGATGTCCCCCAGATGAGTTTCAGATAATAATCGATCGTGAGCAGCAAATCCCCCCTTCATTCAATTTTTGGTCACGCCACAAAAGCGGGCCCTCATGCCAATCGGCACGTTACACAAGCTCACCTGGCTCGACGTCTCGGACGACGCGGCTCCTCCCTGATATCCACGGGTTCTTCATATTGGTATTCTAACTCTGGAGCTAACTCCCAACCAGCCGGTTGTGTGTCCCAGGGTCGCAAAGGTTCTTTCGGCTCTTTCTGAAATCCTTTGATTTCATTTAACTTAATCCGTAATTCTTCGTCCCAATACTTCGGGTTAATAGGCATGTGCTCAATGCTGCCACCGTCAAAACTGTAAAGCATATCATAATAATGCCTGGCATACATATTCCTTCCGTCCGACCAATCATTCACAGAAACAACATCCACCAGAACTGCTCCAGTAGCATAATCAATTGTCTGGGGTGCCATAAGCACCGTAGGCACAATAGTCCCCTTTTTCTTCTCCACCGGCTCGAACTCAGCGACCTTACCTATAATCTCTCCCGGCTTGACCGCAAAGTCTTTACTGTACCAGTAACCTAATGCATACCTGGTGACCTGCACCGTAACAATCCTGGCGGCTTCCTGCACATCACGCGGGAAAAAGTACAATGTCCCCGGAATCCTTACAGTCTCTGTTACCTCAGAAAACTCGCTCCATAAAACAATTTTGTTCTTCAGGTCTTCGTCTTGCTCGTTGAACTGATTCGTCCCGGCTATCGGATTAAAAACCCCTAAGCGAATTCTGTATCGGTAGCTCTTCTCCGGCTCTACAGTATCATCGTGCGCCCAGACCACCAATGCCTCGCGCAGCTTCGCAATATCCGTTACCCTGGTAATCAGAATCTCGTCAAGTTCTTTATAGATATCATCTAAAGATGTTGTCCTTGAAGCCGCCCTAAGTTTCGCCAGACGTAATTCTCTCTCCCTCGCACGCTCCTCACGCTCTTTTCTCCTTGACGAAGACTCCGTTTCACTCCAGCGCTCGCTACGGTCTCTTCTTGTCCGCGGCTCTCTGCCAGCTCTACCAGTTCCAAAACGCCCTTCCCCACGCGTTAAGTCATCACGCCTTCCGCCGTACGGTCCTGTTTCAAACGCTTTGCTGCGCCGCTCTTCGCGTGCCTTTTCACGCTCATCCCTCGCCCTTTCACGCTCCTCCTCACGCTCTTTCCTTTCTGCCTCCTTGGCTCTACGCTTCTTTTCTAACTCTATCTCTTCCAGCTGCTCTACATATTTCTTATGCAGTGAGGGAGGAAACCACTCCTCCTTTGCCGACGCAATCTTATAAGCCTCCGGTTGCAGCAGAGTCATCCTCACTTCTGCATCATCAAATTGAAGCAGACGCACTTTTATCCCGCCGGGCGGCAGCTCTTCAACCTCTTCTACCTCTTCTACAGATTCAAACATCCTTTTGCGAGGGTCGATCTTCGTTCGAGGCACGATCTGCCACTCACTCCAACTGCCGTCGGCGCCCAATTCTTGTCTTTGCAACTGCACAGCCGCAAAAACCGGATTCGCAAGGCACGGGTCACGCCATTCTTCTTGCTCAACACCATCGCCGGCAAAGTTGTCATAAAACCTCCCATGTAGTCCCGCGACATCAAACTTCGCCTCCACCGTTACAAAATCAATATCATTTGGCTCACACACTGTTAAATCATAAGGATTCTCCTCGTCAATATCTATGGTAGGCACATAAGCCACTGCCCTGATGCACTCGATTGCCGCACCGTTGACCTCACCAATCCACGGAATACGATATTTTCGTTTATCGCTAAAGTCTGCTGAACTATGAATAGGCAGTGGCCAATACAGGCTAATATCAATATCACCTATTGGCAAGTTGACCAGACCAATAAAATCATCAACTCGCTGCTCATATGGCGGCAGCAGCTCAGGCTTGCCGTCCAGCTTCTCCTTCAAAAGCTCAGCCTCCCTGCTTATGCGAGTATCAATCTTACCAGGGCCGAGCTTCTCACCTGCGTATAGAACCTTGTTCGGGCCGATAACAACACGCGTAATCAAAAGCCAGATACACACAAGTCCAATAACAGCCAAAACTATCTTTTCGATATGTTCTTCGAAAAAGTTACCGCCTTTTTTACGCATTTTTACACCTTCAGATATTTTCCTCTTTTAATTCGTTACGTCGTTATAGAATTTGGGTTCCCGCAAAGCGGGGTCCCTCTAACGGCGGCGCCCAAGGTCCCAGCCCGTCGGTACAGTCTCAACTATCTGCGATTTCTTAACTGATTCCGGCTTAATTTCATCGTAGCCCTTCTTGCTAAAGATATATTCGCAAATTAAATCCAGCTCTACCACAGCATCCTCGCCATAACGGTGGAGACTGTGAATTTCATCTCGTCGGTTAATCGACGTAATCTTACTTTCTAAAATCGTTATCTGATTATGCTTTGCGTATCTCGGCTCCTGTACCTGTCCGCTCTCCGTAAGGAGTCCCTGGGACGATTCACGAATTATATGCCGCTTGGCGCTGCAAAGCTGCTGCATAAACCGCAAAACCGCTTTCGTACTTACCATAACACGAATGTTAAAATGCACAACATCAATATCATCATTGCATACCCTGCCAGTGCAGAGGTCCCCATGTGTGAACCTATCTTCAAGCGAAAGAACATAACTGGGCCTACCATCTGCCGTTCTTTCTCTGGACACAGATAACCCCCCCTCGCTGGTACTGAAACTTACGCCCAGAAGCCGTTTGACCGGCGATTCGAAAACACTGCTCGAGCCCGAATTCATAGCATCTATCGTATCGATAATATCTTCGATGATCCAGTAACCTAACTGGTAATACCAGCAATCCTTAACCGCCTCGGGCGTCCCGGCATACTGATATGCTCCCCAGAACTCGTATCCGCCCAAATCAGCCGGGTCGCAATAAACATAAGCAGACTCCGCTTTCGCTCGGCAAAGAGCATCTCTTATCTCAGTACCAGCTCCACTCCAATCACTCCGATTTAAGCCGCTACCGCTGCGATACCCACCACTGAATAAGCCCCCCAGGATTCTCCTCAACTCCGCCTCTGTGGGACAATCACCGGCATCTACACCCTTAAGCAACTCATCCGCCCCATCGCGAAACCGCTGACCGAATTCCTTGAAAAGAAATATTGAATAATCTTTCGGCTCAGGAAATATCTTATCGCTTAATAACTGTCTTTGAGTGAGTGCCTTGGCTAAAAGCGTTATTTGATTGGCATCGCTTTTATATGCCTCATAACGCTCTTGC
Organism: Phycisphaerae bacterium; assembly: GCA_030615025.1. GTDB lineage: Bacteria > Planctomycetota > Phycisphaerae > Sedimentisphaerales > Anaerobacaceae > CS2-K091. Next base: position 69,769 of record JAUXAB010000008.1, on the reverse strand, counting down.
TCTACTCTCCATTGGTCACTGGGAACGACATTTCGTTGTAAAGACGCAACTTGGCTACCCCTCTTCAAAATACTTTCTTGTGACATCTGCTCCTTGAGTCTACTGCTCATTAAGTGGGTAGGTATAAAAAGAAGCGCACCAACCAGCCCTATAACAACCGGTACAAGTAGCGATGAATGTCTCTTAAAAACACTCAGTTTTTGTATAACATCTTTAAATTGCGGGATATCCATTTTGGCTCACAAATCTATTTCACTCTTTTCATTTCTTATCACCGCTTGGCGCCAATCCTCCGCCACAATTGCCCTACCGTACTCGCCCGGATTGCAGGCCCACCAACCACGGCTCGACTGAGCTCGCCGAAGTCTACTCTAAAAGTCCTCAAGCCCTATTGTTTGCCTTCCACTGGTCCGTTTAACCTCAACAGGCTTCACCTGCTGGGTGCTGCCGGCTGGCGGAGCTGGCGCGAGCGACCGAGAACCGGGATAAGCGGCCGTAGCCGGGGCCACCACTGCCACGACAGGCGGCGCCGGTGCATCTTTCCACAGAAATTTAACATTCAGTATGAACCAATAGTCATTAACTGTATAAATGGGTTTACCCCTGCCGTCGAGTTTCTCTTTCCCGTCCTCGTCCAGCTCGGCAACCTTACTGATAATTTCCTTTGTCATAGGGTCAATCAAAACCCGCATACCCCTCTCTTCACGTCCTACTTCTCTTGTCATTCTCGCTCTTGTCATTCTCCCTCTTGCCATTCTCCCTCTTGTCATTCTCGTTTTTTCAAATCTGATATCCTCAACACCTATCCCTGTAAGTATATTCGTAGTATCGCTACTTCGCTCTTCACGTGCTTCGACCTCACCTGTTTCCAACTTGAAGTGCTTGTCCTCGGTTTTCTTGTACAGCTTAAACGGACTGTTCCCATCAACTATTGTCTCAAGATGCGTTAATCGAGTAATAAATCCCCATTTATCCGGATGGTCTTGCACTCCCGCTGGGTCCATCAATTCATCTATGTACTTGTAGGGACTGTACCCCGCTATTGTTACCAAAAATCCCGGTTCGCCTTGCTTTGCAGCCCTAACGCCTTGCTGGCTTCTCGCACCAGTGTACTGTGAACGATACCGGCTCCTTTCATAAGACGCACCATACCCCCTACTGTCAAACGTCACAGTGTTAACGTCTTCTACAAAGTAAGCCAGCATATCCGTTACAAATATCTGCCTTCGCTCCTTGCGGGGAGTCTTCAAAACCGTTTCTACATCACCGGAGGCAAAAGCCACATAAAGCTCACCCTGTTCCGGATTGTTTTTTTCGTTCGGCAAGGCTGAAATTATGCTTTCTGTCAATAGCGGAACAATACCACGATAATTAAAAACTTCAAATTCCTTTTGTATCATCGCTTCATAACCCGAACCTGCGCTTTTTTCAGCTTCGAGCTTGCTTTTAGCCTGCTCAGCATCGATAAGAATGTCACTGACGTTCCGCCGAACATCTGCTTTATCACTATAATTGGCCTTGTCGAAAAGCGTTCGCGCAAAGGACAAAACTGAAACCAGCAGCAGCAAAGTCGCCGCAGCAGTAAAGTACTTGGCTTTACTTGCCCACGCCATTGACCGCGCAATGCCGCGTGGCAGCAGGTTGCTTTCTATCATGCCAAGACCTAAGCCCTGCAAACCAAGGCCATAAACAATACCAAAATCGCAGACACTCTCGTGAAATTTTGCCGCCGAGACACCTGAGCCTAACGCAAGCTTTGTAAATGAATCCGGCCTCTCGACAGGTATTTCCACTGTCTGCTGCAGGTATTTGAGCAGCCCGCGCATCTTCGTCCCGCCGCCGAGAGCAATAATCTTCGACATTTTAATGTTTGGGTTGGATGTCTTGTAAAAGCCCAGTGACCGCTGAATTTCAGTGGCCAAATCTGTAAAGACCGGCCGCATCGCCTGGAATATCTGCCTCGCATATTTGCTCATTGGGGCCGTACGTTTTAGTTTCTCAGCTTTTTCAAAATTAAGTTTAAATGTATCCGCTATCGCCCTTGTAAAAGCATTACCTCCTATAAGAATACATCTTTGCCAAACCGTCGAGCCTGTGCAGACAACCAAATCGGTATTTTCCGCACCTATGTTGAGAACAACAGTAGCTTCATTATCGGAACGGACCAAATCAGCACGGTCGTACAACACGTAGTTATAAAGAGCCATCGGGGCCATCTGAACGTAGCCAACCTGTATATTTTCTCTGCTAAAATGCTCCAGCGCCGAATTAACCACTTCATTTTTAATCGCAAAGATGCCCACTCTGTTTTCAGCCCCCTCTGTCTCCGTCATCAACTGCCAGTCCCACTGCACGTCATTGATATCAAAGGGAATCTGTTGAACTGCTTCGAACTTAACGATCTCAGGAATGCGCTTCGCCTCCACAGGCGGAAGGTTCACAAACCGGGCAAAACTGTTCTGGCTCGGCACAGAAATAATTACATCATCTTTGCCCAAATTGTTTTGCTCTACAAACTGGCGCAAACTTAATGCAATCAGCTCGTCCCTTTCTGCAGCCCTTACTCCAGCTCCGGTAAGAACTCTGCCGTGTTGGATATTGTCGAAGCCGATCACCTCAACAACGTCGCCCTCAGCGCTCAAGTGCAATGCCTTCAGCGAATTACTGCCTATATCTATTGCCCAAACCGCACCGGATTTTGCCGCCATAACAAACCTCCCGCTTAGTTTTTAGTTCATACCTACGAGTTTGTGATCTATGAACTACCAACTATGAACTCAATTAGCTTGTAAATCCATTTTAACAAATATATTATACCTTATTGTGAAAACTTTTTCCATAAATACTCTCGGTTGCAAAGTCAACCAATACGAAAGCCAGCAGATTCGAGAGCTGCTCGAACGGCTCGGACTCACCCAGGTCGATCCCGCACCTATTGAGCACAGGCTCACGCCTAATAGGTGCGGGACTAAAAAGCCCGACTTCGTTGTTATCAATACCTGCTGCGTAACCCATACTGCCTCAGCCAAGAGCCGACAAAACATCCGAAAAGCCCAAAAAATAAGTCCTGATGCCGTTATAGTTGTTTCTGGCTGCCTGCCAGCTGTACAAATCGGCGAACTAAGCAATCCGGGTGAAAATGTCCATCTTATTAATCATCGAGACAACCTTGCTGCCGCTTTAGTTCAAATAGTCAACGGCAAAACCGCCGCCTCGGACCCACAAAGCCTTCAATCCCGCAAAAACGAGTGGGCCAATCAGCCGAAACTGCCGCAATTAACCGCTTTCAAAGGCCGTACAAGGGCCTTTCTAAAGATTCAAGACGGCTGCGACGGATACTGCAGCTATTGTATTGTACCTAAAACACGCCCTTTTGTCCATAGCAAGCCGTCCGAAGCCGTCCTCGAAGAGGCAAAAGCCCTCGTCGAAGCAGGCCATAAGGAAATTGTCGTAACAGGAATATCTCTCGGTGCTTACGGCCAAAAAAGCGTCAGACGAAAAAACTGGCCCAGCCCGCAAAACGACAAATTAGCTGCTCTACTCGATAAAATGGCTCAAATACCTAATCTTTCGAGGATAAGAGTAAGCTCGCTGGAGCCGGCTGACGTAACGCCCCGATTACTCGATACATTCTCCAAAAACCGTAACATTATGCCACATCTGCACTTATCGCTACAGTCGGGTTCAAATGCCGTCCTGAAAAGGATGGGCCGGCAATACGAAGCCGATGAATTTAGAGATAAGGTCGAGTCAATTAAATCCCGGCTCGACAGGCCTGCCATAACTATTGATATAATCGTCGGTTTTCCCGGCGAAACCGACGCCGATTTTGAGCAAACTGTGAATTTGGCCAAGGACGCTGGCTTCGCAAAAATGCACATTTTCAGCTTCTCACCGCGTAAAGGCACCCCTGCTGCAAGTATGCAAGATACTGTAGATACTAAAGTTATAAAGCAAAGAGTACGAATATTGCGTGATTTGGATATCGAATTGGCCTGCAAATTTCGCCGGCAATTTCTTGGCGAAACCGCTACGGTTTTAACGGAAAACAGTAATCAGCAGCCCTGCGGCCGAAGCGAAAGATATTTTATGGTCTATCTCGAAAAATCGGGCAAAAAGCCGGAAAAAAACGAGCTTTTAAGGGTCAAATTGGTCCAAAACGCTGAAAATGGCCTGATTGGAACACCCGACGGCCAAATAGTTTGAAAACGGCCGCGTCAACCACACCAAGCATTCCAACAAGGCACGCAGGTTGCCTCACAAATGCCGGCAAAAATAAGCAAAAATTCGTAAAAAATTTAATAAAAATTCGCAAAAAGTTAATAAAATTTCCGCAAAAAACACACCTTTTTGCACTTTTTTCTTTCCGATCGTATAAGTTGTTGGCCGCCTTTGAAATTGGCTTTGATTGGGTTTGTATTGGGTTTGTTTTGTCGGAACCCGAAAACGCGGTTTTTTTCATAATCCCTTTTGGCAAAGAGGTTTGTATTGGTTTTTGACGTTTTGAAAATTGGGTTCGTTTTTTCGGGGCCAGAATGGGCGGTTTATTTTCATAATCCTTTGTTAAGAAAGATGTTACGTTCATTTTGGCCTTTTTGAAATTGGCTTTGTTTGGGTTTGTTTGGCTTTGTTTTTTCCCGCGTTCACCAAGTGTCTTATTTACATAATCCCTTGTTAATACTTTATTTACGTTCATTTGACTTTTTCGGAATTTGGCTTTGTTTTGCATAAAAAGTCTGATTTGTAAAGGACTCATGACATCTGTAAATGTTTCTCTACAGTTGTAGAGTGCCTTAAAGAGACGTAAATCGTTTATTAACCACGGATTACGCAGATTTCGAGGAGTTTTAAGCCACAAAAATGCACGAAAAATTAACCACAGATTGCACAGATTTTTGGCCACAGTGATCACAGAGGTTTTTGGCCGGCTTGGTGTTCTTGGCAAACTCTGCCCTAAAAGCGAGCTTTTGACACAGAGGCTTGCCTTCGTCCACAAGGCCATCAAAATGGCCTTTTTCAGAAGCCGGCTAAATAGGTGTTTATTATACATTTATACACCAAAATGTTTCAAAACTTGGCTTTTATGATGCAAAATAATGCTTTTTTAACCACAGATTTCACAGATTTTAAACGCGGATTACGTGGGAGAAAATAGCGTTTAGCGGATAGCGTACTGCGTATAGCGTATAGAACAAACATAAAGCACCATTCAATAAGGAATAAATTTGACTTGGCCTGCTGGCCCTAAGACCTTGCTGCGCTGCAGCTTACGACTTGCGGAGCTCCGCTAAATACCTGCCATTTTTAGGGCTGTTTGTATTATACCAAACTTCCCGAAGATGTTCAATAAAAATCTAACTTTTTTATAAAAAAAATTGCAGGAAATGCGCGTTTTTCGCGCAAAATTCAAAGAAATTTGATTTTGGGCGAAAAAAATAAAAAATTCGCTTGACATTTGTGTTACATACGTAACAATTAGTAATGTTACGAATGTAATAGTACGGAGACTAATATGAAAAAGACACCCAAGATTTCAGAGGCGGAGTGGGAGGTTATGAAGGTTCTTTGGAGCAAGTCACCGGCAACCGCTAACGAAGTAGTCAAGGTTTTGTCTAAAAAGACCTCATGGAAGAGAGAGACCATAAGGACGCTGATTAATCGGCTGGTGCAGAAAAAGGCAGTCGGTTTTGAAAAAAAAGGCCGACGGTACCACTACTTCCCGCTGGTAACCGAGGCCGAATGCGTCAAGGCGGAAACCAAGTCGTTTCTCAAGCGGGTCCACGGCGGCTCGATTGAACCAATGCTGACATCTTTTGTCGAGGAAGAAAAACTATCCGATGAGAAGATTGCCAGACTAAAACGCATTCTCGATGAGGCGGAAGCCGGTGATGAAGATAAGAAATAAATAAACAGGTTGCGATAGCGGAAGGGCTAAAAATGGAAGCCTTAAATGTACAGTTATTGCCATTATTTGAATGGCTCCTGAAGACCACCATTCAAGGCAGCGTGCTGATTGGTTTGATACTCCTGGTCCAGATAGTCCTGCGAGGCAGGCTGCCGATTCGCTGGCATTACTTTCTCTGGCTGCTGTTACTTGTACGCCTGGCAGCGCCCCGGCTGCCCCAGAGCAGGTTCAGCATCTTTAACTTTATACCGGAATCGCTTCAATTGGGGCCAGTGTATATATTACCCTTGCTGTGGCTGTTAGGCGCTCTGGTTATGGCCGGTATCGTTGGCGCACGAAACTTCACTCTCTGGAGGACCGTCAAACGCGAGCGGCCTATTACCGACCGGGAGATTCTCGATTTGTTAGAAGACTGCAAGATGGAGATGAATGTCCAGACAATCGTGGGCGTGGTTGTAAGCGACAGAGTTAAGAGCCCGGTCCTTTTCGGTTTTATTCGGCCGCGGCTGCTGCTGCCCCAGGGTATTCTCGAAACATACGGTCTTGAAGAGCTGCGCTACGTTTTTATCCACGAATTAGCCCATTTTAAGCAGCGTGATATATATTTAGGCTGGCTGATGGCGCTGCTGCAGATTGTGCACTGGTTTAATCCGCTGATGTGGTTTGCTTTCCATCGGATGCGGGTAGACCGTGAATTAGCGTGCGACGGATTAGCCGTTTCGAGGATGGGGGCAGACGAACCACCCAGATATGGCCGGACGATTCTTAATCTTTTCGAAAGATTTTCCCAGGTAAGTTACGTGCCCTCAATAGCGGGCATATTGGAAGATTCATCTAAACTTGAAAGGAGGATTAAAATGATTGCAAAATTCAAAAGGGCCCCACGCAAACGGTCGGTCGCGGCGGTACTTGTCCTTGCAACGCTGGCTTGCATCACTTTGACCGACGCCTATTCGGCCCCGCCCTTCATCTTCGGCACTCCTGTAAATCTTGGGCTGACTATAAACAGTTCGTCTGACGACTATTGCCCGAGCCTCTCGGCCGACGGCCTGGAGCTGTTCTTTACGTCCCAACGGCTAGGCGGTTATGCGGATATATATGTGGCGACACGGGCAACGACAGAAGACGACTGGTCCGACCCTGTAAACCTTGGCCCAACGGTCAACAGTTCCTCTATCGACGCTGGTCCGAGCATCTCGGCCGACGGCCTGTCGCTCTTCTTCTATTCCAACCGGCCCGGCGGGTACGGTCGGGTGGACCTGTGGGTAACAACGCGGGCAACGATAGACGACGAATGGGGCACCCCGGAGAATCTCGGGCCAACTGTCAACAGTTCGGGTGACGAGATGTTCCCGAGCATCTCGTCCGACGGCCTGTCGCTCTACTTTAGCGAATGGTCGGTCTTTCGGCCCGGCGGGTACGGCGGTAGCGACATGTGGGTAACAACGCGGGAAGCTGTAGGCGGCGCCTGGAGTACGCCGGCGAATCTTGGGCCGACTGTCAACAGTTTGTCTCGCGATGGTAGGCCGTGCATCTCGGCTGACGGTCTGTCGCTCTACTTTACCTCCGACCGGCCCGGCGGGTCCGGCACCGGCGATATATGGATGACGACGCGGGAAACGACATCCCACTCCTGGGGCGCCCCGCTGAATCTCGGGCCGGTGGTCAACTCCTTGGCTTATGATGGTGGCCCCTCCATCTCGGCCGATGGTTCTACCCTCTACTTCCATTCCCTCCGGCCCGGCGGATCTGGCGGTTCCGACCTATGGCAGGTGCGAGTCCGGCCGATGAGGGCTATTATAGCCGACTTCAACCGGGACGGAAAGGTGGACTTCAAAGATTTTTCGATACTTGCTCAATACTGGTGGCAAGGAGAATTCTTAGTTGACATTGCTCCGCCACCTTTGGGCGACGGGATAATAGATTTTAAGGACGTGGGTGTTTTTGCTGAAAACTGGCTGTTAAGTACGAGGCAGGCGAGTAATCCCAATCCGGCCGATGACGCTACAGGCATCGATATAGACGCTGATTTGAGCTGGAAGCCGGGAGATGGGGCCGCTTTGCACGAAGTGTACTTCGGCAGTGATCCGTGTGCTCTGCCTCTTGTTGCCACGCAGCCGGTAGGACAGGACAGCTACGACCCTCCCGAAGACCTTATTCGAAGCACGACTTACTACTGGCGGATTGATGAGGTCAATGATGCCGGCCCACCCCCCGGCAAGTGGCCAGGCGTTTTGTGGAGCTTTACTGCTGTATCCGGACAGGCCTATTCCCCCGACCCGGCTGATGGTGGCGTAATCGATGGCTACGAGGATATGCCTCCCAACATATATGTGCCGCTTAGCTACCAGCCGGGACCGACTGCGGTCAAGCACACCGGCTACTTCAGCGAAAATAAGGCCGATGTGGCGAACCGCGTCCAGGACGCGAACATGGGACAACCGCCCTTCTGGCCATACCTAACGTATGCTCCTGGTTGGCCTGATGGTAATGACGTCCCTCCACCGTTTAATGAATCTCTTGTTCGAGGAACGACTTACTTCTGGGCTATCGATGAAGAGGATGACCTGGGCAATGTCTTCTACGGCGATATCTGGGAATTTACTGTTCGGGGCTTTAAGGCGTTTAACCCCGACCCGGCTGATAAGGCCGAATATGTCGACCCGAATGCAGACGTTAGCTGGGGCGCAGGTTTCGATGTGGATTTCCACGATGTTTACTTCGGGACCGATTTTGACGATGTGAACAACGCCGTTTGCACCACCGCCGTGGGAGGCGTATACAAGGGCTACCAAAGTGCTGTCACTATCACCTATGACCCCGGACCGCTCGAATTATCCACCAAGTACTTCTGGCGGATTGATGAGGTCACGGGCCGCAACCCCATGATCCCTTGTAGTGGTGATCCATGCACAGGCGATGTCTGGAGCTTCACGACTGGAGTCCCACCGCCCTAAGTAGTTTGTTAGAATCTGATGCCGTGTTTACAGGCCGTGAGTATTGGACTTGCGGCCTTTTTTTATTGGGTTTGCGGGCATTTTGGTCTTGCAATTTCTTGACTTTTTTGCTGGTTGCGGTTATTTTATTGCGTAGAAAATCTGATTTAAGGACAGCAGAAAAGTCTCATGAAAAAGAAGAAATCCAAGAAGGCGCAAGAGAAACCGCGGAAAGAGTCCGAGCCAGAGGCGGTGGCCGAGACGGCTGTGGAAAGCAGGAGGGGTGTCGAGGAAATGCGTATCCTCGACGAGCTGAAGAAATCATACCTGAACTATGCGATGAGCGTAATCGTTTCGCGTGCCCTGCCGGACGTTCGGGACGGGTTAAAACCATCGCAAAGACGAATACTGGTTGCGATGAACGATTTGAATCTTGGGCCGCGAAGCAGGCACCGCAAGTGTGCCAAAATCGTCGGCGATACCGGCGGCAACTACCATCCGCACGGTGACCAGGCCATCTACGACACGCTCGTACGCTTGGGCCAGGAATGGAATATGCGGTATCCGCTGATTGACCCGCAGGGCAACTTCGGCAGTATCGATGCTGACCCGGCGGCTGCTATGCGATATACCGAGGCAAGGATGGCCGCACCGGCTATGGAGATACTCGAAGATATTAACCATGATACTGTGGATTTTGTGCCGAACTATGACGAGACGCGCAATGAGCCGACGGTGTTGCCCGCGAAATTTCCGAATCTATTAGTCAACGGCTGTACCGGAATTGCCGTTGGTATGGCGACCAACATCCCGCCGCACAATATTGGTGAGGTTTGCAACGCCTTGCTGCTGGTCATCAAAGAGCCCCGGTGCGGATTCAAGGATATTATCAAGCGTCTGCCGGGTCCGGACTTTCCCACAGGCGGAATCATCTGCGGCAGAAAGGGCATTGTGGATGCTTATATGAGCGGCAGAGGGCATTTGACAGTGCGGGGACAAGTAGAAATCGAAACAACCGGGAGGGGCAGGGAAAGTATAGTAATAACCGAAATACCGTATATGGTTGTCAAAACCACAATTGTCTCGAAAATCGCAAATTGTGTCCACAATGGCACAATAGCGGAAATTGCCGACGTCAGGGACGAATCGGACCGCCATGGGCTGCGGATTGTCGTGGACCTGAAAAGAGACACCGATAGTGAAATCGTATTGAACAAGCTGTACCGTTACACGTCTTTGCAGACCACGTTCGCCATTGCCAATATCGCGCTGGTTAATAACAGACCTGAAACGCTCAATATCAGGCAGATGCTCGATTGCTTCATTGAGCATCGCAAAACGGTCGTGCGGCGGCGAAGCAGATACCTGTTGAGAAGATGCAGAAACAGGGCGCATATTTTAGAAGGCCTTATCCTGGCGGTTAGTGACATCGACGACATCATAAAGCTGATAAAGAAATCGCCCGATGCTCCGACGGCGAAGCTGAACCTGATGAAAAAGCCGCTGCGATTGACCGAGTCGGCTACGCTTCGAGAAATCCTGCCGAAGGCTTTTGTTAAAGAAAAAAGTAAATCGAAGCACTTCCTCACAGGCCCACAAGCCGATGCGATTTTAGGCATGCAGCTGCAAAGATTGACCGGCCTGGAGACGAGAAAGCTCGCCAAAGAATACGCCGACCTTACCGAGCAGATAGAGGGCTACGAAGCAGTATTAGCTAAGGAGGAGATTCTGCTGGATATCGTTCGCGAAGACATCTACGAAATAAAGGAGAAATACAGTGACAAAAGGCGGACGCAAATTACCGCCCAGGTTGAGCAGTTCGATATCGAGGACCTGATCGCTGAAGAGGAAGTGATTGTTACGGTAAGTCACAGCGGATATGTAAAACGAATGCCGCTCGACACGTACCACAAGCAAGGCAGGGGCGGCAAAGGGATTATCGGCTCAGATACGAAAAAGGGCGATTTCATAGAGCACCTCTTCACTGCTTCCACGCACGATTATCTGCTTATATTTACCAATCGCGGCAAATGCTACTGGCTGAAGGTTTACGACGTTCCGAGCATGTCACGACAGAGCAAAGGCAGAAATATCGTGAACCTGCTGAAGCTGAGAGACCAAAAAGTAGCATCCATAATCAACGTGCGCAGGTTTGATGACGAGGGCGCGGAGGCCGGGCAGCGCCAGCTTGTTATGGCTACGAAAAACGGCCTGGTAAAAAAGACTAAACTGTCGGCCTACAGCAACCCGAGAACGGTCGGGGTGATTGCCATCAAGCTCGAACCTAACGATGATGTGATTGGGGTGGCATTGACAACAGGCAGCGACCAGATTGTACTGGGCACGCGGGACGGTATGACAATACGCTTCGACGAAAAGCAGGTTCGTTCGATGGGCAGAGTGTCGCGGGGCGTTAAAGGCATAAAGCTGCGTGCCGGCGACTCGGTGGTTGATATGGTGGTTGCGGAAGAAAAAGCCTCGCTGCTTACGGTTTGCGAAAACGGCTACGGCAAGCGAACGAGCCTTGACAATTACCGAACGCAGAACCGTGGCGGAGTAGGCCTTATCAACATAAAAACAACCGCCCGAAACGGCAAGGTGGTGGCGCTCAAAGCCGTGCAGTACCGGGACGAGCTGATGCTGATAACGGCAAACGGGATGATTATTCGCACCGGCCTGGACGAAATCCGCTCGATTGGCAGAAACACGCAGGGTGTGCGGTTAATCAAGCTCAAGGGCGACGATAAGCTCGTTGCTGCTGAAAAAATAGCATACGAAAACGCAAACCCCGTTAGAAGTAAGTCAGCAAAGGGGACTGCACCAGTGTCAGCGCAGGCTTCTAACGGGGCAAATAATCAAAAAGAAAAATCCAGCAGTGACCAGAAACCGAAATCTGAACCGAAGCCGAAACCAGAGGTGAAAGCTAAAGCCAGGCCTAAATCCAAATCAAAACCTGCACGCAGGAAAAAGAGCGGCAAAAAAACTCGCAAATCGAAGTAGCACGTTGCTGCATTGTGGTGGTATGAGAAAAGACGGCCGATGAGTAACTCCGGGTCAAAGAAAAGACACGAGCTAATTTATGTAATCGTCGGCAAAGAAGATTACCTTGTGAACGCCCGGTGCCGGGAGCTCCTCGATGAGCTATTAGAGCCGTCGCAAAGAGCAACGGGGCTTTTTAATGCTGACCCCAGCGAAGTTTCAGTCCGTGACGTTCTGGATGAGCTGCGAACCGCTCCGTTCTTAACTGACAAGCGAGTTGTTGTTATAAAAGGCGCCGACGATTTCATATCCAAGAACCGCGAGATACTGGAAAAGTATTTCGATAATCCCTGCCCCACCGGCATACTTATATTGACTGTAAACAGTTGGCCTAATAACACCAAATTAGCTAAGAAGCTCTCCAGGGTGGGCAAACTAATCAGCGTGGCGCAGCCCAAAGCCTGGCAACTGCCGCAGCGTCTTATCCAATATACAGCAGACGCACACTCGAAAAACTTGAGTAAAGACGCGGCCCAACTTCTGATCGAGCTGGCCGGTGATGACCTTGTGCGGCTGTACGGCGAAATCGACAAATTGGCGTTGTTTGCAGATTCCGAAAAGACGGTAACAACGGAGCACGTTGAGAAACTAATAGGGCATAATCGGTTTTACAATGCCTTTGCGGTGATTGATGCGTGTTTAGCCGGCGATGCTGGCCAGGCGGTGGACCGGCTAAGGAATATGTTCGCATCGGACAAATCGACGGAGTTCAAGGTTGTCGGCGCCTTTGCATTCCATCTGCGCAGGATGTTCAACGCCAAAGTTTTACTCGAGGAAGGCCTTAATACTCCGGAAATTGTGAGAAGACTGCGAATATGGGGCAACAGGGACAGCTTTTTTGCACAACTGCGAAAAATGACTTTGAAACAAGTCGGTGAGAACTTACAGCAATTAGCTGCGACTGATTATGCAATAAAGACCGGCAGAACAAAAGCTCGGGTAGCAATAGAACAATTGGTACTAAAATTAGCCACTGGTTCTAATGCACGTTGAAGCGCAACATTCAAGTTATGGACAACCGGATAGGTGGGTTTCCCTATCTCCGCCTGCTTTGCCATCCGGAGGAGCTGTTTGCTACTTTTTTATACCTTCTCTCCGGTCTTAAGTTTGTACTCCTCCAATTCTGCTAACAGCCTGTCGCGTTCATTATGGAGGTCGTAATAATCTATCGCCTGCCGGACAGCCGGTTTGAACTCTTCCTCGAGTTTCCAGGGCTTGGTGATGAACTTGTAAATCTCTCCCTGGTTAATCGCCGTCAGCAGGGTGGTTATCTGGGTATATCCCGAGAGTACCATCCTGACGATGTGGGGATACTCCTTTTTGACGGTTCTAAGAAGCTCGAGTCCGGTCATCTTGGGCATGCGCATATCGGTTACAATCACATGCACTTCATTGTTCTGGAGGATTTCAAGCGCTTCTTTCCCGCTGTTTGCGAAAAGGGTTTTGTATGGTTCAGCCAGAAGACCCCTTTTGAGAGACCTCAGGATTTTTTGCTCATCGTCCACAAATAGTACTGTTCTTTTCTCCATCGTTCGTTATCTCCTTTTCTATACCTTCTCTCCAATGTTGGGGTCATACTGTTCCAACCGCTCTACCAGCTTGTCGCGTTTATTGTAGTGGTTGTAATAATCTAACGCCTCCCGGACAGCCGCTTTGAGCTCTGCCGTGAATCCAGATGACTTGGTAATGAACCTGAAGACTTCTTGCTTGTGAACGGCGCTGAACAGGGTGCTTATATACGCCGAGAAAGCCATCCTGACGATGTGTGGGTACTCCTCTTTGACGATTTTAAGAAGCTCATCTCCGGACATCTCAGGCATGCGCATGTCGGTTACGAGTACATGCACTTCATTCTGCTTGAGGATTTCAATGGCCTCTTTCGCACTATTGGTGAAAAGGGTTTCGTATCGTTCACCAAGAAAAGCTCTCTTGATAGAGCTAAGGGATTTTTCCTCATCGTCTACAAATAGTACTGTTCTTTTCTCCATCGTTCGTTATCTCCTTTTCTATACCTTCTCTCCAATGTTGGGGTCATACTGTTCCAACCGCTCTACCAGCTTGTCGCGTTTATTGTAGCGGTTGTAATAATCTACCGCCTCCCGGACAGCCGGTTTAAGCTCTTCCGTGAATCCAGATGACTTGGTAATGAACCTGAAAACATCTTCTTCGTTAACCGCGCTGAGCAGGGTGCTTACATGCGTATATCCCGAGAGAACCATCCTGATGATGTGGGGATACTCCTCTTTGACGATTCTAAGAAGCTCAAGTCCGGACATCTCAGGCATGCGCATGTCGGTTACGATTACATGCACTTCATTTTGCCTGAGGATTTCAATGGCCCCTTTCCCACTATTGGCAAAAAGGGTTTCGTATGGTTCACCAAGAAAAGCCCTCTTGATAGAGCTGAGGAATTTTTCCTCATCGTCCACAAATAACACTGTTCTTTTTTTCACTGTTCTCTGTCGCCTCTTCATAATCTGGATTTTTTCTTTTAATCGGCAGCTTTATTGTGAATTTCGACCCCTCACCGACGGTACTATCGACGAGGATTTCGCCGTTGTGCTTATTCACGATGATGTCGTACGACACACTCAGTCCCAGGCCTGTACCCTTGCCGACAGACTTGGTGGTAAAGAAGGGGTCAAAAACTTTCGGCAAGTTTTCAGGGGCAATCCCGCAACCATCGTCGGAGATTTCGCAGACTACCTGGTCATCCGTCGCATATGTCCTGATTGTGATAGTTCCCTGGTTCTCCCTTTCCTGAGATTTGACTGCCTGAGCCGCGTTTATGAGTATATTGAGGAACACCTGGTTTATCTGGCCCGCGTTGCACAAGATCGGGGGCAGTTCGGAAAGGTCCGTCTTGAGTTCGGCATCGTACTTAATTTCATTCTTCGCCACGACGAGGGTGGCCCCAATGCCGTCATTGAGATTGTATTTGTCGAAGCTTCCTGGCTGGTCTATTCGCGAGAAGTCCCTGAGATTCTGGATGATATTGGTGACCCTGTCCAGGCTTTCTCTCGAATCATCGAACAGCCCCTGGATGTCTTCGAGGATAAAATCCATTTCCATAACATCCCGGGCTTGGCTTATGTCATCTACTTTGTTCAGTAGCTCCTTTTTTTCTGAAGTTTTAATTTTCCCGATGAGCTCGTCATGCATTTCGAGCAGGTCCCTGAACTTCTTCACATAACTTTCCAGCGTCTGGAAATTGCTTGCAACAAAACCCACCGGAGTGTTCATCTCATGTGCGACACCGGCAGCGAGCTGGCCGATGGAAGCCAGTTTCTCACTCTGAACCATTTGTGACTGCATCTCTTTTAACTCAATGTTGGCTTGTTCGAGTTTTTTATAAGCGAGGCGTGTGGCTTCTTCCGCTTGCTTTCGCTCGGTGATATCACGCGCGACTGCTATTATGTAGTCCTGTTTCTTTTGACTTAAGAGCTTCAGGCTTGCCTCCACAAAAAATGTCGTTCCGTCCTTGCGCTTATGCCGGCCTTGTATAACTAAATCTGTCTTGAGTTTGAGCTCTTTAATACGCTCCTGCCATAAGGAATCATCCGGTATAGACTCATCGATGTCTTTAAGGGTCATATCAAGTAATTCTTCCCGCGTATATCCAAGACTGGCACATGCTCTGTCGTTTACATCAAGAAAACGGCCCCATTTAGGCTCTATGACAAAAATACAGTCATTTGACCGGTCTGTTAGATTTCGAAATAATTCCAGCTTCTCTCCGGTCTGTTTGCGTTCTGCGATCCTGCTGAGATGCTCAGCAACCGCATCTAACAAATCACGTTCTTCTCTAAGAAATGGGCCTCCGTCGCTTTCCGCTTTCTCTTCAAGATAGTAAACCTCAATAGTCCCAGCTTTATTTCCACGAATTTTGATCGTGGTGTACTGGCTCAATTCAGTTTTTTCGAAATTATCTGTTTTATATTGCATCCCCTCGAAAGTGATTCTTACGCAGGTGATATCAGGATGCTGGTACGTGCTGCGAATCAGCTCGGTAGTCTCCTCAAGTATTTGCTCTAATGAAATTTGAGGCCGCTCAATGAGTTTTGACAGACCATATAGACAGTTGATTTCCTTAATACGCTGCTCTAATACCTTCTTGGCCGATGTGCGCTGGCTAACTTCGTCTCTTAATTCTGCTGTGCGCCCCTGCACTTTTTTCTCAAGGTTTGCGTGATAATCTTTTAATTTATAGGTCATCTCATCAAATGCCCGTGAAAGCTGGCCGATTTCGTCTTTCGCATCTGTTCCTACTTTATAATCAAGATCACCCTCGGCTATTATTTCAGTGCCCCTATGGAGCTTATGAATCGGTGCGGTTATAGCCCTTGAAACCAACATGCCAACTGTCCACACCGTAACTGGCACAGCACAGAGTATAATAATGAAGATAAGTTTTATCATAGCCAGAGGCGCCAATGCCTCTTTCTCATCGATTTCTGCCAAAAGAGACCATTGCATTTCTGGTATATATCCATGTGTCCCCAAAGCCCTGACGCCTCTATAATCCGGAAAAACACTTACTATTTTTCCCTGACTAAGCACATGTTTTTCATCTTTATGCATTGAACAATTTCTAAAATTGGCTGTATCAACTTTTTGTTTTAAGAAGGTGTCCTTATTAAATCTTGAAGGTGTTATCATATAGCCGTGTTTATTAACAATATAGAGCTCTCCTGTCTCGCCCAGGCCGGTTCTTTCAGTGGTTATTTTATTCAAACCAGCCAATTCAAATCTGGCAACAAACACGCCCAGAAGTTTTTTTGTTTCATCATCTGTTATTGGGACAGAGATGGCGATTCCCTTCTTTTTTGTTGTTTGAGAGTAGTAGGCGTCCTTAATGTAAGTGGCGGTTTTAGCTCCTAAAAAATAGAGGTCTTTTGATTTATCAAGGCCGATATTGCTTTCATCAGTAGAAAGGACAATCTGCCCATCCGAATTTATGATGAACATTTCATAAACGTCTTTTTCTGTCTCAAGATACTCATTTAATTGTAACTTCATCTTGTTTATAAGTTCTTTGGAATTTGCGTCATTACGTATGCTTGCCTTAAGGGCAGTTTCTATTAAATTCGATTCAGCCATTATTTTCATTCTGTGTTTATCTTCTTCCAGATGTTCCTCAATATGGTGAGCCCTTGACTGGGCGGTTGTGCTTAAATGCGCGTAGATAGCTTTTTCCAGATTGGTTTTCGCAATAGCGTAGAAAGTGACCAGTGAAATGCCCACAAGAATCACCACTACTATAGAGAATGAAAGGTTTATCTTATTGGCTATTTTCATAAAGGCTCCCAAGCAATGTTGTATTTATGCTCTTGTCTGCGTCTGGTTTCTTAGATATTCTTCCATTGGCAAATTTAATCTCGGAGACAACGCTGAAGGTTTCAATCCACTTCTCGATTTCTCCTGCCATAATCTGTTTTTCATAATCATCCCATTTAAGGCCCGAAACCTGTTCTCTATACTGTTTGGGTGTTGTATCGTAATATTTAGCAATAATTTCGCCTGCCTCAATAGGATGTCCTCTGTAATATTTAAGGGCCTTAAAACCATCCTCTCATCAGGCTCGCCGGGGCGAAGCCCTTCGGCGCAGCACGGCGGCAGGGTCCCCATGCAAACAAAGAGACTTTCATAATAGTGCTGGTCAGACCAAATGATTGTCCTAACGTCTTTGCCTGATGCCTATGGCCACCCCTTTTTAAGAGAGAATCACATTAAAATATCGGCATAAGTAAACTGGTACTTTGTCTAAGGTAAAACTAAACTTTGCGAATGCCTATACCGTCAGCTTCTAAACAGCATAGGTGCCTTATTGAAGGGATTATAGGACTGATTTTGACGTGTTTAGAATGATTTATTATTTCTCGGACCAAGTATTCTCAATTGCTCAGACTCTTTTTGTGTTTTGGCGTTCTTAATTTCTACGAGCCAGCGGTCTGAGTCGGATTTGCTATAGCCCAAAAAGGCGCTGGTTTTATCGTGATTTCTGAAGGCGTTGTAGGCTTTGCGCTTGTTCGTATTTGCATAGCAGTATACGCAGCCATGCGGACACGTATCATAAGTACCAATATCGGTACTTTCCGTGCAGCCGCACTCGTTCCTCGTCGGCTTCGTATTGTAGGAGAAGCCACTGGGGAAAAACAACTCTTGAATGATGCAGCCATCAATGCAATGGGCTTTTTTAATTTTTTCTCCAACTAAATAATCGCCGCAGCATGAAAACATCTGGATTCCGTAACGGGCTGCGATGGCTGCCAATTCGTTTGCCAGCTCGACCTTGAAATCACTGCTGCAATCGAAGATTTTTAGGCCGTGCGACTTTTCAAATTCGGCAAAATTGCGAATGACTTTGCCGTAATTCACAACGAAGCTGAAATAACAGCGCTGAACGAATCCTGCGAACTCGGAGGCAAGCTCTTCAAAGGCTCTAATGTAAAAATCGCGGTCGCAGATACTTGATATAATGATGGGGTCGAACCGCCAGTTTATGTGCTTTGGCGAATAGAGTTTGCTCAACTGCTTCAAGGTTTCAATTGCCGCTTCCTTTTCTACCTTACTTTCAAAGACATGCGGCAGGCCGGTAACGGTATAGTTAAAATAAAATTTGTACCCTAAACGGTCGATGATTTTCAAGTTTTCAATAAAGGGGCCAAAGTTTTTGGACCAGAACACAAAACAAACAACGTCTTCGGGCATAAGCGAGACAATATATCTCTGTCCGCCAAATGGATGCACTATGCCCACAAAGCCTTCAGCCAGTCGGCCCATAAACCAATCGCCGTAAAAGGCCGGGACATCTGTTCTGCGCGATACCGAAATAATCCTTTTCATTTCACAGCTCTGAAAGCAACAGAGAGGGTGGGATTTGAACCCATGCCTTTGTTACATCTTACAAAACAAGAGCTTGGAATTTAAGGTTTTTTTCGGCAACGGATTGCTGTTTTGCTATTTGACTCGAGAAGGCCATATAGTTATGCTAAATAGTATTGCAGGGCTGTTTGACAGTGAAAAGCAAATGGAAAAGAGTAAATTCAATCGAATTGAAAGGAAGCAAAAATGAGAAAGGCGAAACAAATATCAGTGAGTTTAGAGAATAAGCCCGGCCGTTTAGCGCGTTTTTGCCAATACCTGGCGAAAAGAAAAATCAATATAATTGCTATCTCGGTTGCTGAAACAACTGAGCAAGGCGTTGTAAGGATGGTCGTTGATAAGCCCTCGGCTGCTTTGAAAGCAATTGCTGAGTGCGGCCCGTTGACGTGTGCCGAAACAGATGTGCTTTTGGTTGATCTGCCGAACAAGGTTGGGGCACTGGCCAAGGCAGCAGGCAAGCTGGCTGCAAGAAAGATCAATGTGAGCTTTGTGTACGGCAGCACGGGCGATGGCGGGGGAAAAACTTACATAGTGGTAGGGACGCCCAACATTGGGAGTGCTGAGAGGGTACTTTGAAGCAGGAAATAACTATGGTCTGACGGGACCCCAAAAGAAAGGTAACATCTCAGGCCCTATTTGATAGGTTCAAAGTTTTTGGCTAATGAGGCTGGTTTATTATGGCCAGGTGCAAAAAGTGCAAGAAGAGTTTCCCGGAAGTAGCAAAAGTCTTGTCGCTTTGCGCCGAATGTGTTCGCAAAGGTGACGACGAATGTCTGGCGGAGTTTAAAGAGATTCATGCCCGAAGTCGCGAGAGGTTTGGCCTTGCTGCTTTTCCGCCATCGGCTGTGGGGGGTGTCCGATGTGGCCTGTGTCAAAACAAGTGCAAAATCCCGGCGGGCGGGCGGGGCTACTGCGGTGTGCGAAGAAATGAGCAAGGGCATTTGAAAGGTGGCAGTGCCGAAGAGGCAGCGGTGTCATGGTACTATGACCCGCTGCCAACTAACTGCGTGGCTGACTGGGTATGTGCAGGGGGCAGCGGGGCCGGATATCCGCAATGGGCATACCAACGCGGAGCGGAACAGGGCTACGTGAACCTGGCTGTGTTCTATAAGGCGTGCACATTTGACTGCCTGTTCTGCCAGAACTGGCACTATCGGGAGCATTCGATGACGAGTCAAACGCATACTGCTGCGGAGCTTGCGGAAAGCGTAACTGCGAGCACTTCCTGCATCTGCTTTTTCGGTGGTGACCCGACGCCTCAGCTGCCCCATGCGCTGGCTGCTGCGAGATTGGCACGCAGACAAAACAAGGAGCGAATCTTGCGCATCTGCTGGGAGACGAACGGGTCTATGAGTCCGGAGCTGCTTCAGGAGGCGATGAGTTTGTCTCTGGAAAGCGGCGGGTGTGTAAAGTTCGATTTGAAAGCTATAAATAAAAACATCCATTATGCGCTTTGCGGTGTTGATAACAGCCGGACCCTGGAAAACTTTGCGGCGGCAGCGAAGCGTATACCCCAAAGGCCTGAGCCGCCCCCACTTGTTGCCAGCACGCTGCTTGTGCCGGGTTACATCGATGAGCAGGAGGTCAAGGCGATAGCGTCGTTCATTGCTGAGCTGGACGCCAACATTCCCTATGCCCTTCTTGGTTTTCATGCAGATTTTCTTATGACAGACCTGCCGCTGACATCACGGAGCCAGGCGGAGGAGTGTCTTGTGGCTGCCAGGGCGGAGGGGCTAAAACGTGTGCGATTAGGCAACGTTCATATACTCCGTTAGCGGTCTTAAAAAACGAAATCAACAGAAGCTGCACAATGATACCTGCTTTGCCTCGGAGTTCTTTTACTGTATGCGAGTCCCTTCAAATGTGTAATCAACCTTGTCGGCTTCTTGCTTCAGCGATTCTGGGGGCTTGCTCAGCATTTCGGCAACTTCATCGTGATCCATTTCTTCTCGCAGCAGCAGTTTCGGCTCTATCCGGTCAACTTTTACATAAATACTTTCATCCTTCTGCTCGGAACGTACATACAGGAACATCATATTTTTTTGCTTGTATAGACTTGCCGTGTAGATTTGTTTTTCATCGTTTTGTTCGATTAATGTGAGCTTATATGTATTTTCCTGTGCGCGTTCGGAGATTAAGGTTGCGCCGTCCTTACCTTTCCATTTGCCTATGAGCTTTTCTTCAAAGATCAAATCCTTGTCAGTGAAGAGGATTTTTACCAGCCAGGGGTCTGTTTCGACAATTTTTTGGGTTTTGCCGTCCCAGAAAAGCAGTATTGATTTTCCCTCGCCGGAATCATCCTCTTTGATGGCTCTTGCCAAAAACATCCTGCCGTTAGGCGAAACGGAAAATTGCGCCAGCGTGTCACCGTCAAGGATAACTCGAATTTGCTCCGGGATTGTGAATAGAACGGTTGTTTTTTTGTCGTTTAAGTTCATAGACTTGATGCCAAACCCGGGCTCAGGTGAATTGGGGTCGTCGCTTTCGTAGCCAGCGAGATAGTATATGCTATCGCCTGGCGGGGAGAAGCAGCCAAAGCCAAGAAGCTCAGCGCCAGGGTCACGGATGAGCTTTTTGTCGCCGGTGTTAGTATCAATCAGCACGAACACATTTTTCGCTGTGAGAAGAAGCTTTTTTGAATCCGGGGACCAGGCAGCGAACGAATATTCGAGCTCATCTACTTTTAGATATTTAGACATTGTGCCGTCGACACGGCCCAACATTAGCGTGTCTTCGAGCAAAGAGGCGACCCAATTTCCATCCGGCGATACGAGTGGCATACCGCCCAAGCTGAACAGATGTACGTATGCTTCACCAGTATCTATACTTAAACTGGCAATATAGTGTATGTCGCCTATTGTGCGGACATAAAAAAGAGACTCAGAATCTGGAGACCATTCCGGCTTAATAGCCGGCAGGCCCTTACGTGCATCTTCGTCGCCCACGAACTTTAGAACTCGCAGGACCTTTTTTCCCTTGCCATCCGGTCTGACAGCCATCAACTTCACATCGAAAGTCTCGATGTCTTCTTCTTCCTCCAACTTTTCCTTAACAATATCTAACAGAAAAGATGGCAACATTTTGTTTTCTTCGCTGAACAGCTCTTCAGCAGTTGTCTTTTCGCTTGTTTGTTCTTTCGCGTTGGGGTCAGCCTGAGGCGGTGGTGCAGGTTCTTCCGGTGGGGAGGAGTCGACTTTATAATACGCTATCCAGTTGCCATCCGGTGACCATGCGGGAGCAGAGAGGACTCCATCTGGTTTAACCTCATCCAATAAGAGGCGCTGGTCCGTTGCGATATCGTAGGTGAAGATTGCGTACATGTCCGGGTCATCGTCCATAGGAGTAACGAGCAGCGCGATTTTGGATGAATCCGGCGACCACGTCACAGGTGATAAGACACAAGCTAAGATATAGATTACCAGGCAAGAAACCGCCGCTGTCAGAGCTATCAGAGCTTTACTGAGACCTGCTTTTTTAGTTTTTTGCGTATCCATTACTAAACCCTTTCAAAATGATATTTTCTTTTCAAACGATTATATAATATATCATTTTTTCCTTAGATATCCCACAGCAAAAAGGTGGAGAGCAGCATTTTTTTGCCTCTGAAATTGGCTTTGTTCGGATTTGTTTCGCCACGTAGGGCGGGAAAATTGGGTTTGATTGGCTTTGTTTGGCTTTGTATTGGGTTTGTTTTCAGCAAGCGAACAATTAGATATATTTCCATAATCCTTTGTCCGGATAGTAGTTACGAACATTTGGGCTTTTTGGAAATTGGCTTTGATTGGGTTCGTTTGGGTTCGTATTGGGTTCGTTTTGGGTTCGTTTTTCCCACTTTGACCAAGTGTCTTATTTTCATAATTCTTTGTTAATACTTTATTTACGTTCATTTGAGCATCCAGCAAATTGGGTTCGTTTTGCATAAAAAGAGCTGATTTGTAGAGGATTCTCTACAGATGTAGAGGAAAAGTTAGTGAAAAGTGAGCTAAAGTGCCTAAAGTGAGCTAAAGTTGGATTATCGATGCTTTTGAGTAGTTCATTGTTCATAGTTCGTAGTTTCCTTTGAATTTGAACTTATTTTTGCGTGTATCAATAGAACTATATTTAGTTTGATAAATATTATACGATAGGAAATGTTAGATGTAAAGTAAATAATTAAAAATATTGGACTTTTATTAGATGCTGAGAGAAAAAAGTTTATCAGGTAATCAGGTAAACAGGAAGTGGATATCAGGATATCAGAGTATCAGGTTGCTGGACATCAGGGGAACAGGATAACAGGAGTTTTAGCCGCGAAAAGGCACAGAAGGATATCAGGTAAACAGGGTATCAGGATGTGGATATCAGGCAATCAGGTAAACAGGAAGTGGATATCAGGATATCAGAGTATCAGGTTGCTGGACATCAGGGGAAGAGGGATCCGCCTGAGGCGGACAAGTTTTCGATACGAGAAGGACTGTTTAAGTAAACCCGCCTTACTGTGTGGCGGGTAAAAAAGAGGAAACAACTTGTATCGGTAGTGGAAATTCCGGAGAGAATCCGAAGCGATTCAACGTGGAAAAGTACCACCTGAGGGTGCAGGCGGACACCTTTAATTACCCCAATTGAAAATGCAGTACTTGCGGAAAAATTGACAAGAATTGGAAAAAATTCGCTAAAATATGCAAAAAAGCACGTGGTTAGAAGTAACAATTGATTTGATGCTAATGGAGGTTTTGAGTTGTATAGTTCTGTTAATATAATGTGCACGCACGTAGAGAAGTCATTTAGAAGAAATATATTTCTTGCTTTGCTGGCGAAGTTGTGATATGATTTCTAATGGTTCTTTCTGAAGTAAGGGTCCTCAGAACAATCAAATGGTGATGAAGCGGGAGGGCAAATGACAAGGGCCTTTTCTCAAGTTAATACTTTCGTGTTTGTCGACCGCATTAAGATTTCACAACTTTAATGTGTGTAATTCAGAGCATGCGGAATTTAGGCCTTATGTAAGCTGTGTTTTGACAAGAAGTTATATACGCGAAAAAAACTCTGAACAGAAATAGCTTTGTTTGACGATGTATTTTGTATCATATCAAATTCGGTAATTAGGAACCTGTGCATATGAAAAAGTGGATGTAGGATTCCTTAAAGGAGGTGTAAAGTGAACAAAGATCACATACTGTTAAAGCTTGTGCTGGACAAAATTGGATTCGGCAATCTACAAATAGAGAATTTCACTGCGAGGAAAATCTTACAAAAAAAAATCTATCTTCTACAACTTATGGGCATCGACTTGGGCTATCGTTACAACTGGTATCTTTATGGGCCGTATTGTCCTGCCTTTGCTAATGACACTTTCACTCTTAGAGACGAAATCAGATATGATGATGAGTTCAATAATTATGAACTTAATTCCAAAACTAATAGTAAGTTCGACAAATTGAATAAAATTGCCAGTCTGCCGGATACTCCTCAAATAAATGAAGCTGAGTGGCTTGAGCTTGTAGCTTCACTGCACTATCTTAAACACATCGCCTATTGGAGCGGAAAAGATAACCCGGAATTTGAAGAGGTTTTTCAGAAGCTCGGGGAGTCAAAGCCGCATCTCGCGGGCAAGAAAAAGTTGGCCAAAGTTGCTTGGGAAAGGCTCGATGATGTCGGACTTGTGAGGAAGAAAACGTTAGAGTAAGTCCACATTGAAAAGGCCTTATGGAAGATAAATTCCGCCATAAGATAATTATTGATCCAGTACACGGCGATATTGGCCTAAGTAAATTAGAAACCGAACTTATTGACACACCTACTTTCCAACGACTGAGAGGTATTAAGCAGCTTGGATTCGCCTATATGGTATATCCCAATGCCAGACACAGTCGTTTTGAACACTCCTTGGGCGTTATGCACATAATGAGCCGCATCCTCGAATCTTTTCAGAGCAAAGACAAAAATGTTGTATCTGAGGAGGACTTCCGCAAACAGCGCATAGCAGCCTTATTGCATGATATCGGCCATTACCCTTACTCTCATCTTATGGAAAAAATTTACTGGGGCTCAGAACAAAAGTACATGCGCAAAAAAGGTCAAAGCGAAGTAGAAGATGCTTCTCAACCCAAGGAGTATCCGAAACACGATAGGCTGGGAGAGATCGTTATTACCGAACGAAAAGACATAAGGGAAAAACTGAAAGGAAACGACATTGACCCGAAGGACATCGTAGCTATTGTCAGAGGTGAACATATAGAAATCCCTCCCCTGCTCAATGCAAGCCTGGATGTAGACAGACTGGATTATCTGGTGCGAGATTCTTTTAATACAGGCCTTCCTTACGGCAGGGTTGACCTCAACTACATCGTGAACAACCTTGAGCTAATTGACAAGGAGATAGTCGTCCGCGCAAAGGCGAGAAGTTCAATTGAGCATATGCTAATGGGTCGTTATTTCATGTTCAACACTGTTTACATGCATAAAACAGTATTTGCTTTCGAAGAGATGATCAGGAAGATTGTTTTTATACTTTGGGAGAAAGGCAAGATATATAAGTCCGGTGAGGACATTGAGAAAATGGCCCGGGCTGATTCCGATGAGTTTTTAGCTTTCGACGATGGATATTTGGATAAACTCATCGACAAGCACGCGAACGACAGGACGGATAAGACGCTCGCCGCTTTGTGCAGGGCAGTTAAATTGCGTAAGCCCCCAAAACTTGTCTATGAGATTTCCGAGCTCACGTTCAATGATAGTAATCCCAGCGGAGAATACGCTGTATTAAGGAGGGGATGGAGCGATAAGGTCAAGGAGTTTGCAAAGGACGCAAATATTGGGATACCTGAAGACCGGTGGATTTTCAAGGATATTAAGGGACCTGAGTTTGAAAAAGTACATCCGTTTATGAGCTTGGCTGAGGCCGGAAAGCTCTATGACAGCAAAGAACAGGTGCTCAGAGAGTTGGTGAAGGTAAAGAAAAGATCCGGCGAAATAACGAATTTGCTTGCAGATAAAAGCAGTGTTTTGCATTATATGAGTCGCTTGAAACCAAAGCTCTGCCGCGTATATGTCATTGGAATAGACGACACAAAGGCACGCCAAATCACAGAAAAAATTGACGAGTGGCTACGTCCTTCAGAGTTAGGTTAGTCGATGATCATTCCAGCTTAAACAAGCAACTCCGTCTTGGCTTTGCAGATTTGTTTTGCTAATCTGATTCAAATAGTTCGGGTTTTTTGGAACTGTGCCCCTTTTTATGGAACTTGAGCCCCAAATACTTTCAGGCTTTTTTATTTCTTCGCCACGCTCTATTCTAACAAATTTTATTTGTTTTGCACGAGAGAAATCAGGGTCGAAATTAATGAGACCATCTTTCTTTTTATCAAAAAGACTATTACTGCCACGATACAAAATAGAACGCAGAGCAATCCTGTGAATGCCAATGTAAGTACAGCATAATAAAAGAACCGGGACTGTATCGGGAACCAGAGCGGTATCGTATTTAAGAAGGCAAAAAGTACAAAAAACGAAGATGTTGAAACTTTTGTGTATTGGCCGAAAGTCCTGCCCCGGTTACATATTATTGAAGCAGCGGGCAGGAGTAGAGAGGCGATGGCGTTTCCAAAAATAAGGCCGCTCCAGAACCGCCACGCGGAGCCGGGGTCAAGAAAATGAAAGCCGAATACAGGCATTATCAGTAAACTTGCAATGTTTACATAAATGATGCTTCGTGGCGGCAGACCTTTTTTATAATGGCGACTTGCAAGTAAATAAACAAAACTGATTCCCAAACCCAGATATACGCCTGTGCACCTCTGGCAAAAAGGCAGCAAGTGGCCGCCGATTGCAAAGGACCGTGATGCATCCTGGCTGCACAAAAACGAAAATACGTAACTGATGACACTCATGAGTCATACCATTTAGGTTTACGGGAATATATCGTCGGCTTATTGCTAAAGGGGTGTCGTAATCTACCGGCGATGTATCTTGTTGTGATCTGTAGTCCATACTTGCACAATGACTTGAAGACTCTTTTTCGCCGCCTGTCTCGCAGAGCAAGAAATTCCCTCAAAAGGTAAACGATTCTATCGAAACTTACCTTATATAGTAGTTTGAAATAAAGTGTTTCGAGATGCCTGGCCGAGAACCGCCTGGTCCGCATAACCGGCGTGTGAAAATTGTAAGCACGGCGGTCGGTAACTTCTATTATTCCGCGTTTGCGAGCATCTTCATAGACTTTTGTGCCCGGATTCGGTGTCAGCGGGATGAAGAAGCAGTAGTCCATGCCCACTTTATACTGGTATCTTGAAAGCTCACCAAGTGATTTTTTAGTTTCATCCCAAAGCCCGAATATGACCGAGCCGATGGTAAAAACGCCTGGGTATTTTTTACGGAATATCTCGAAGGCCTTGGCGGTTATATCGGGGCCGTTTGAGTGCTTGTTCAATTCTTTCAGACCAGGCTCGTCCGGCCTTTCAACGCCGATCATAACCTGGAAGAGTCCTGCGCGAACGGCCTTTTCGAGGATGCCAAGCTCTTCGTCCCGAACGACGCAATCGGCCCTGAGCCAGGCGGTTTGTCGTATTTTTATATTACGCTTTAATAAAGCATCGCAAAATTCGTCGGTCCACTTTGGGTCGGCATTCCAGGTCGGATCGACCCAGCCAAAGGTTGACCTGTCGAAATCGCGGACAAGCCTTGCGACCTCATCCAGAGACCTTTCGGCAGACTTGGTGCGATAGTAAGGTTTTATGGTCTTGCCATCTCTGGAGAGCTTTCCCATGTGCTTCCAGAGGGTGCAGAAGCTGCAATTGTCTGTGCAGCCGCGACTGTGTTCTATTGAAACCAGCCCCGGGTGGTTTTTTGCCCCAAGGCCGTAGAGATGCATCGGCACTTTCGACCATGCAGGCATTGGTAAAGTGTCCATATCAGGTATGGGCGGGCGGTCAGCGGTCCTGATGAGCTGGCCGTTGTGCCTGTAAGATATACCCCTGACGCTTTTTATGTCGCGCTGGTCAACAATTGCGGCGAGCAACTCCAACAGGGTAATTTCACCTTCGCCATGGACGATGTAATCTATGCAGTCGGCTCTAATGGACTGCTCTGCTGCATAGCTAAAAAATACACCGCCTGCGATAACAATGGTGGCTGGGCGTTGTTTCTTGACGTAACCGGCTAATCGCATCGCTTCATGTGATGAAACTGTTTCTTCGCCGAGACAGATTACATCCGGCCAGTCGGAGTTGAGAGTGGAAAAGAGTGTTTTCCATCCGATTTTGCTTGCTGCACAATCAATTATTTTGATGGAAAAGTGCGGGCGCGCAGCTTCGAGCTGGCCGGCAAGCGACATGAAACCCAGAGGCTGCCAAAATGCACTTGTCTCGCTATTGAACGGCCAAACGTATCTGGGTGTTCGTACAAAGAGTATTCTCATAGCAGGTCTCGCTAATATGGGTCGACTGTTGTGTGAAGCCGGCGGTGATGTTCATCTTTATTTTGCATAGCTTATCCGATAGGAGTGTTTGAATCCAGCTTTTTAGGTTGTAAACCGTGCGTTCGTGCGGTAGCATTATCGCAGCTTGCATTATTTTGAAGAACAAGAAAGGTAAGGGGCATATTATGGGTAACTGGCCGGACAGAAGCGAAGCAGAGCGGATTTTAGAGGATTGGACGACAAATAAGAACCTCAGAAAACACGCCTACGCTGTTGAGGCAGCGATGAGAGCATACGCCGCTAAATTCGGGGAGGACCCGGACAGGTGGGGTATCGTCGGGCTTCTTCATGACTTCGATTATGAAAAGTATCCCGACCTGGGCGACCATCCATTCAAAGGCATAGCATATCTGAAAGAACAGGGATTCTGTGACGATTTGACGGAGGCAATTTTGGCCCACGCGGAACACACCGGTGCAAGCCGCGATACGGCTCTGAAGAAGTGCATTTACGCCGTCGACGAGCTTACCGGCCTGATTGTAGCGGTGGCGCTTGTTCGACCATCGAAGAAGCTGGCAGA
This sequence comes from Phycisphaerae bacterium, assembly GCA_030615025.1. Taxonomy (GTDB): domain Bacteria; phylum Planctomycetota; class Phycisphaerae; order Sedimentisphaerales; family Anaerobacaceae; genus CS2-K091. Next base: position 41,030 of record JAUXAB010000008.1, on the reverse strand, counting down.
TGTTAAGGTCCGGTCGGTCGTCAAGAAGTGGAAGGAGAAATCTTTCGCCGCCGGCGTGGACAGGGAAATAATTGAGCGAGGGGCTGAGGAACTCGGCGTCGAGTTGAACGAGCACATAGAAACGGTTGTTTGCGCGATGCAGGGCATATCTGAAAAGTTAGGGCTTTAAACCGGGGCCCTGATGTCCTTTACCTCTGTTAGATAGGCAAATTGCAGGAACTCCGGAGCCGAAGATGCACCTTACAGAACACGCCCGAAACTACCATTTTACTGACGATGTAAACATATAATTTGCTTGAACATGGAAAAACAAAAGAGGGCTTATCTTTATGCTTGCGTTACGGTTTTGTTATGGTCTACCATTGCTTCTGCCTTCAAGATTTCTTTACGCTATTTAGATGTTCTTAGTCTTTTGTTTTACGCCTCATTTGTGGCATCTGTTTTTCTTTTTCTTTATTTACTGTTTCTGAAAAAGCTAAAACTACTAAAAGCCTTCACAAGCCGGGATTATTTGCGTTCTGCTCTGCTGGGTTTTCTCAATCCTTTCCTTTACTACGTTATCTTGATTAACGCATACTCAATACTCAAGGCACAGGAAGCAGTAACGTTAAATTTCATTTGGCCGATTATGCTTGTTTTGTTGTCGATACCGATACTGCATCAGAGAATCAAGCCAAGGAGCATTCTTGCTATAGTCATCAGCTTTATCGGCGTGTTTGTAATTGCAACAGAAGGAGACATCTTAGGATTCAGGTTTACCAACACTGCGGGAGTATTGTTAGCTTCAGGCAGCTCGGTAATCTGGGCGCTATTCTGGATTTATAACGTAAAGGATAAGCGTGATGAGGCTGTCAGGCTATTTGTTAATTTTGCATTCGGGACCGTTTTTATATTTCTGTCAATCTTACTTTTTTCAGAGGTGAAAATCCCAAATCGTAACGGCATTCTCGGCGCAGCTTATGTTGGATTATTTGAAATGGGGATTACTTTTTTGGTGTGGCTAAAGGCATTAAGACTATCGAAGACAACGGTGCATGTTGCGAACCTAATCTATTTAGTTCCGTTTTTTGCCCTTGTTTTGATTTCTTTTGTGGTTGGCGAAAAAATCCTTTTCTCGACGGTAATAGGCCTGGTCTTGATTGTGGGGGGTATAATACTGCAGAGATTCTGGGTGGGCCCAGCTTGACTTTTCGGTCACTGAAAATGTTTACAAATTTCATGTTTTCTATAACTAATTGTTGCTACAGAATTTATGAAATGCGAATTTTTATCGAATTGTCAGATAACGAGCATTCCAGTTGTAGCGAAGTTGTAGGAGTCAACTCACGAAAAAGGTGCTATTTCGGGGTGTTTCTTGCGCGGCCCAGTACGCTGATTGGCTGATGGGACCGGTCCAAGGAATCCCCGAGAATCGGTGGATACACTTTCATACTACGATGTGAAAAAACACACTTGTAAGTTGCTGTGCGATTGCTATAATAGTGCATAGTGTGGCCTATACGACGTTTAGGCCGAAGGGAAACAGCAATTCCCGGAGCAAATGTGTATTTGAAGTTGAAACCATTCAGTTTGGAGGAAAACCGTTATGAGCGACATTACTAACAAGAGCACGTCACGCCGTGAGTTCTTGAAGGACACCGGCCGAATCGCCGCGACTTCGGCCCTGGCAGCAAGTATCGTTCCTCGCGTTTACGCAGGAGAGAACAATACTATTAAGCTGGCCCTGGTCGGCTGCGGCGGCCGGGGCACCGGCGCAGCCTCGAACGCCCTGTCAGTAAAGAACGGGCCGATGAAACTCGTTGCCATGGGCGACGTCTTCGAAAGTCGCCTTAAAAGCAGTTACAATAATATAAAGAAAAAGCACGCCGACAAGGTGGATGTACCCGAGGATCACCGGTTCGTGGGCTTCGACGCTTACAAAAAGGCGATGGATTGCCTGGGGCCGGGCGATGTCGCGATCTTCGCAACGCCTCCGGCATTCCGCTGGGTGCATTTCACCTATGCAGTCAAGAAACGCCTCAATGTTTTTATGGAAAAGCCTGTCACCGTGGACGGCCCGACGAGTCGGCGGATGTTCAAGCTCGGCAAAGAGGCAACAGCGAAGAACCTAAAAGTAGGGGTGGGATTGATGTCACGTCACAGCCGGGCGCTCCAGGAACTGTTTAAACGCATCCAGGACGGCGAAATCGGCGACATCATTTTACAGCGCGGCTACCGGATGCATGGACCGGCCGCATTCTTCCGCTCGCTGCCCAAACCGCCCGGTATCAGCGACCTGCTTTACCAAATAAAGCGCTTCCACAGTTTCATCTGGGCCAGCGGCGGGAATTTCAGCGACTTTAACATCCACATCATCGATCATCTGTGCTGGATGAAAAACGCCTGGCCGATCAAGGCCCAGGCAGTGGGCGGTCGCCATTATCGCAAGAGTCCCGAAGGCATCACTTACGTGGACCAGAATTTCGATACGTACTCAGTGGAATACACGTATGCCGACGGCAGCAAATTCTTCATGGATGGACGCTGCATCACGGGTTGCACAAACATTTACTCCAGCTACGCCCATGGCACTAAAGGCATAGCGATCGTCTCAAAGAACGGTGACTGTGGAATGCCTTCCAGCACTTACAGGGGCCAGAAAACGGAGCGCTCGAACATGATCTGGCAATCCAAAATCAAACCGGAAGAGCGGAATCCATATCAAAACGAATGGAACGACCTGATGGACGCCATCCGCAACGACAAGCCCTACAACGAAACCGAAAGTGGTGTCAATACCAGCCTCGTGACGAGCCTTGGCCGCATGGCCGCGCACACCGGCCAGGAAACCACCTACGACCAGATACTCAACAGCGACCACGAGATGGCGCCCGGCCTGGACAAGTTTACGATGGATTCTCCTGCGCCCCTGCAGCCCGACGCCGACGGCAGATATCCCGTTCCTCAGCCGGGCATCATTAAAAATCGGGAATACTGAGGCTTCGTTGCGCATTCCCAGCTGGTGTTGAATAGCTGTACGCTGCAAAGGTAATTTCAAACAAAAGGGCTGTGATCCCCGAGGCCATCGGGACTTGCAGCCCTTTTTTAGTTGCGGTACCACGGCTTAAACCTGCGGCATGTGAACGGTCGATTAGATGCAATATGGTTCCCTTACAGCTACTCACTAACCGATATTTGGTCTACCGAATGTCACAAGAGGTCACATTGGTCATTGAAACCTATGCTAAATTTTCACTTTTTTGTAACTCACTGATATTACGGCACTTATAAATTGGGCGTTTTTGGCGAATTGGTCGATAAGAGGTTGTACAGTTGTATTGCGGTTGTAGTCACACCAAGCCAAAAAAGCTGAGAAAAAGGGGATATAAAGTATGCCTAAATAAAAAGAACTATAGTACATCTACTCGACTTAACAAGCACTACAATGGCAGAGCTTATTTGATTCCAGTAATACTAATCAACGCTTTGCTCGGTGCCTGAACTGAAACGCGTACAGATCAGCATCGCGTATAACGAAGCGCAGCCGAATCGGTTTGCCGGCTAATTTGGCCACCGTGCTTTTGCTGTTCCATTCCACAACGCGATTGATTTCATTGGCGGTATAGATTTGGTCGCAGTCCTTGAGTGTGTAGCCGGTTATTGGCTTTTTGTCCTCGTCCAAGATCTCGACCTGCAACAGGCCAACTGCGGATGTGTCCACGTTCAGTGCCAGCTCATCACCCTTGAAACTCAAGACAGGGGTCAGGAATTCGCCGCCGGTATAACCGGCCCTAATCGAGACAAACCCGTCCCGGCGAACAATCAAACGGCCAATTGCATGTATCTCGGTCTCCGGCGCTCCTCCAATCCGACGCAGCAAGCGTTTGTTTCGTTCTCTGTGCTGGTCTTCTCTGTCCCAGCCGTGGAGCGTGTTACTGCCATAGTAGTACATAAACATCTCGTTTTCATTATCACCCGGTACAACTCCATAAGCCATATAGATGCTCCTGGAATCCCACTCGTGCTTCATGCCCAACTCTACAAAGGCACGCCTGTCGTATCTTTTCCAATCAATGCCGTCGCGGCTCGCAGCGAACCGGCCATCTAATGAGCCTGCGTTAACCGGTTGGCCCTTGCGGAAGTCCTTCAGAAACATCATGTAATGAAAATACTCGGATGGAAACATGTAGTACGCGTCCTGCGCCCATGGATACTTGAAGGTGCCATTTGTATAAAAATCAGCTACCTGGATTTTTGCCTTATTGACCGGGTCATCAGCATCAAATCCCAGCACAACTGAGCAATCTTCGACATCGGGGAACCGGGACAGGTTTTTAGATTTGCCCCGTGCCACACTGCGGCCCGGTGAGCCGAGAGGACGGAGATTGCGGCGGACATAGGCAACGTACCTGTTAATGCGCTGGTCCCAGAATATTACGTTCTGTGAATCGAGGTGATGTTTTTCGCTGCGGAACTTCAAAACATTGCGGTGCGTCAGCTTCCAGTGTATGCCGTCGCCGGAAGAGAATATATGCAGGTATTTGCCAAGCTCCTGCGGATTTGAGACGAGGCGAAATCTCTGGTCAGCTGGTGCATGAGGGTCCAGAAAAACCATGCATCCGTGTGTTGCTCCCTTGATACCACCAAAACCGTGACCCAGTACGATGTTATTCTTGCGGGTGCCGTAGATTTCCACAAGGCCGAGGTCGGGCTTTTCCCACCTGATGCCGTCGGACGACCTTGCGTAGGCAATGCTCCTTACGGGCACAGCGTTGCTGTCCGCTCCGCCGTATACGGTGTACCATATATGATAAGTGCCGCCTTCGTACAGTACCGAATGGTACTGGCCCATCCTTTGCTCCCACGGCTTTTCGCACGCAATTACAATTTGCCCGGTCTTACGGGGTTTGTGAACGAGAAGTTCGGCGCCGTGGGATTCCCGGACAAAACGTCCATCGATGAAAACCTGTCTCTGGTCGCTAATGTTCAGGGGGATATCCGCCTGGACTATTGTTGGCAAAGTTAGAACAGTTATAGATAAGAACCTAAGAACATCTTTTACACTCATCATTTGTCCTCCATATTCGAAACCTTTGTCAAGCAGGCCTCAAGGTATAAGCGAGAGCGGTTGATCTCAGCAGTGACCTGTGTTGCAGTTTGTCGGATTGGGATTCCCCGCGGTACGGGATGCATAAAGATTTCGGTCCAGCCACTATAATTAATTTTCTTCAATGCGGATATAATAGGTGCGAAATCCAGTTTGCCGCGTCCCGGCATTTGCAGCAATTCCTGCTCCTTGGGGAGTTTCTTGTGGCAACCCATTCCATACTGCCACGCATAGAAATGTACGAGGCTCTTGTTAAGGTCTGCGATTAACCGCGCAATCAGTGCCGGGGCCTGCGGCAGATGGTATGGAGCCAGCGCGATACCTATATGCCTGGAATCGGCGAACTCGGCGAACCACCTCATTGAGTCGGGCGACTGAATCAAACTATTGCCGTGGTTTTCTATGCCAATGGTAATACCAATCCGCTCGGCAACGGCAACGTGTGGTTTCATTTTCTCGAGGAACTTCCTGACAGCCGCCTTCAAAGCACCACCTTTGAGATTTCCTGGCCCACTGCTGCCGCAGATAACCATGGAACCGCCGAGCTTTTTGGCCACCCGTATTTCGTTCTTCAGATTAAACGGCCCAAGGTCATAGCGCGTCAGGATACCGAGTTTGATGCGGTGTTGCTTCAGCATTGCCGCGAACTGTTGATTGCCCATTTCTTCGATTTGTTCACGCTGGTTAGCATGACCCTCGGGCCAGATATCAATATACTCAGCACCGGCCCTGCGAACCTCTGGCAGAATTTCCGAAAGCTTCATCCGGCCGTACATACTTGATGCAACAATATACTTTAGCCGGAAAGAATTATCTTTGCTTTGAAGTGATGCAGGCGCCAGGCCAACCGCAACCGAACCAACCACAAGCCCGAGAAATTCGCGACGACTTGTTCTTTGGCAATACACTATATTCGCTTATCCCAACTATCTAAAGACACACTTTCAAACGTTAAATTAGCCAAACGTTTAGTTACTCTTGACCGAGCCAAATTGGCTCATCTATTATCGCACGAAAGACCGACACGTCAACATCACGGTTGCAGTATGGTGCTTACTCTATCTTCAATCCAAGGGATATAAGCACCGGTCATTGAATCCAGTGCCTTGCAATGCGCCGGTTAAAAAGGAAAGGGCCGGTACTGTGCTACTACCGGCCCTTAGTTACATCGTATTTTTCAGTTCCTTTTCGGAAAAAACCGGCCCTATTATGGGTACTTTACAGAGCAGCCATAAGGCTTGCTTTCCGGGGTACTTACCGCTTTGCCGGCGGTCAGCTCTGCCAGGGCCTTATCAACATAGTTAATTACGCCTTCTTTCTTCCTGCCCAACGGCGAATTATCAATCGCGCCCTCATAGAGGATATTGCCGCGGGGGCTTATGATGTACATATGAGGCGTTGTCTTGGCACCATAGGCGTGACCTACCCTGCCCGGCCTGTCATCGAGTATCGGAAACGGCAGGTTATATTTCCGCGTAAACTCTTTGTTGGCCTGTGGCGTTATATGGCTTGTACTGTTCATGGCAAGCCAGACGACATTCCTGCTCTTGTATTTGTTCGCAAGCCCGACCATCGTATCCGTCGTTTCGTAATGGTGCATCACATACGGACACTCGAAATTGAACCACTCCAGCACCACAATTTTGCCCCTGTAGTCTGAAAGGCTTATCTCTTTGCCGTCAAAAGTATTTAGTGTAAAGGCCTGCGCTTTCCTGGCGTCTTCCGGTTCTACAACTGTTGGTCTCCTGACGGGCTGCTCCGTGCGCGACGTTCCGGGTCTTTGACGCCTTGCCCGCCGCCCGGCTATTAGCCTTTCGAGGCGCTGGGCCGTTTCCTTGGCTTTTTCTTTCACCGCCAGCTCGCGAATTGCCTTCAGCTCGCCGGTATTTACTGTGACCAGCTCCTCACCTTCTGCCGGCTGCCTTTGACCTTGTAGCATTGCTATTTGCGCTATAATTGTTTTGGTTGCTGTCTGTCGTTCTTCACGAGATTTCGCAAACCTTTCTCTTAACTTCGTTCTTTCTTCCTCAGAGAGGTCTCGAAATGACCTCCGCTCGCCCATCGCTTCTATGCCTGCTTTCAGCTTCGCAAGTTGCTTTTCAACGGCTTCAATGGCTTTCAGTTGGTCCTCACGCCCTAAACGTCGGCCTCTGCCGCCAAATCTTTGGCGCATTTGGGCCCTGGCCTTTTCTCTTTCCTCCTCAGACATCTTCTCCCATCTTTCGCGCATTTGGGCCCTAAATTTTCCTCTTTCTTCCTCAGACATATTCTGAAATCTTTCCCTCATTCTGGCTCTCTCTTCAGGAGAGACGTCCCGAGACGTTGTTCTGCTTTCACGGCCTTCGCCGGGGCGTCTGCGTTCTCTGCCTTCGCGCTGGGCAAATGCGCCCCAGGATGCGGCCAGAACCACCACAATGGTAACGACTGAAATTAGGTACCTGTTCATAATACTGTCCTCCAAAACAAGTTAAAAAGTTACAATTCAACTAACTCCCACCGTGGGAATTAGCACGTGATTACACACCCACTTACCTTAAGCGGGTAAGGACGCAAACCAAAAAACCGCAGAGACATCTCTTACCTGCCCAACGCGGGTCAAACTTGCTGTAACTTGGGATATTGAACCTACTTGGCGCCACAGCGAACGTGCTCCGATAGATACCGGAGCAGGTCGCCTGACATAACTGCAATCTCGCTACTATAATCCACCTTGCCATCAAAGCTGTTTAGTGCAAACTCTGGCGCTTCGGCGCCTCAATCCTCAACGTCTCCTCTCTTCTCTGCCTCTGCCTGGACTCGGCGGACGACGCGTTGGTGGAGTCCTTGTCGGACGCGTTGGAGTTGTCATGCGTGTGCCCGTTCCCGTTCGCGGCCTGCCTCCAAAGCCCATCCGGCCTCTACCAAGCCTTTCGAGCCGCTGTGCCGTTTCCCTGGCTTTTTCTTTCACCGCCAGCTCACGAATCGCCTTCAGCTCGCCGGTATTTACTATGACCAGCTCCTCACCTTCTGCCGGCTGCCTTTGACCTTGTAGACTCGCAATTTGTGTTATAATCGCCTTAAATGCTTTGTCTCGTTCTTCACGGGCTTTGGTGAACTCTTCTCTCAATTTGTTTCTTTCTTCTTCCGGGAGGTCTCGAAATGACCTCCGCTCAGTTGATCGGGCTTGGATGCCTTTTTTCAGGTTCGCAAGTTGCTTTTCAACGGCTTCAATTGCTTTGAGCTGGTCTTCACGCCCTAAGCGTCGGCCTCTGCCGCCGAATCTTTCTCGCATTTCGGCCATGATCTTTTGTCTTTCCTCCTGAGACATGTCCCGCCATTTCTCTCGTTGTTCGGGTGAGAGCATGAACATCCCCGCACCTCCGCCGCGACGTCCGGTGGTCCCTCCTTCGCGCTGCCCAAATATGGGGTAAGCAGCCAGCAGAACCACCAGAGCAATGAGGATTGTTAGGTACTTTTTCATAAAAGCATCCTCCAAAATAGGTTAAAAAGTTACAGTTTAACTAACTCCCATTCTTAACGTTTGATTACACAGCTACTTACATCTATTCAATAAGGACGCAAACACACGGCCTTTTATTGCAGCAATCTTAAAAAGTTCGACAATCATAATAATATGGAAGACCTTGTATGTCAAAGACAGCTAAAGCCGAGAACCCCGGCGCACCGGGCCCGGTCGGCGATGTTGATTTGCTGCGTAAAAAGCTAAATTCCGGAGCCAAATCCGGCCTTTTATCCCACCAAGTCCATTTGCCAGGTTTTTGAGGTTCCGGCAATAGACCGCTGGAATTAGAGCCTATCCCAATAACCCGCTCTATTGCGGCCGGCTGCAAAGCCCGATGCCTGCGTTGTCGGTGAAAAAACGTTCTCAACGTGGAGAAAACCACGCCTCCGAGCATTTTTGACCTGCCGCCTTGGCCTTCCCGATATATCGGGACTCGGCCTCATCCCGATTAAATCGGGATTCGGATAAGCTCTTAGTGTTTAGCGTATAGCCACCGGCCCAATCAACGGAGTACTTGACCACGCCCGGCAGGACTCGAACCTGCGACCTACGGATTAGAAATTCTTTTCTGCCGGTTTAAAACCTTTGCTCATAGCTCAAAAATGCGTTTTTAGCGTGAAAAGCCGAAATCGGCAGGGTATTGGGGGATACTGAGGGATACTCAGGGGGACTGGAAATATTGGCCAATAATACCAAGAATTGTGTTGCTTACGTTTAAGAACCTACCCTGGGATTCGCAGATATCTGCTGTGCATCCCTGCCTTGATGGCATACCACGCCTGTCGCACAGAAACTGCTGTCCCATAATTCAGTTCCGAGTGGGTGGCAGATATCGGGCAGATTTGGTATCTTAAAAGGTGTTTCAAACTGCCAAAACAGCGTTTTTCAATACTGATAGTTCGATTTATTGTAGGTTTTGAAATCGGTTCAAGTGAAATAGAGAGACTCAGCGGTGTATCCAAGTACCTGCAACAGGGAAAACGGACTAAATGTTCACAGGTAACAATCCGTTATTACCGATAGATACCCATGCAGGAAGGAAGCTATATGAGAAATAATGAAACGAAAGGTGCGGCAAACCTGCAGAAAAGTGTGTCGCCGGGTCTGGAGGTCATAACGCTGCACAGAGAGTCATGCTACGAATATTTTATAAGATCGGTTCCCGAGGGCAATGAGTCTGCGGAAGCGCTGTTTCAAAGAGCCGCCGGGGCTGTTCGTGAGAGAAAGGCGCAAATTGTTTCACAAGAAGTATTCGGCATATCGGACAAAGATGGGAGCAACATGCGGGCGCTCAAGAATGCTTTGGGCGGGATCGAGGGACCGGTGACATGGCTTGAGGATGAACATAATACGAATCTTTACGGTACACACCTGTGGGCGGTTTCGGGAACGCTGGTTAAACGACTGGAACTGGGCGGCAGAGTAGTGGGCAGCGTCTTCGAGGACGATCACGCGCAGTATTGTCATCTGGGTGGTTTGCTGCCGAAAGATGCTTCGCGGTCGCGGAGCGAACAGGCAGCCGAGATATTCGAGCAGATGGACGCGGTGCTGCAGGCCAACGGGATGGAATTCAGCCATGTGCTGCGGACATGGTTTTACAATGATAATATCCTGGACTGGTACGGCGATTTCAACAAGGTTCGTGACGGCTTCTTTCATAAAAAGCGGGTTTATGAAGGTCTGGTTCCGGCCAGTACGGGCGTAGGTGGGCATAATGCGGCCGGGACAGCGCTGGTGAGCGGTCTGCTGGCAGTGAAGGGCAAAAGTGAAGGGGTGCGGGCCTTTGTAGTGCGGTCGCCGCTGCAGTTTCCCGCTGTTGAATACGGCAGCTCATTCAGCCGGGCGGTAGAACTTGACCTGCCGGATCATCGACGATTGTATGTTTCCGGCACGGCCAGCGTGGGCCCGGACGGCATGACGGTACATATAGGCGATCCAGAAAGCCAGGTGGAACTAACGATGAAAGTAGTGTATGCGATTCTGGAGTCGCGCGGCATGAACTGGGGCGATGTTACACGGGCGCTGGCCTATTTCAAAAACGCCAAGGATGCACCGATATTCGAGAAGTACAGGACGCAGAACAGCCTTCCACGCTTCCCGGTGGTGATTGTGGAAAACGATGTCTGCCGAGATGAACTGCTATTCGAGGTTGAGGTAGATGCGATTCGGACAGAATAAAAAATTGTCGCAAAGATGTGGGAACGTGTGCGTGTCACAGAAAGAGACAATGCTGCTTGCAAAGTATAAGCGGCCTTGCATACTCAAAGTACGGCCAGGATGGCCGAGGCACAAACGCACCTCTACGGGTTATTTTCTAAGACAGGGATTTTGCTTGCCTGATTTGCTGTTATATAGTAAAATAGTTATATCTAAACGTTGTCTGCGGAAGTCATTGTAGCACTGGACGTGCCAGATTTTTCATCTCATGGAAATGGAAAACACTAAGACAAATTCCCGAAATAGGTACTTCTCCTGTTTTAGAGGAAAGGGAGGTCGATCGGACAGAGTCCGTTTTGCACGTCAGGAACATAGCGGGAGACGCCTTGCAAATCTTCTTATTATCATTCTTGCTACCCTTGCATTACGCGCAATTGTTACTGCAGCTTGCGTAGAGCCCCCAAAATCACCGTCACCTTCGCGTCCCAGTATTGCAAATGCCTTTATTGTCACACAACTTCCGCCGCAAGGCGTCCCCAAGCGGACTGCCGGAACGGCACTTGAGCAACAAGAACCCGCAGCCGATGGTATGTTGCGGGCAAACTTCGGTGACGGAGCACGCCTGGTTAAGGTATACCCGGATTTCTCCACAGAAGTCCTGAGCCGCAGCTTTCACAGCGCATGCGATCCGGAGATTTCATTCGACGCCTCACATATTCTTTTTGCGGGAAAAAGAACGGCCACGGACAACTGGACCATCTTTGAAATGGGGATAGACGGCTCAAGTGTCAGACAAATCACCAACGGAATTGGCAACTGCCGAAGCCCAAGCTACCAGGCAACGCTGTACACGATTGTTTCTCCAAAGCCCTGGTACCAGTTAACTTTTGTCGCATCAGAAAAGGGGGCCCTGAATGAATACGGAGCCGCGACAGTCACCAATCTATATTCCTGTAAACTCGACGGCTCGGCGGTACGCCGCTTGACCTTCAACCTATCCAGCGATATGGATCCATTCATCATGCCCGACGGGCGCCTGCTCTTTGCAAGCCGGCAGCGGTCCTCCTTGGGAGTCCTTACGGACACGCTCAATCGGGGACTGCTCGGACGTATTTCCTTGTTCGGGATCAGCATTGATGGTACGGATTATGCGGCGTTTTGCACCGACGAGGGCAAGCGAATAAAACATATGCCTTGCACTACGACAAAAGGCCTGGCCGTATTTATCGAAGCTGACAGCGTTCCATGGGACGGTGCAGGCAGCGTTGGGTGTGTACAGCTCCGAAGACCGCTTCATTCTTATCGACTAATAACCCGGGAGTCCGACGGTCTGTTCCATTCTCCTTCACCGCTTCCCGATGGTAAGCTCCTTATCTCTCGAAGATCAGCAGATGGTATGGATACGCACGGCGTCTATCGCCTCGACCCTTCCACCGGACAAGTTGAGTTGATTTTTGACAGCCCCCGCTATCATGATATACAGGCGAAGATGGTGTATCCCCGTCCCGAACCGGATGGGCGGTCGAGCGTGGTCACGGAAAAGGACCCTCATGGGAAATTTTACTGTTTGAACGTTTATATTTCTGACCTTGACAGGCTGGAATGGATGCCCCACGGGACAGTAAAAAGACTTCGCGTCCTTGAAGGAATCTCGTCGGCAGACGATGTCCCAGGCCCGCTGCTGGTGCAAAGACGCATTCTTGGTGAAATCGCCGTGGAACAGGACGGCTCCTTCAATATTGAGATACCGGCAAACACTGCCATTGAGCTTCAAACGCTGGACGCCGACGGTATGGCTCTGCGAAGCTGTAGTTGGATTTGGGCCAAGAACCATGAACCCAGAGGTTGCATCGGTTGTCACGAGGATAGGGAGCTCACTCCGGAAAATATTTTGGTCAAGGCCCTTACTCGCCCCTCAATCAAGCTCACTTTACCTCCGCAGCGCAGGCGAACCGTTGATTTCCGACGCGATATCATGCCGGTCATCGCGAAAAAATGTGTCCGGTGCCATAACAAAGCTGGTTCTACCCCTCGCCTTACGCACGAGCTTTCGTTGGTTACCCGTCCCGGAGGGGCCCCCGCAAAGCGGGAACCAAAGGCCTACTTTAATCGCAGCTATGAAAGCCTTCTTGCCGAGGGAAATCAACCCGGCTGCGGGAAATATGTTCACGCGGGTAGGGCGCGGACCAGCCCCCTTATATGGCACATCTTCGGGCGCAACACCTCAAGACCATGGGACAATATGTTTTCACAAAAACAGATACCGCGTATGCCTCCGGGCGAATCCCAGGCACTGACCGAGGACGAAAGACGAACCTTTGTGGAATGGATTGACATGGGCGCACTCTGGGACGGTATTCCGGGACCGGATAATCTGCCCGGATATAAACAAAACGGTGGAGGAAGTGACAAGTGAACTTATTAAGATATTTGATATTTATACTGGTGTTTCAAGTTGCGGCGGGCTATGGCGATGCAGAAACATTACCGATTTTTACTGATGTCACTAAAGAAGCCGGTATTAACGTCAAGCATAGCTACGGAGATTTCGACCTCACTAACATCGTCGAGGGTACCGGTGCGGGAGCGATGTTCTTTGACTATGATGGTAACGGGTGGCTTGACATATATTTTGTAAATGGCTGCTGGCTCAAGAATGTCAACGATAATCGCGGCCGAAGACTTAGAGGAAAGCTTGCCAACTGCTTGTATCGAAACAACGGTGACGGAACGTTCACAGATGTTACTGAAGAAACGGGTGTTGGCCACAAAGGCTATGGGGTCGGCTGCTCCGCCGCAGATTTTGACAACGACGGTGACCTTGACCTTTATGTACTCAATTACGGGCCAAACGTTTTTTACCGCAACAATGGCGATGGGACCTTTACCGACATATCCCAGGCGTCAGGACTTGCGAATTCCAACTGGAGCCTTTCATCTCCATGGTTTGATTATGACAACGACGGAGATATCGATGTCTATGTCGCAAACTATCTCGAATACGACAGCGGTAAATTCCGGTCCTACTATCCCGCAGCAGGCTATCCGGGCCCCCTTAGTTACAGCGGACAGCCGGATGCGCTGTACCGTAACAACGGTGACGGAACTTTTACTGATGTCACCAAGGAAGCGGGGCTATTTAACCCAAACGGACGCGCCATGAGTGCTACAGTTGCCGACTTAAATAACGATGGGTATCTGGATTTCTATATTACCAATGACGCAATGGAAAATTACTACTTTAGAAATACGGGCAAGGGCACGTTCGAGAGCAAAGGCCTCACGATGGGGCTGGCTTTTGGCGAAGGCGGGCAGGGAGTTTCTTCGATGGGACCGGCGATAGGTGATGTTGACCGTGACGGCTGGCTCGATATCTACATTCCGGATATGGGATACGGCTGTCTTCTAATGAACAGAAAGGGCTATTTCGAAGATTGCACAGCGCCGACCAAGCTTGCCGTTGTCTGCGGCCAGTACACCGGCTGGGGCGGGCTTCTATTTGATTACGACTGTGACGGCTACCTGGATGTCTTTGTCGCCAACGGCAACGCCCACCATGAATATACGGAAGAAGATGTGCTCATGCGGAACGACGGTACGGGAAGTTTTGTGGATGTGGCGGATAAATCAGGGGCCTACTTCAGAGAGAAATACGTCGGACGCGGCGCCACTTACGGCGATTACGACAACGACGGCGACCTCGACCTTCTTGTGATTAACCTCAACGACACTCCGAGGCTCTTACGGAACGATGGCGGCAACAGTAACAACTGGCTTATTATCGAAGCCAAATTAGCCGGCGGCAAATCCGATGCGGTTGGCGCGCGCGTTGCCGTAACGACCGGTTCGCTCACCCGGATACGGGACCTCATTCCCGTTACGGGCTATCTCTCACAGGCCGACCCGAGGTGCCATTTCGGTCTCGGGAAGCGCGCAGTCGCGGATGTGGTTGAAATTCGTTGGCCGAATGGCCGAACCACGAAACTAACCGATGTTAAGGCCAACCAGGTCCTAACTGTGATACAAGACTGACCCCACACTTATGTGTGGGGAATAGCACACATGTAAATGTGTGGATTATTGGAGTAGTAATGCAATGCGAAGGTCTCTTCTAATTACATTAATCATCGTAGTGTTAGCAGGCGCTCTTTGGGCAGCAGAAGGCCAGCGGAAACATCCGGTGTACGTTGGGGCGAAGGTATGCGCCACCTGCCACCAGGGAAAAGATATGGGCCATCAGTTCAGCCGATGGCTGGCTTCCAAGCACGCCACAGCCTATGCGGTCCTTGCCAAACCGGAGTCGAAAAAAATCGCTGAGTTAAGCGGTATTCCTCAGGAACCCCAGGAATCGCCCATGTGTCTGGGATGCCACGCAACCGGCGCCCATGCAGAAGCGTGGGAAAAAGACCAAACATTCTTTACCGAAGACGGCGTTCAATGCGAAAAATGCCACGGCCCCGGAAGCGAATACACGGACGCAGCTATTATGATGGACCGCCAGGCAGCTATGAAGGCAGGCCTGATTATGCCCACGATACCGGACTGCATGGGCTGTCACCAGGTGAAGGGCTCCCACGTTGCCGTACACAAACTACCCAAGCTTGATATGAAAAAAGCCTTAAAGGATATTGCCCATCCGACTCCCGGAGACTTCAAATATGGGCCAATGTCGCAACTCCCGGACGTAACGGGTTTGAAAAAAGGCAGAGGTAAATACATAGGCGTTCTCATCTGTGCCGCCTGTCACAAGGGCCCTATGATGGGTTATCAGTTCAGTAAATGGCGTATGAGCGCCCATGCCCGTGCGTATGCGGTTCTCGCTACTCCTGAGGCGTATGCAATTGCCAAAAAGCAGGGTTTGAAAGGTGATCCCCAAACCAATATAGCGTGCCTGAAGTGTCATACTACTGCTTATCATCAGCTTACAGAAGGTGTAATCGAATTTTTCTCATTGTATGAAGGCGTTGGGTGCGAGGCCTGTCACGGCGCCGGCAGTCACTATTATCCGGAAGCGGTTATGAGAGACCGGCCTGCGGCCAGGGCCGCCGGGCTCCGGGAGATAAATCGAGAGACCTGCCTGCGGTGTCACGAAAATCCCCATGACAAGCCCTTTGATTTTGACGAGGCTGTTAAAAAAATCGCTCACCCGACCCGCGCGCCCGCGGTCTCGCAAGCGCCGCGCTACAAAACGCCGCTTAACATGGCCCTCAGTCCGGACGGCAAAGAACTCTATGTAACCTGTGAGGCATCTCACACGGTCATCGTCGTGAACGTACAGAGGCGGCAAAAAGTTGCGGAAATATCAGTCGGCCACCACCCGACAGACGTTACTTTCAGCCCTGACGGAGCAAGGGCATATGTGAGTAATCGTCTGGATGATACGGTCTCGGTTATTGATGTGTTATCCCGGAACGTTATTGCCACTCTTGCCGTAGGTGATGAACCTCATGGTTTGCTCACCGATAGCTCAGGTAAACATCTATACGTTCTGAATACGTCTGCGGACAGTATTTCTGTTATTGACACGACTACTTTGAAAAAGCTCAAGCGTCTTAGCGCAAGTCGCAGCCCCTGGTCATTGTCACGCTCTCCAGACGGGTCGGCCATCTACGTTACCAATAACCTCTCACGGTTTGTCAAGTTTCGCACGCCCTCGGTGTCTGAAGTTACGGTCATTGATACGTCCCAGGCGGTCGTAAAGGACCGTATCGTGGTCCCTGCCGCTAACCTCATGCAGGGCATTGCCTGGCATCCAAGCGGAAATTTTGCCCTCATCACCCTCAACCGAACGAAAAACCTCGTTCCCATGACACGTTTGCTTCAGGGTTGGACGATTACCAATGGCCTGGGAATTGTGTGGCGGGCCCCCCCCTGGGGGGAACCCAAAGATGGCCGCGTTGACCAGGTGCTCCTCGACGAACCCGGTATGTGTTTTCCCGACCCGACTGACGTGGCGATCACGCCCGATGGCCGTCTGGCCCTGGTGACAAGTTCCGGCTCAAATCGCATCGCCGTCGTGGACGTCACCAAGCTTATATCCATGCTCGAAGCCGCTTCTACCTATGAACGCGAGCATGTGTTCGGCAATCATCTGGGAAAACCTACGGAATTCGTCATCGACCATATCCGAACCGGCGACAGCCCGCGAGGGGTACTCATTGCGCCGGATGGAAAAACCGCCTTCACAGCAAATGCACTGGATGACTCGCTGACGGTAATCGATATCAATAGTTTCTGCGCGGTTGGGAGGATTGACCTTGGAGGCCCTAAAGTTATTACGAAAGTGCGTTACGGCGAACGCCTTTTCCACAGCGCAAACATCACCTTCAATCGCCAGTTTTCATGTCACTCATGCCATCCCGACGGGCACGTTGATGGTCTCACCTACGATATCGAGCCCGACGGAATCGGAGTCTGTCCCGTGGATAACCGCACACTCCGCGGGATTCTCGACACGGCCCCCTTCAAATGGGAAGGGACCAATCCAAGCCTGCAAAGGCAGTGCGGACCGCGTCTTGCGGTCTTCTTTACCCGTATTCAACCATTTACGCCCGAAGAGCTCTCTGCGTTGGACAACTACATTTGCACCATTCCCCGCCCGTCGAATCGTTACCGTCCTCTGGGAGCGGAGCTTACCGATGCACAACGCCGTGGGAAAAAAATGTTTGAAAGGACCATGACCAATGATGGTCGCATTATCCCGAAAGGAAACAGGTGCGCCACCTGTCACCTTCCGCCGCTTTACACCGACCGGCGCCGCCACAATATCGGGACAAAGCTCTGGCTTGACCATGAATCGGATTTTGACACACCGCACCTTAACAACATCTACGACTCGGCTCCCTATCTGCACAATGGAATCGCGGAGACCCTGGAAGAGATCTGGACAAGGTATAATCCTGATGACGAACATGGCGTTACCAACGATATGACCAAAGACCAGCTCAACGATTTAATCGAGTACATCAAGACATTGTAGCTGAAGACAAAGGAATTAGCCACAAAGACACGAAGTCACAAAGAGAATTAGATATAAGTAAAAAACAAAAAAATTCTTCGTGTCTTGGTGCCTTGGTGGCAGAAAATAGAAGGAAAAGGAATTATTTATGAAGTATCTCATAATTGCAGTAAAAATCCTGATGGTGTGCTCGTTGCTCGTCGCTCGGCGCTCGGCGCTCGGGTCACGCGCGACGAGTCACGGGCCACGGGAAAAGCTGCCTTATGTTTATACCGAATGGAAGCACTTTACCGTCAACACCGGTCTTCCCAACGACCATGTTTTCGCAATCAAGGCCGATGGCCCGAAGGTCTGGGTGGGCACCGAAAACGGTCTTGCCTGTATCGACAAGCGGACCGGCAAGATTAAAAGCTGGAAAGAAAAGGACGGCCTTCCCTGGCGGGTGGTCTCGGCCCTCGACGTCAACCCCAAAACCGGGGAGCTCTGGGTTGGGCTGTTTGGCGGTGGTCTTGCACGCTTCAGCGGCGGCCGATTTGACCATTGGCACCAGCTCAACAGTGGACTGGTCAACGATGTAGTCTATGGGGTCGCGATTGAAAACGACAATGTGTGGGCGGCCACAACCGCCGGTGCGAGCAGGTATAACACCGTTACCGGTGAATGGACGATATACACGGAAAAAAACTCGCCAATGGAGGAGATCTGGAACTACGGCGTCTCCTACGACGCGGGAAAGGTCTATCTCGGAATCTGGGGCAGCGGCGTCCTGGAGTTCGACGTGGCCACGGAGACGTGGAAAGACTATCTCGACCCCGACGGTGAAATGGAAATCGACCTCTATCGTGACGATGGTATAGTTCACGTAATCAGTACCGGTACCAGTTACATCGACGGCATTTTATGGGTGTCAACCTATTTCGGTATGAACCGCTACGATGGTCGGCACTGGCGAGGCTTCTACGAACATGAAACCGGTTTGCCCAGTGACTTCGGTAACGCCGTTAAAGGCCGCAGCGCCAACGAAGCCTGGTTTGCGACCGATAAGGGCTTAGGCGTGCTTGCCGATTTTCCGTCAGATACCTGGGTCACATACACCATGGACCCTAACACACACAGGGGCAAGGCGGTCGTCAGTCAAAATCAAAAGGTACTTGAGGCCATCGACATGCCAAAGAGCATTCCTCACAATTACGCACTCTGGGTGGAAATTGACGGCAATGACGTCTGGGTAGGGACCTCAAAGGGAGTTGGATGGGGTATCGGCCCCGGATACTACAAAGGATTGAAGGACAGGGCGGTGTACAAGGCAAAAATTGTGAAAATAAAGGCAGAAAATTAGAAACAAATATGGTAAAATAATAACCAAGAGTATTCATTTTTAGCGATGCTTAATTTGGATTGGGAGGAGGTTAACATTATGAAGCGATATATGATTCTACTTTCCGCAGCCCTTGTGCTGGGTGCCCTGTCTTGCGCCGGGCCGGAAGAAACAAAAACAGAGGGCTTGGAGTCTTCTGTCTCCGCAGGACGCCTTTCGGCGGACGTTGACCCCGAAACGCTTGAAGTCCTTCGGAAAATCAACTCTGTCAGTGCCTACGAAGTTCCCGACCTTGGGCTGCGAGAGGATGAGGTATACGCGAAAACCGCACAGGACGTCGAGCCGTTTCGGCATGTGACGCCGTTTAAGGAGCACTTCCTGCTCCAAATCGAGTACACAGGGCCCGGTCGAGCAATCCCCGAGCCGATCGACGTAGAGACCGTCAAGCTCGGCTTCATCGGCCCGATTATGTCTACCGTTTCGGTAGCTACCGGCGGAAAGAGCCATGAGGAAACGTTGGGCATTAAGATGCTGCAAGGCGTCCGGCTCGCCATCGAAGAAGCCAACGTTAGGGGAGGGTATCTTAAGCGGAATATTCCCTTTGAACTTGCTATCAGTAACGATAACGGACTCTGGGGCGCCTCTGGTAATGAAATCATCAAATTGGCTTATAAGGACAAAGTCTGGGTGATTCTCGGCACCATTGACGGTGCCAACAGCCACATTGCTATCCGGGTCGCGCTCAAGGCCGAAATTGTTATGATGAACTCCGGCGACACCGACCCAACATTTATCGAGACGAACATCCCGTGGGTTTTTCGCTGCATCAGCGACGATCGGCAACAAGGTTACCTCCTTGTTGATTACCTGTATAGAAAGCTCGGCCTCAAACGGGTCGGAGTCATACGTGGGAGCAACCGTTACGGCCGCTTCGGCGTCCGTGAAATCCTTGATGGAAGCCGGCGCCTCGGCAATCCAATTGTTTTGGAAATGGCCTATGATTTGGGGATACAGGACTTCTCTTTACAACTGGAGCGTCTCAAGAGAGAAAATCTCGAGGCAATTGTTCACTGGGGTGACGCCGTTGAAGGCGCACAGATTCTAAACCAGATGCGTGCCATGGGTATGAAGCAGCCCTACTTCGCCTCCGACCGCTGCCTTTCGGATGAGTTCATCGGAATCGCCGGGGCAAATGCCGAGGGGGTTATCTGTAGCTCTCCATGGAATCCGAAAGGTAAAAACAAGAGACTCACAGAGTTCCGCAAGGCCTTCAGGAAGCGCTTTGGTGAAGAACCGGAAACATTCGCCGCTCACGCCTACGATGGTATGAATATGCTTATCTGGGCCGTACAGGTGGCAGGTCTTAACCGGGCGAAAATCCGCGATGTGCTGGCATATAGAGTTAGGCCCTTCAACGGCGTAACGGGCGATATTATGCTAAGCTCCTGCCTCGATGACGTTGGCGATGTGTACCTGGCAAAACGAAAAAAAGGCAAATGGAACTTCTACTCCAGAGAAGAGCTTAAGATACCTCGAGGCTACATTCCCCGGCGAGACAGGGTCAGCAGGCCGCCGGCAAAGCTTTAGACAGGATTTACAGGATAAAACAGAATGCCCGGTGATGAATATCGAATAATGAACAAGGAATTTCGAAATTCGAAGTTCAATTTCGCAATTCGCAATTCCCTCGTCCTTCGTCTCTCGTCCCTCGTCTTTGCAGCATTGTTGGTCTTATCCTTCGTGGTATGGGCCGGGGATACGTACCCCAGGGAGCGGCCTTCTCGCAAAGTCTTTTTTGATGCGAGAAAACACCAAACAAACTACGCAGGGCCCGGACGTGAGAAACGTCCTCCCACTGATATCAAGGAAGTATTAATAGGATACTTCGGCCCCAGCACACTTTCCCACCCGGAAGCAGGCGACATGTGGTGTGCGGCGTGCTTAGCCATTGAAGAAGCCAATCAGTCAGGCGGGTACAAGGGCCTGCCGTTTCGTCTGGTTGCGGGTTGGTCGGACAACCCCTGGGGTTCGGGCATCTCAAAGGTAGTTCGCATGGCCTACGTGGATAAAGTCTGGGCTTTCATCGGGGGCATTGACGGGCCGTCAACCCACCTTGCCGAGCAGGTCGTCGCTAAGGCCCGCTTGTCTCTGCTTAACCCCGGATGCACCGATAAGACAGTGAATCTCGCCAATGTGCCGTGGATGTTTTCCTGTCTTCCCGGCGACCACCTTCAGGCCCCGGTCCTGGCTGGCGCTATCTCGTTACACGTTGGGCGAAAGCCATTTCTTCTTGTATCGGCTACCGATCACGATTCCCATGTTTTCACAGTTGAGCTCAACAAGTCCTTGACCCGGCAGCAAATAGCGCCGAGCTATCACTTTGAATTCAAACATAGTGGTAAAGATTACACAGAGCTTGTAGAAAAAATCGTGAAGGTGGGCGCTCATGCCCTGGTCGTTATCGCCGGCGCCCAAGACAGTGCGCGCCTCATTTCCGCCGTTCGCAAAAAAGGCTTTACGGGATGTATCTTCGGAGGCCCAAGTATGGGACGCCGCCGTTTTCTGGAAGAAGCCGGTCAGGCGGCGGAGGGCGTTATATTCCCCCTGCTTTATATTCCAGGGGTAACCCCAGGCAAGTCCGTCATACTGCACGAGCAGTATGCCGGAGATAGCTTTGAAAAGAAATTCATTTCCCACTTTGGAAATGGCCCGGACTACCTTGCCGCACACACCTATGACGCCGTCAACCTTTTGATTGCCGCCATACGCAAGGCCGGGCTTAATCGCGTACGAATTCGTGACGCCGTCAGGGAACTCTCGCCGTGGGCAGGCGTAACGGGGATCGTCAAGTGGGATGCGCTGGGAGGCAATAGCCGAACCGTCCGCCTTGGTATGGTCAGGGCCGGCCGCGTGATATCCGCTTCAGGGCCTCACGGGCTTGACGAAGCGAAACCTCGTTGCTCTCAACGGTAATCGTGCCGTTGCTGCCTCGGCCGGCTGGGTAGATCGGCTGTTGGTAGGCCGGATAGGCTTCGGTTCGCAGGTGGGCCAGCATATGATGTCCGCGACGGCGCTGCCGTTCGGCGCGCAAGGCGGCCAGATCAATCGGGCCGACAACGATCTTCTCCCCCGCTCCCTGCTCGGCCTGGGCGAGCACGCGGCCATCGTAGTCAACTATCATGCTGCCTCCGGGCCAGCTGAACGGCGGATAGTTTTGCAGGCTGGCCGCCTGGTTGGCTGCGACCACATAGGCCATGTTCTCCAGCGCGCGCACACGGTTGACGAGCGTCCACCAATCCAGAGGTGGGGTTGTTCCCCACGGGTCCATATACGCCGAGACGCGCACGAGCAGCTCGGCCCCGCCGAGACTCAGCTGCCGAATTGCCTCGGGGAACAGCCAGTCGTAGCAAATGGCGGTGCCGATCTTACCGATCTCGGTCTCGGCCACGGGAAACATCGGCTCGTCGTAGTCGGCCAAATCGTGCGGGCTGGTGTGCACTTCCCAAGGTGTCCACGGGTGCACCTTGCGGTACTTCGAGAGGATGCCGTCCGGACCGATCAGACAGGTCGTATTAAACACGTGGCCGGGCCAGCGGGGGTCCGCCTCCAGAAATGTGCCGGTCTGGATGTAGATGTTTAGCTGTTTCGCTTTTTCTTGATAGCGTTGTGTGTGTTCGTTTGGGATGGGCACGGCCAAGTTGTCAAGCAACTCATCAACGGTAGGGTAGATGGGTGCCGCGTGGGCAAACTCCGGAAACACCACGAGCCGTACGTCGAAGACCGGCTCGTAGCCCGCTACCGCCTGGTCGATCATCTCCAGCATCCGCTCGACCCGGCCGGTAATTTCGTCGCGTTGCTTCGGATTGGGCATGTCAAGCTGACATGCCGCTGCATAGAATCTATCGATGGAACTCATCATCTACCTTTCTTCAGCAAAATATAGCTCCGCGCGCGCACATTATTGCGTGCGGCCGGTTCCTTCAGTGATTGTCAAAAGCTGATCGACTGCAATATCTTTAAAAGTATCGACTCCACCACCTATCCAGCGGACCTCGATACGGTCTATCTTTTCGCGGTTTCCCAGTCCATAGTGAAGACGCATCCCGTAATGACTCTGATACCCACGACCGCTATGGACCTCGTCCAAGAGCGTTAGATCACCAGCCACAACCTTGACGTGCGCTCCCACTCCGTCCCGATTGCTTTTTATTCCTCGTAAGCGAACTTGAATCCAGTGCCCTTTAGACGGCGAGTCGTTTCTCAAAATGGTAGGCTCTCTGCGGGAATTGAGTATCACCACATCAATATCACCATCGTTATCGAGGTCGTCAAAGCCGGCACCCCGGCTGCTCAATTTTACGTTCATACCGTCGCCGGCTTTGTCAGAAATATCGATGAACTTGCCGTCGCCGGTGTTCATAAGCAGTATATTGCGTGCCAAATAGGTTTTCGTATCGTCGTATAGCCCGACGTTATCCTGCAGGTGGCCGCATGCGACGAAGATGTCACGGTCGCCATCGTTATCGAAATCCACAAAGCTGTTGCCCCAGGTTACGTGGGGCAGCGTTCCTGCTCCGGCACCGGTGAGCATCGTCACATCTTCGAACATACCATCACCAAGGTTCCTGTATAGCGTGGCCAACTGGTCCTCGTAACTGGTCACATAGAAGTCAAACAATCCGTCGTTATTATAATCCCCGCAATCAACTCCCATGCTTCCATGTTGATCACCATGGAGGTCATAAGCACAGCCTGACACGAGCCCCATTTCTTCAAATTTTCCAGTCCCGTCATTTCGGAACAGAAAGTTCTCCGCTACGTCGTTGCCGATAAAGACATCCGTATCGCCGTCATTATCGTAGTCAGCGCACACAATCCCCATCCCCCATCCGGCGTGCAGTCCCACACCCGAGCTTTCAGAAATATCTTTAAACGTGCCGTCCCCGTTGTTACGGTACAGATTATCGGGTAAGGGCAAAAAGTAACGCGGGGTTGCGTAAGCGGGAATACCTCTTTGCATGATGGGGACATGTTTGCCATAGGAGAAATCCAGGTAATTTGAAACGTAAAGGTCCAAATCTCCATCTTTGTCCGCGTCGAGGAAACAAGCCCCCGCGCCGACTTTGAAGTCATTGGTTACGCCCGCCTGCTTTGCGACATTCGTGAAGGTACCGTTACCATTGTTACGGTACAAAACATTCGGGCCGTAGCTATTCAAGTAGACGTCCAAATCTCCGTCGTTATCGTAATCGCCAACAGCAACGCCTAAGCCATACTCCCTGTCATCCACCCCGGCCTCTTTTGTAACGTCGGTAAATTTCCAGTCACCATCGTTGCGGTAAAGGGCATTCATTGGCGGCGTCTTAAACTTCCTGCCTTTCAGCGGAGCCCCATTGAGAAAATAGATGTCGATATCGCCATCATTATCATAATCAAAAAGCGCCAATCCCGCAGTGACCGTCTCCATTACGTAGTGGTTCCCGCTGCTTCCGTCCGTATGCCTGAAGGTAATTCCTGTTTTTTTGGTGACGTCACGAAGCACGATTGAACCGCCGGCACATATTTGGAAAAGGACACACAGGAAGACGAGCACCAGCGAAAATCTCTGTCTAACACGCCGCCCGCCTTCTTGAACGCGCGAGAGCTTAACCATCTTATTTCCCGTTTTTAATAAGTTGATAGGTCTGTTTGTATTCCACATTGCCGGGGTCCAACCGTATTGCCTGCTCGGCCGCTTTTAGGGCGTTCGTTCGGTCACCGTTCATGTCGCAGGCGCAGGTTAGCAGATAGTAGTTGGCCGCCGTTTTCTCCAGTTTTACGGCTTTCTCGGCAAGCTTCCGGGCCTGGTCGTAAGAGTTCTTTGTGTTTAGATACAGCCAGGCAAGCTCACGATACCCGCTGGAGTCTTCCGGTGCCAGCTTGATTACTTCACGAAAGGCCTCTTCGGCGTCATCGAACCTCTTTAGCGTGGCTGAGATTACGCCTATGTTCAAGAAACAAGCAGGATTCTGAGGTTCGATTTCACTGATTCTGTTATACATCTTCAGAGCTTCGGCTGGACGGTTCGTCATGGAATATAAACCGGCCAATTCTGTAAGGCATATTGTGTTCTCGGGAACAAGTGTTATCGCCTTTTGCAGCAGTTCTTCGGTTTTGTCGGACCGCCCCGCGGCCCGGTAAATCCGTGCGGCTAAAACTTGATTTTGAGCCACTGTTCGTCGCATTATGACCAGGTCATCGTATACCTTGTCGCGAGCCTTTAAGGCCTTCATTTCCTCTGCCTTTAGTTTCTTGAAGATGGCCATGTACTCGCGGGCTTTGTCCTGCTGCTTTAAACGTGAATAAGCTGTAAATAGCCCATAGTAGGCGTTCACATAGTTCTGATCGAGCCCTATCGCTGTCTGGTAATGTTTTTTGGCGTTCTCATAGTCCTTTTTCTGTAGATATGCCTGGCCGAGCAGGAAATGACTGTAGACTGACTTAGGGAAGATTTGAACATTGTTCTCGAGTTGTTCTATAGCTTCCGTGTATCTGCCAAGCGCCATTAGTGAAAAGGCGATGGAGCTGCGCAGGCCGGGCAGTCTCGCATCGATTTTCAAAGCTCTTTTCCAGCAGGTAATCCCCTCCTCATAGGCTCCTTTCGTGAAGGCTACCCACCCCAGGGCGTTGTACACGTCGGGCCGATTCGGATTCAGTTCCAGTGCTTTGTTCAACAATTTGACGCCCTCGGTATTGTTACCGTGTTGTCCGTAGACACTGCCAACAAAGGCGAGTGTAGCATCGCTTCCGGGAAAGTCTCTCAATAGTTGCTGAGTTAGCAGCATCTCTTCGGTTTTCAGCGCGGCAATTTTCTCTTTTTGTGTAAGCACAGAACCACCCGGCCCTGCCATTGAATCGGAGTGGGTCTCAGTTTTCTGCGGTTTTTCTTCCGGGCCAGACAAAGACTTCAACCAGAAAAAACCGGCAATGCCGACGCATACGACTGCCGCCAGTACAAGCACCCACATAGGCCGTTTCGCAGTAGCCGAGACAGGTGGTTGTGAACGACTGGAATTCTTTGTTTTCCGTTTCCCTCTTTTTTTATGCTTTGCCATCGAATATAGCCTTAGAGCCTTCTCACTTTGTGTAAGAACACTCTATAACCACCTTTTTTGCTGGATTATACAAAAAAAGTTACTATTACGCAAGAGACCCTGCATGCGACGGTCCTCTTGATGCCACGCTGAGGATTCTATCGCGGACCCTGTTTAGTCCCCCCCAGGCCACCTACCTGCAGGGTATTAGGCCCGTCTTCAGTATTGGTCCCCCGAGTCGTTTTCCAGCTGCCGTTTACGAAGATCCCTCGGTTTATTTCGATTCGACTCTCGAACTTCCTTCAGTGATTGTCAAAAGCTGATCAACCGCAATATCCTTAAAAACATCAACTGCACCGCCGATCCATCGTACCTCGATACGATCCACCTTCTCACGGTTTCCCAGTCCATAGTGAAGACGCATGCCGTAATGACTCTGATACCCACGGCCGCTATGAACCTCGTCCAAGAGCGTTATATCACCAGCCACAACCTTGACGTGCGCTCCTACCCCGTCCCGGTTGCTCTTAACTCCCCGCAAACGAACTTGCAGCCAATGTCCTTTAGACGGCGAATCGTTTCTCAAAATAGTAGGCTCCCGGCGGGAATTCAGGATGACCACATCAATATCTCCGTCGTTGTCTAAATCGTCGAAGCCCGCGCCGCGGCTGCTGAGCTTGACTTTCAAGCCGTCTCCGCTTTGGTTCGATACGTTGACGAATTTTCCGTCACCGGTGTTCATAAGGAGTATGTTTCGTACAAGATACATGGTGGTATCGTCATAACGTTCAATATTATCCTGCAGGTGACCACATGCGATGAAGATGTCACGAAACCCGTCGTTATCGAAATCGACGAAGCTGTTGCCCCACGTCACAAAGGGAAGGGTCCCCGCTCCCGCACCGGTTACCGGCGTCACGTCTTCAAATACGCCATCGCCCATATTTTTGTAAAGCGTGGCCCACTGCGTTTGGTAAGAGGTTACATAGAAATCCAGCCGTCCGTCGTTGTCATAATCGCCGCAGTCCACTCCCATACTCCCGTGCTCCTCGCCATTGAGATCGTATGCAATCCCTGTCATGAGCCCGACCTCTTCAAATTTCCCGGTGCCGTCATTTTCAAAAAGGAAATTCCCTTTCATATCGTTGGCTACAAAGATATCCGTGTCCCCATCGTTATCGTAGTCACCACACACCATCCCCATGCCCGGTTCGCCGTGCTCGCCCACCCCCAGGACCTCGCTGGCGTCGGTGAAGGTGCCATCGCCGTTGTTACGATACATGATATCGGGTGCAGACGGATAAAAACCGGGACCTACGTACACGGGAATGCCGTTTATTGTATGTGTGGAATGTTGTTCATAAGAAAACTCAAGATAGTTTGAAACGTAAAGGTCCAGGTCGCCGTCATTGTCCATATCAAGAAAACAGGCGCCGGCCCCCATTTGGAACCCACAGTCTACACCGGCCTTTTCTGTTACATCGGTAAAGGTGCCATCGCCATTATTGCGATACAGCACGTTTGGTCCGTGATTATTCAGGTAAATATCCGAATGTCCGTCATTATCGTAATCACCAACCGCAACGCCTAATCCGTAACCTGTGTCACCTACGCCTGCCTTTTCTGTTACATCGGTAAATTTCCAATTCCCTTCATTGCGATAAAGTGCATTCGCAGGTTCAACGTCAACCTTTGCCCCCTTGAGTGGCGCACCATTGAGAAAATAGACGTCTATGTCCCCGTCATTATCATAATCAAAAAGCGCCAAACCTGCACTGACCGTCTCCATTACATAACGTTCGCCACATCCCCCATCGGTGTGCGTGAAAGTAATTCCTGTTTCTTCGGTGACATCGCGAAGCACAATGGGACCGCCCTCACATACCTGGCAAAGGGCACATAATAACACCAGCATCACCACCCCCTGCGTAGAAATCCGAAATTCGAATATCGAAATCCGAAACAAATTCAAAATTCGAATTTTCGAATGTTCAAAACCGTTTTGGTCATTTGAATTTTGGTAATTCGATATCGTTTCGAATTTCGTGTTTCGTGCTTCGAGCTTCCTTACTTTCCTGCCTGTCCAACGTTCTCGACCGCCTCTAAGAACCACCACGTCAATCCCTCTTCTGAATTAACTCATACATCCGCTGGTATTCTAAATTGCCTGGGTCCAGCTCCGTAGCTCGTTTCAGAGCCGAACGTGCACCGGCAACATCTCCGTTCTTGTCATAGGCCCAGCTTAATATGAAATAGTTAGCTGCTATTTCTTCCAATGCTGCCGCCTTTTTCGCAAGTTTCATTGCTTCGGGAAATTTTCTCCCCGTTTTTAAATACAACTGTGCCAGTTCGCGATAACCACCAGAGAACTTCGGAGCAAGCGTAATTGCTGTTTGAAAGGCCTTCTCCGCAATAGCAAACTGCTTGAGCTGCATTGAAAGAACACCTATATTCATGTGATTAATCATATTATCTGGTTCCATTTCCCTGACTTTCTCGTACATCTGAAGTGCATCCGGTAGCCGGTTACGATTCTGAAATAGCTCCCCCAGCTTCATGAGGTATTCAGTGTTTTTCGGGTCCAGTGTTACAGCCCTTTCCAGGAGTTCTTCGGCTTTTTGTAAATTCCCCTTCTTCCAATAGAGTTGTTCGGCATCCCTATATGTCTCGGCCAGACCTTTTCTTATCGTAACGAGATCATCAAAGGCCTTATTGCGATCCATTAAGACCTTCCTGTCCTTAGCCTTCAATTCTTTAAAGGTAGCCATGTACTCCCTGGCCTTGTCTTGCAGCTTCAATCTCGAGCACGCGGTAAAAAGACCATAATACGCGTTCATATTATTGGGCTGAAGCTCGATGGCTGTTTCGTAGTACTTCTTTGCCTTATCATACTCCTTCTGTTTCAAATATCCCTGCCCGAGCAGAAAATAACTAAGATCGGACTGGGGTGAAATCTTTAGCTCCTCCTGGGCTTCTTCGATAATTTCGCTGTATTTACCCAGCGCCATGAGCGCTTGGGCGATACTATTGTGTACGCCGGGCATTTTGGGGTTAATCTCCAGGGCTTTTCTCCAGAAGGCAATCGCCTTCTCGTATTCTCCTTTTTCAACGGCTATCCATCCCATACCATTATATGCGTCGGGACGCCTGGGGTTTTGAGCCAACGCTTTTTCCCAGCATTTCACCGCCTCGGCAGAATTACCATGCTTTCTACGCACATTGCCCATCAACACTAACGGAGCTTCGCTATTGGGAAATTCTCTCATCAGCTGTTCGGCGAGCTCTATCTCCTCTTTTTTCAAAGCGGAAACTTCTTGTTCCACAGTAAGTTTCGATGGTACTGTTGAAGGCTCCGGCTGTTCGGTACTGCATAAGAAGGACTTCATGCCCCAAAAACCTGCAATTGCCACACATGCGATTACGCCAAAGATGAATAGCCATTTAGTGAATTTCGGAGCAGCCGGGGCGGACGGTTGTGAACCCCGCCCCTCACAGGGGCTGGGTGAACGTCCGGAATTTTTTGTTTCCCGTTCCCCTCTTTTTTTATGCTTTGCCATATAATTGGTAACTGGTAATTGGTAACTGGTAACCGGTAATTGGTAATCAAATCACTAATAACCGATTACCAATTACCAAGCAAAAAGCGGCCTCTTTTTCCTGGATCATACCAAAAAAGTTACTCTTACGCAATCCGCCTCGGCGGATCCGCCTAACGATTTTCTCGGTCAAGTGCTGAAGATTCTGCTGCGGACTCCGTTCGGCTCCCGGGGCTACCTACCCGCCGGGTATTAAACCGCCTCTGGTACCGGCCCTGTGCTGTTTTTCACTGTCGTTTACAAAATCTCCTCGGTTGATTTCGGTTCGACTTTCGAGCTATCTTCGGTGAGTGTTACAAGCCTGTCCACCGCGATGTCCTTAAATACATCCACGCCGCCTCCGATCCATCGTACCTCGATACGGTCCACCTTTTCACGGTTTCCCAATCCGAAGTGCAGCCGCATGCCGTAATGGCTCTGATAGCCACGACCACTGTGAACCTCGTCGATGAGCGTCAGGTCACCGGCAACAACCTTGACGCGCGCTCCCACTCCGTCCCGATTGCTTTTTGTTCCTCGTAAGCGAACCTGAATCCAGTGTCCTTTAGACGGCGAGTCGTTTCTCAAAATAGTAGGCTCCCGGCGGGAATTCAGGATGACCACATCTATATCTCCGTCGTTGTCTAAATCGTCGAAGCCCGCGCCGCGGCTGCTGAGCTTGACTTTCAAACCGTCTCCGCTTTTTTCCGATACATTGACGAATTTTCCATCACCGGTGTTCATATAAAGTATATTATGTTGGAAATATGTGGATCTGTCGTCCCAGAGCTCAATATTGTCCTGCAAGTGACCGCATGCAACAAAGATGTCACGGTCCCCGTCGTTATCGAAATCAACAAAGCCGGTTCCCCACGTCACATTGGAGACGGTTCCGGCGCCAGCGCCGGTCAATCTTGTCATGTCGTCAAACATTCCATTGCCCAGATTCCTATACAGCAGCGCTAACTGCCCCTGATAAGAAGTAACATAGAGATCCAACAACCCATCGTTGTCGTAATCTCCGCAGTCCACACCCATGCTGCCCTGCGCATCGCCGTAGATGTCATAGGCGATACCAGCCATCAGGCCTGCTTCTTTGAACTTTCCCGTACCGTCGTTTTCAAAAAGAATATTACCTGCACCATCGTTGAGTACATAAATATCCGTATCCCCGTCGTTGTCGTAGTCACCACAGACCATTCCCATACCCCAGTTGGGATGGTCTGCCACGCCCGAACCTTTACTAACATCGGTAAAGGTGCCGTCGCCGTTGTTACGATACAGGGCGTCCGGCACGGGCGGAAAAAAAGCAGGGCCAACATAAACAGGAAAACCATCTCCTGTGGTGGTAAGGTGTTTGTCATGCGAAAACTCAAGATAGTTCGAGACATATAGGTCCAGGTCGCCGTCCTTGTCCATGTCGAGAAAACACGCTCCGGCCCCTGTATAAGACCCATTCTCTACACCTGCCTGTTTGGTCACATCGGTAAACGTGCCGTCACCATTGTTGCGGTACAGTACGTTTGGTCCGTGATTATTCAGGTAAATATCCGAATCTCCGTCATTATCGTAATCACCAACCGCAACGCCTAATCCGTAGCCTGTGTCGCCTGCGCCTGCCTTTTCTGTTACATCGGCAAATTTCCAGTTACCTTCGTTACGATAAAGCGCATTTCTGGGTGGGATTTTAAGCTTAGCCGCTTTTAGTGCCCCACCATTTAAAAAGTATATGTCTATATCCCCGTCATTATCATAGTCAAAAACTGCCAATCCCGCTGTCACAGTCTCCATTATGTAGCGCCGACCGCTGCTGCCATCGGTGTGTCTAAAAGTAATTCCGGTCTCCTTGGTCACGTCCCGAAGCACGATAGGGCCGCCGGCACACACTTGGGAAAGCAAACCCAGGAACGCGAGCGTCGCCGCACATAGCCGGCTCACAAACACGCCGCACTCTTGAACGTCCGCAAAGTTTATCACCTCAATTCCTTGTCTTGATACGTTCATAAATCTGTCTGTATTTCAGATTGGCCGGTTCAAGCTTCATTGCTCGTTCCATTGCTTGTAACGCGCTTGCTGAATCACCGTTGACCTCAGCAGCCCACGCAAATACATGGTAGTTGTCTGCGATTTTTTCCAAGGTCACCGCCTTTTCTGCAAGTTTTCTCGCCTCAGAGAGTTTCTTGTTCGTCCTGAGGTATAGACGTGCGAGTTCGCGATACCCAGCGGATTGTTCAGGTGAGAGCTTGATGGCCTTTCGGTAAGCTTTTTCAGCCTTATCCATTAGTTTCAACCGGATTGATACTTGTCCAATGTTCAAATAACAGAATGGGTCATTTGGATCGATTTGGCTAATTTTTTCGAACTGATATAGCGCTTCTCGAAACCGGCTGGTCATATAGTACAAAGATGCCAGTCTTTCCCGGCATCGGGTGTTCGTAGGTTCCAGCTCGGACGCCCTTTGTAAAAGTCTCTCTGCTTCTTGCATATCGCCTTTTTCGCGATAAAGTCGCTCGGCATCTAAATATGTTCTGGCTACACCTCTTTGGAGTGACGCGAGATCAGCAAGAGAGTCTCGGTCACGGCCCAAATAGGTGTGCCGTTCCTTGGCCTTGAGCTTCTTAAAGATAGCTTCGTATTCTCGGGCCTTATTCCACTGCTTTAACCTCACGCACAGCGTATATAGCCCGTAATATGCTTGGGTGAAATTGGGCTTAAGCCCAATCGTCGCTTCGTAGTACTGCCTTGCTTTATCATATTCATTCTGCTGCAGATGCGCCTGCGCGAACAGAAAACAAGTAAGGATTGAGACGGATGAAATCCTACTTTCCTCCTCCAATTCTGTGATAGCTTCGCTGTATCTACCCAAATCTATGAGCGCGCGGGCAACATCACTGCGTACACCCGGCATGTCAGGCTTTATCTCCAGGACTTTTCTCCATAAGGTGATGGCTTTTTCGAGCTCCCCCGTGTCCAGCGCGAGCTTTCCCATTCTCCGATAAACATCGGCCCGCTTCGGATTTATTTTCAAGCTTCCTTCCCAAAACTTGATGGCCTCTGCAGAATTACCATGCCTGCGATATAGATTTCCCATTAGCACATTCGAATCATCCTTGTCGGGAAAATCTTTCAGTACCCGCCGGGCTAACTTCATTTCTTCTTCTTTCAGTTTCGCAAATTCTTTTTCCGGAATAAGTGTTGGAGAAGCCGGCCTGCGCAATGCCTGTTCCATAGAATCGATGGACGGCTCCATCGTTCGCGATTCTTTTTTCGTGTTGGTTAAGGTTAGCACACAATATAAACCAGCAATAATTAGACATAGAATCAGCCCAAGGACGAAGGGGCGGGTAACCCGTTTCCGTGAAGCCAGGGTCTGTGTTTGTGAATGCTCAGAAGTCTTCTTTTTCTGATCTCTCATTATCTTGTGCTTTCTCATTGTAGATTGCTTCGGCAAGAAAGACTTTGCATCTGGAACGTAAAGGTTGCGTTGCACGCTGTTTGTCTTTAAGGATAACAAAAAAGCCGGTCTAACGCAAGGTACATCTGTTCGATTATTTTCTCGGCCCAATGTTGCAATTGCTCTGCAAATCAGTACTTAGCGGCTTGGGCCAAGTACCTGCCGGGTGTTAAACCGCATCCGGTATTTCCGCCGTTTTTCATCATCGGGATACTTTTCATTCACGCCATAGGGATAGTTACTCATCGAATGAAAGGGAAGCGGTTCTACTGTATCGGGATATGCCGAGTAAAGGTCCATGTCCTTACAGAAGCTGTCGGTTTTGAGAATAAACGAACGACGGCATCCCGCGGACACTGGCGCCAAAGCGTCTGCAGAAAAACGCAGTGTAAGCTCCTCTCCTCGCCCCATAATGACATAACAGTCGTCCGCTTTTTCCAGAAGTTCTGCTACGTCACCATAGCGGGTGTAGCTGCCCTCCATAATTTTCCATGCAACGGCCCCGTCCACACTGCCGTAATCGTAAAGATTCGGATGCCGCCCATCAGGAGAGTATTCCCGCGGATAACCCAGGAAGTGAAGATTTGCACTTTTCACTGACACTTCCCGGACGTAAAGCCCCGCGTCCTTAAGGATAGGCGCCATGAATATCCGGTCCCAGTACAGCTCCATATTACTGGAGATGCGAATTCGCCGGTCGCTGGGCAGCACCTTTCCGGTCACATCGAGAGTCATCATATGCCGGATACCACCTGGGTATCCGACCTCGTGGAAAATCTCAACCCACGTGCCGTTGCGAAAGGCATAGACACTGGGAGCCCGGAGGCGCATACCTGCCTGGCTCGCAGCGAAATTTGTTGAAGAGTAGGCGTACTCAACCGATCCGTGAAGGAACAACACCAGCCGTGATTGAGGCGATACCGTCTGAAGGCGATCGCCGAAGTCAAGCTCTACAAAATGCTCTTCGGCAAACCCTATGAAACGGGGGTCTGGTGCGGTCGCACCGGCATAACGTCGGTCAACCGTACGTATTTTCTCGGTGACATCGACACCGCAATGGTCAATGGCACGTATCGGTTCGATCGGGTCTTTGAAGCAAAAAAGCTCAAAAGGTGGAGGCGGGGCACCAACGGCCATCATCTCGTGGGGATAAACTTCCGTCTCCACCGGATGGTCAACCGCGATTAATTTGGCTTCATCAAAATAAACGACTTCCTCGATTGGTTCCAGCACCTGAAGGACGTATTCACCGTCACGTGGTTTAAGATTCGGAACAGGTAAATACTCCGTGGGGTCAGGCCTGGCATACACATCTGGCGCCACGAGGTACCCGATCCCTCCCATGCCTCCAAAATCGGATACGAACTCAAAATGCGAACCGTCCCACGCGAAAAGATGTGGGCAGGAAGAAACCTTACGCTGCAGCTCGGTAATCGTCATCACCTGATCTGCAGTCAGTTCCAGCTCCGCTTGAAGAACAGCATCGGGCCACATTATGCGCAACCAGTCCACCTTAACGTATTCCCCTAACCCGGCATGAATCCGATACGGAGGCATGGCCACCTGCCCTGAGGGTGCCCCAACCACGTATTGTTGGAAGATGGTACCGGTCTTGATCTCCACGCGAGCGCCAATGGCTGAATTATTCGAGCGGGATTTCTTGTCCTGTTCACGGGTTCCACGAAGGTCGATTTCAATCCAATGGCCGCCCGGCGTTACGTTTTCCACCAGGAAAGGTTTTTCGCCGGTGGGAGCCAAAAGGACATCGCATCTTCCATTACCGGTAAAATCCGCCACCACACAACTGGCGTTGCCCTTGATAG
Organism: Phycisphaerae bacterium; assembly: GCA_030615025.1. Taxonomy (GTDB): domain Bacteria; phylum Planctomycetota; class Phycisphaerae; order Sedimentisphaerales; family Anaerobacaceae; genus CS2-K091. The sequence goes on along the minus strand of JAUXAB010000008.1, from coordinate 6,084 downwards.
TGATGGCGGAAAGAAGATTTCCGGGATCAATTTCCAGCGCGTTGATGAAACGGTCTCGAGGCCAATCGTTAATAAGCAGTGCAGGACCTCGGCTGCCGTCACGCCTGAACGCGTCGGCAATCACAATATCCAGATCGCCGTCATTGTCCATATCCGCAAACTGTCCACCGGTTCCACCGAGCCGGCCACAGCGATCCGCAAAGCCCTGGTGACGCGCAAAACGGAACCCACCCTGATTTATAAAAAGCTGCAGTCCTCCTATGGAGTCCTCTCGGACTTTATCGGTAAAAACCAGAAGATCGCGGTCCCCATCCTTGTCAGGATCCCCGGAAGTGGCACTGAGAACGCCTTGAACCGAAAGGCCGGTTGTTTCGGCGTCGAGTATCCGATATTTCCATGCGCGGTCGTTCACCCAGCCAATCGCCTCTCCGCCACCTGCGGAAAAGACCACCAAATCCAAATCGCGGTCATTATCAAAATCATCATACACCACGGCGGCAACAGGAGTTTTCTCAATCGCCAGACCAAGCTTTTCGGCAATGTCAGTAAACGTACCGTCCCTGTTGTTGTTATAGAGGCTGCCGGCCGCAGGCTCGAACGCCCCGATAGCTGGAACCCTTCCGCGTGCAAGGCGAAATGCCAGAAAATCCAGATCACCGTCGCTATCAGCATCAAGAACCCTTGCACAGTGGGTAACCCAATCCCCGCCGGCAATTGTAGAGACTTCACTTTTTCTGAAATTCCCCTTCCCATCATTTTCAAAATAGATGTCCGGGCCCGCGCAGCCGAGCCAGAGATCAAGGTCCCCGTCATTATCCACATCACCGAAGCAGGGCGAGATACCGAGCTTTGCCAAAGTTGCATCGTGTGAAAATCCCCCGGCACCATCGTTGCGCCATAGCCATACGTTCCCATTGGCACCAAACGCGGTAATACAAAGATCGAGGTCGCCATCGTTATCCACGTCGCCGGCGGCAATTCCCGGAAGGGCTACGGTCCTGCCAGGGCATTTCCAGGCTGAAGTAACAGCGTTTAAAGGCTTTAGTTCAGGGGAAAAAAGAATACGTGTTTGCAGAGGGGTTTTTACCGACGGTAAGTCTGGGCGTTGACCGTCCGCACCAAGCGCCATATAGTATTTTCCCACCGTTCCATACACCTTGAGGACGGTAAAGGTCCCGCCGGTCAGTTCTGTGTCTTTAAGTTTTGTGAAACGGGCAAAAAGAGACTTTGCCTTGTCGCGTTTTTGCGTGCGCTGGTATTGGATCGCAAGTCGATACACCGCGGAGATAAAGCCCGGGTCGAGAGCAATAACTTTTTCAAGCATCTTCGTGCCGTCTTCCGTAAGGCCGAGGTTAATAAGAGCCTCGGCGTACTTGTACAACACATAGGGGTCTTCGCTATCGCCTTCATACACTTTCCGAAGGCAAACAAGAGCCTTTTCGTTTTCCCCAAGGTGCTGGTAATATAGTCCGAGACAAAATCGCGCATGCAGGTGGTCAGGATTGGACTGTAATACGGTTTCAAACGCCTCTTGTGCAAGTTTGAGATAACTTTTCGCGCCGGGCTTAACCTGCATATTGAAGTAAGCAAGCCCAAGGTTGAAGCGTGCTGCAGTCCAATCCGGCGCAGCATCGCAAACTCGCTCGAATGCCCTTGCTGCCTCAGTATACTTGTACTGTTCAAGAAAAGCCGCGCCCCGATTAAAGTCTGCAAGTGCCTTGCCCAGAGAGTCAGATAGAGTTGCCTTAGAATCTCTCAAAGCTAAAGCCCGCTTTGGCTTCCGTCCGTCTCCACCGGACTCAGTTCGCGTTCTACAGCTTACAAGTATGGTCGCCGCAAGGAAGAAGCATCCGATCTTTTGTAAAGTCTTCATTGTCCCGGTTCTTTCCATAATAAAAGCCTCACTTTTTACAACACAAACTCCAGGAGTTTTTGTCTTTTAACCACGGATTACACAAATCTCACTGATTTTTTTACCTATATTTAATCCGCGTTAATCCGCGAAATCTGTGGTTAATTATCTTTCTATATTTTTTGTACCTGAGTAAGAACATTTTGTCAAGCTTATCCATCAAGGATGGGTTCTGACAGAAAATGAATGCTGTTCGTCATAGACGCCAATTGGCTATTATTCAACGCGACAAGCATCCGGTATTTAAGGGGGACCCCGCCGGGCGGGAACCCATTCAGGTTTCTTCTGTAAACAATTGCTGGTTAAATGTCTAAAATCTTATAGAATAGGTCATACTTTCGCCGGCGTTATACTATGTAGATGGGTCAGGCACTTTGTGTCAGCGTTGAAAGGACTTGTGGTTGTCCTTAACGAATACGAATGAGAAATCCGGTGGAAAGCAAGGTAACAAAATGAAGAGGTGGCAGATGCAAAATGGAATGTACAATATTCCCCACATTTATATGTGGGGTAAAATTTACTGCGTGATGTTTTTGGTAATAGGCGTGTCCTCCTGCCAAATGAAGACAGCCCCTGCCAGCAACAAGCAGGGGGCTGTCATCTATCGTGACCCGACTGTGGGGCCAATTGGGTTTGCTGCACAAGAGATTCGTGAAGCGTTGGAGGAAAAGGGTTTCGGCGTTACGGAGAAATCCTTCGAGCAGCTATCAAAAAAGGGCGAGTCGGTTCGTATTATTCTGGCGGTGAAAGGCAGACAAAGCGTGGAAAAAAGGTTGCTTGACAAAGGTGGAAAACCTATTCCTGAGCTTGAACCGCAGGGATATGCCATCCGTTTAGCAGGGAAATCCACGTACTGGGCTGTTGGTGCCGATGAAGTTGGAGCAATGTACGGGGGCCTGGATATAGCGGAGATTGTTCGCATTGAAGGAGGTCTCGATAAAGTCAGCGATAATGTTCACAACCCTTCTATTGCCCGGCGTGGAATCAAATTCAATATACCGTTGGATGCCCGGACACCAAGCTATGACGACACGGGGGACGCGGCACAAAACAATTATGCGGAGATGTGGAATTTCGCATTTTGGAAAGAGTTTATGGACGACATGGCCCACTATCGTTATAACACTTTGACGCTCTGGAATCCTCATCCATTTCCATCGATTGTCAAACTGGCTAACTATCCTGATGCAGCTTTGCAGGACATTTGTGTAACAACGTTGAAGCCGACTTATAAATCCGGTGCGTGGAGGGACCCTCAATTTGTCTCGCCGGAGGTCCTTAAGAACCTTAAAGTTGTCAGGAAAATGACGATTGACGAGAAAATCAAATTCTGGCGGCAGGTAATGGAGTATGCGAAGGACCGTGGGATTGATATTTATTTTATAACATGGAACGTCCTTATGAACAGTGTTGAAGGCAAATATGGCATTACAAATGAGCAGGACAACCCCAGGACGATTACCTATTTGCGTGAATGTGTTCGCGAAACCGTGTTAACTTATCCGCTGCTTGCCGGCATTGGTGTCACTGCGGGGGAGAATATGAAGAACCGAAACGACGAATTTGACCGTGAGAAGTGGCTGTGGAAGACGTACGGAATGGGAATTCTGGATGCAAAGAAACAGCAGCCGAACCGGAAGGTACGGTTTATTCATCGTGTCTGGAATACGGGCCTGGGCAAGATTATGGCCGATTTTGCAGCCAGCTACCCGGATTCTTTTGAGATCAGTTTCAAGTATGCCAGGGCGCATATGTACTCCTCGACCAAGCCTCCTTTCTGCAAGTCGCTGCTAAAGGAAATGGAACCGTACGAAGTGAAGTGCTGGTGGAACCTGCGCAACGACGACATTTTCAATTTCCGCTGGGGCGACCCGGAGTACGTGCGAGCATTTCTCTCGAATCTTCCGCCAAAAGAACAAACCGCAGGCTATCACATGGGTTCGGACGGATACGTATGGGGCAGGGAATTTACCAGTCTTGAGCCGCAGGCACCGCGTGCACTGGAAATCAAAAAACACTGGTACAAGTTTATGCTCTGGGGACGATTGGGCTACGACCTTAATCTGAAACGGGACTTTTTTGAAAAAGTTCTCCTTTGGCGGTTTCCCGAGACACAGGGCTTACCTGTGTATGACACCTGGGCGACGGCGTCGAAAATCATTCCTCTGGTAAACCGGTTCCATTGGCGTAATTGGGATTTTATGTGGGCCGTCGAAGGATGTATTGACCAGCGAAAAGGTTTTCATACGGTGCGGGATTTCATCGAAACCAAGCCAATGCAGGATAGCGGCCTGATGTCAATCCCGGAATACGTGGAGAGGCATTTTGCCAATGAACCTATGACAGGGATGACGCCGGTTCAAGTGGCGGAAGAGCTGCGCAATTATGCAGATGAGTCGTTGAAACAGCTCGTGTCCATTCGGCGTCAGGTAAAAGATACAAGCGGCGAACTACGGGTGACATTGGCAGATATTGAGGCGATGTCTCATCTGGGCAACTATTATGCCTTGAAAATCCTCGGTGCGGTGGAGCTTCATTTGTTCGAAAAGTCAAAGAATCAAGAAAATAAGACGCTGGCAATCACGCATCTTCTCGAAGCCCAGAAGCATTGGGAGAACTATGCCTCGGTTGCAGGCAAACTCTATCGGCCCCAGCTTCTCGCACGAACACAAATGCTCGATTGGATGAAGATTCTGGAAAACGTTAAGAAAGATGTGGAGATTGCACTCAACAGCGGGATAGGGCGGTAGGCGACTTATGGTGACTGATAAATGGTAAATTCGGCCTAATAACCAATCACCAATAACCAATAACCAGTGTGGGGGTCGTCAACCGGCTATGGCGTGCAGAGAAAATTTGCCAGAGTTTAAAAATTGTTTCTGATATTCCTGGTTAGAGCTGCTGATTGCCAGAATTTTTATAAAGGCCGAGTGGTAACACCGCTCGGCCTTTTCCCATGCGCCGGCGATTTTCGCAATTCTAAAAGAGAGCATTCCCAGGCGAGGTGAAAAGCCGTCTGAAAATAACGGCACGCTGACAATAACGGTGACCAGGCTACAAAATAGCGGTGCTTGAGTTTGTGGTGGTTTCAGGACTGCCACATTTGCTTTTATAACAGACTTTTCTTATACTATACTTGAGCAGGGACCCCAGATAAAGACATTCTGGGGGTCTGCGAGGTACTTTCTATCAGAGTTGGAGGGCGAGAATGCTTGAGATAGAAAGTGTATTCAAATCTTATTTTCGGAACTGGGTTTTTAGCGGGGATTACAACTTCTCTGACGGCACTTATGGAGTGCCGGATGACGACAGTGAGATAGCGATAATCAGGGAGTTTCTCCAGGGCAATATTTCCGATATTCGGCTCAGTGCCCAGAATGCTAATGCGGCCACTTCGATGGTCCAGATGTTTGTCGATGCTGCTGTTACCATCCGTGATAAGCTGACCCTAATGGAGCAACTGGCTCAAGAAGCCGCAAACGGCTATTACACAAGCACCGATAAAGCCTCTATGCAGAAACAGTTTGAACAATTAGCTAAGGACATTAATGATATAGTTGATAATACAGAATACGACAATAACAAGCTCTTTACCGCCAACGGCCAGGTCATATCGCGGCCACTCGGTAATGGCCAGACTATTAATCTTTTCGCCAGGGACATTGCTCTTGATATCACAAATTTGGATTTAACCAAGGACGCTAAAGCAGCACTGGCCGCTGTCAAGAACGAACTAAAACAGGCCAACGAATACAGTGAGTACCTTAGCAGCCAGAATAAACGTCTGCAAGACGCAATGGCAATAATAGAGGGCAGGATAGCCGGTGCCGCAGGTATCGAACCAAGCGACTTTGGAGCGAAAATTGCACAGAAAATGGCGAGCTATCTGGCGGACAAGATTGAAGATGAACCATATATATCTTCTCAAAGCCAATCAAACCTGATGAGACTTACACCTGATGAGGGTTTATATCTGCTCGCAGACCCCAGATGAACACATTCTGGGGTCCAGGTAATTTACCCATCGAGCACTTAGAGCCTATCCAAATAACCCGCTCTATTGCGGCCGGCTGCAAAGCCCGATGCCCGCGTTGTCGGCCAAAAACGTTCTCAACGTGGAGAAAACCACGCCTCCGAGCATTTTTGGCCTGCCGCCTTGGCCTCGAACTTTT